>WFTQ01000034.1 GCA_015485355.1 bacterium | reverse complement strand
AACTAAGATAGGAGACCCAAAAAAGAGTTGCTGAGCGAACTTATATTCTACACCATTTTTTTCTTGACATTACTCAGTCTTTCCGCTTTTTTCTCCGGTTCCGAAACGGCCTATTTCGCGTTATCACCCGCCATGGTGGATCGTTTCCGCCGTTCATCCAGAAACGCCGAACAACGGGTTGCCGCCCTGCTGTCGAATCCCAGACAATTGCTCATCACGATCGTGGTGGGCAACACCCTGGTGAATATCACCACGGCCTCCCTGGCAGCCATCCTGACCGAACGCATCTGCAGGGCCATGCAGGTGAGTCAACATATTGGAATTATTGTGGATGTAATCGTGGTAACGTTTGTTATCTTGATAGCCAGCGAAATCATCCCCAAAGTGGTTGCCGTCCGCGATGCCGAACGGTATGCCCGATTCAGCAGTCGGCTCCTTTCGCTCTTCTATTATCTGATCTTTCCGGTCAGCTACTTCCTGGCCCGATTCACCCGTTTTCTGCAAAAACGAATGGGTTTCACCGAAGACAAAACATTCCTCTCGGAAGAAGAATTGAAAACCCTGGTCCAGATGGGCGAGGAACACGGCACCCTCCAGAAAGACGAACGAGAAATGATCCACAGTATTTTCGAATTCGGAGAGACCACCGTTAAGGAAATCATGATCCCCCGCACGGACATGGTATGTGTGGAAGCCAGCACCACCCTTACCGACCTGATGAAACTGGTTAAAACCAAGTTACACTCCCGCATCCCGGTATATAAGGGACGAATTGATAACATCATCGGAATCCTGTATGTTAAAGACCTGTTACCCTTTCTCATCAAACGACGCCGGGACCGCCTGGATCTGGAAAAGCTGGTTCGTCCCGCCTACTTTGTACCGGAACAAAAGAAGATCGACGAATTGCTGCGAGAATTCCAGAAAGAGCGCATTCACATGGCCCTGGTGGTGGACGAATACGGCGGTGTCGCCGGTCTGGTAACCCTGGAGGACATTATCGAGGAAATCGTCGGGGAAATTCAGGATGAATACGATAAAGAAGCCCCGCTTTACAAGAAAATCGATGACAACACCTTTATCGTCGACGGCCGAATGCCGCTGGAAGAGATTAACGAACAGTTTCATCTGAACCTGCCCACCGAAGAAGGGTTCGAAACCATCAGCGGATTCATCCTGAGTAAACTGGGAGCCCTCCCGAAAGAAAAAGAAAAGGTGGAATACAACGGGTACGTGTTCATTGTGGAGCGGGTGACCAAGAACCGCATCCTTAAAGTACGGATCGAAAAGATTCAACCGGATATTCGGGTTCGGGATGAAGTCCAGAGTTGATCGGGAAGCCGTTTTTCGGGCCATTCCCCCGGTACAGGAGCTGTTACACCATCCTTTGTTTGCCTTGTTTGCCATCTCCCGGCGACATTTAAAATCCATCATTCAGCAGGAAACGCACCGATTTCGTCAGGCGGTACACAGCGGGGAGCTGCAACCGGCTCCCGAGACCGTTGCCCGGCTTCTGGAAGACCGGATCACCCTTCGGCTGCGTCAACTGACTTCACCGCAGCTTACGCGGGTGATCAATGCCACGGGGATCATCGCCCATACCAATCTGGGTCGGGCGCCGCTCCCCTCGGTGGCCATGGAGGCCATACGGCAATTGGGGGAAAGGTATTGTAACTTAGAGTTTCAATTATCCAGCGGTCGCCGGGGCAAACGCGAATCGCACGTCGAAAGGTTATTCCAATTGCTGACCGGTGCCGAAGCGGCCCTGGTGGTAAACAACAACGCCGCGGCGGTGCTGCTGGTTCTGAATTCGCTGGCCCGACGCAAAGAAGTCATCGTATCTCGAGGGGAACTGGTAGAAATCGGGGGGAGCTTTCGCCTCCCGGAAGTCATGAAGAGCAGCGGTGCGCGCCTGGTCGAAGTGGGCACCACCAACAAAACCCATCTGGAAGATTACCAGGCGGCCATCTCTTCACGCACGGCGGCCATCTTGAAAGTGCATCCCAGCAATTACCGGGTGGTGGGCTTTACCAGCAGCGTCCCCCTAAACGCTTTAGCCCAATTGGCCCACCGCTTTGAATTGCCTTTGATTTACGACCTGGGCAGTGGAGCCTTAACGGACCTCCGGCGGTGGAATTTACCTTACGAACCCGTAGCCGCCGCGGCCCTGGCGGAAGGCGCCGACGTGCTCACCTTTAGCGGGGACAAAGTGCTGGGAGGACCCCAGGCCGGAATCGTGGTCGGCAAAACAACCTTTCTCAAAAAAATCAAACGCAATCCCTTGGCCCGCGCCCTGCGATGTGATAAATTCACTTACGCCGCCCTGGAAGCCACCCTCCGTCTGTACCTGCAACCCGAAGCACTTCCCCAGCGATTGCCCGTATTGCACCTGCTCACTACCCCCGTGGACACCTTAAGGCAACGCGGCGAAATGGTGATCCAATCCCTTACCACCTCTTCGGTAACCCTTGACATCGTGGATTCCCAGAGCCAGATGGGTAGCGGGGCCCTGGCCACAGAAACGATCCCCTCGGTGGCGCTGTGCCTCAACCCCACTCGAAACTCCGTATCCACACTGGCCCGAAAACTGCGCCAAAATCAACCGCCGATCATCGGATACATTCAAAACAACCGACTCTACCTGGATTTGCGTACCGTTTTCCCCGCAGAATTGCCGGACTTGATTCAAGCACTCAACCGCTTGTAATGGTTGCCAAAAGCAAAACCGGCGACCGGTATCCGTTTCCCGGAACACGCTCCACCGTCGTCCGGCCCGGGGACGCTTCCGCCCCTACCGCTGATTTTCATTTCCATCATACCGACGGGAAAAAATTCATATTAAATTCACCCTTCAAGGCAATTAGGGGATCAAATGAGCGCCCGATGCCCGTCTCCACGGCAATTCGTCATCGGAACCGCCGGCCACATCGATCATGGAAAAACCGCCCTGGTAAAAGCATTGACAGGGGTGGATACCGATCGTCTCCCCGAAGAAAAAGCCCGGGGCATCACCATCGATTTAGGCTTTGCCCACCTGAGTCCATCCATTACGATCATCGACGTTCCCGGACACGAGCGGTTGATCAAGAACATGGTCGCCGGCGTCAGTACGATCGACTTAGTGCTCTTCGTGGTGGCTGCAAACGATGGTATCATGCCCCAGACCCGAGAACACCTGGATATTGTTCGGATGCTGGGCATCCCGAAGGCCGTATTCGCCCTGACAAAAGCCGACCTGGTCGACCGCGAGTGGCTAAGGCTCGTGGAAGAAGAGTTGAGAACCTTGCTTCAATCCACGCCTTTTCAGGACGCTCCCATAATTCCCACCAGCACCATGACCGGGATGGGTATTCCGCAGTTGCGATCGATCCTAAAGCAAACACTGCAACGCCTGCCTCCCCGTAAAGGCGGTTCCATTTTTCGTATGCCCATCGATCGGGTCTTTTCGCGAAAAGGGTTTGGCACCATCGTTACCGGTACAGTATTGGGCGGGGAAGTTCGCATCGGAGAGGTGTTGGAAATCCAGCCCATCATGAAGCGGGTACGGATACGCACTCTTCAGACCCATGGGGTGGTCGTTAATCGAGTAAGCACCGGCTTCCGTGCCGCCATCAATCTGGCCGGTACAGATACGTCCATTGTTCGCCGGGGAATGGTCCTGGTGACGCCCGGTCTGTTTTACCCGGTGGAACGGTTAAATGCCCACCTCCAGGTACTTCCTTCATCTCCCATTCCCCTCCGCACCGGTCAGCGTATCCGTTTGCATCTTCACACCGGGGAGGTTTTGGGCCGCCTGATCATCCCATCGGGAAAACAGCTTATCCCGGGCGAATCGGCCTATGTTCAGGTTCATCTGGAACGCCCCGTACATGCCGCCTATGGGGATCGATTCATCATTCGTCAATATTCTCCACAGCGAACCGTAGCCGGCGGTGTCGTCCTGCAAACCAATCCCCCACGCTACCGCAAAAAATGGCAACGCGTTTTTCTTCAGACGGCGACAATGCTTCATCGGGGTTCACCGGAACAGCGCATTCTGGCATTACTAAACAATCGGGACATTCGACCCCTGGACCCCGAACAGATTCAAGCGGAAACCGGTCTGGAAAATGACCGCTTAACTCAACTCCTGAATAATCTCCAAATGCAGTCGCAAATTTTTGCCGTACCCCGGGAAGGGCAAACCGGATACCTCTCACGCCGGCAGGTAGACCGGATGGTTGGGGAAATTCAACGCCTGTTGAGGCACTACCACGACGCCCATCCTTTATGGGCGGGAATGCCGCGAAAGGAACTGCTGGCCACTTTGTCCCGCCGCTATCCACCGGAAACGATCCCGATCGCCCTGGAACAGGGAATCCGCAACGGGGACCTCCAATTGCGAGGAGACCGGCTGGCGCTTCCGGCCTTCCGTCCGGTACGTTCCTCCAAACAGGAACAGCAGCTGAATCAGCTCCGGTTGCTTCTGGAATCCGCGGGATGGGCTCCTCCACCCTTCGAAGCGATTTGCCAGCAACTCCATCTCTCTGAAAAAGCCCTTAAACCCCTATTGGCAGCCCTCGTCGCAGAGGAAACCATTCTCCCCCTTAACGAACGTTTCTACCTATCGGCACAGGCGTTTCGGGAGTTGATCCGCCGGCTCCAGGCGTTTTTTCAAAACCATCGGGAACTGAGCGTTGCGGAATTCAAATCCCTGTTGGGAATTTCCCGAAAGCACGCAATCCCCTTGCTGGAATTTCTGGACGCCCGCCATATCACTCGTCGGGAGGGGAATCTCCGATTTGCGGGCAAGCACCTGGAGGAAATCACGGACGCTACTCTTCAATAACCCGCCCACCCCGGGCGTTCCCCCTGCCGATGAAAGGAACCGGACCGATCTCAGCCTCCGCAAACCTGACCAAACGACAACGGCGGGGAATTCCCCAAGGGCCTACTTTTTCTCCGACTGCTTCTGCTGCTTTTCTCCCTGTATGCGAAACGATTTGACGAACTCATCAAAGCTGTTTTTCCAGCGGTCTATGGTTTTTTGTGGGCCTACGGCTTTAAAAAACCAGGGTCCGTTCCGGGTTTCGGCAATGGCGGCCAGCATGGCATAGTCGGGCAATTCCTCCACCGGGCCACCCATCATCACCATGGGATTCTTGGGACGAACGTAAATTCCGGTAACATAAACCAGAGTGACCGGGATACCATTGATAATGCGGTAGGATTTGTTCACATGATAAAGGGTGCTGCTGCTGTCGGGTTGTTTAAATTGGCCGTACCAGCGCGTCAGATTGGCCTCAACAGAACCTCCCGTACCGGGGAAGAAGAAGACGGCCAACACGGCGTCATCCGAACCTTCCCCACCCGGCCAGCGGAATTGAGCCCGTCGCATCTGGCTGCGGGGAGGTTCGCTTACCCAACCCTCGGGAACGGTGTAAACCACCTCCCCTTCCGGTAAGGTGCGCTCTTTCTTTTTCTGAAACATTGCATGAGGATTTTGCATCCCCTGTTGGGCGGATACCGGCGATCCCGAGACGGCGATACCCAACGCGAAAACCAGGTAAAACATTGCCCTCTTCGCCATGTTGTTCTCCCTGAGTTGATGTGATTGGGTGAAATAGTGAATTTGCAGATTTTCCTTATTATCTTTCCACAGTTAAATTATACAAACTATCGACTCCTCTTACAATCGAGATTTTTCTTTATGCTGGAAACGAAGGAAACATCGATTTTCGGGCCGCGTCGGTCAGTACAATTCCGGGAAACGCCCGAAGGCATTTCATTTTGACAATGCGGAAATATTCTCGTAATTTCAGGGAAAAAGGCCGCCATGCAGCTGCCTACGATTGAAAACATCCGGGAGGCCGCCGAGAGCATACGCAGGTACGCGAAAAACACGCCCGTACTGACCTGCCGGTCGCTGGACCGCTTGAGCGGTGCCCGGTTATTCTTTAAATGCGAGAATTTTCAGAAAGTGGGGGCTTTTAAGTTTCGGGGGGCGTGCAACGCTGTTTTTTCTTTGCCGCCGGAGGAGGCCCGTCATGGTGTATGCACCCATTCCTCCGGGAATCACGCGGCGGCCCTATCGCTGGCCGCCAAATTCCGGGGGATTCCCGCCTTTGTGGTGATGCCCGACGCCGCTCCCAGAGTAAAGGTTGCGGCGGTAAAGAGTTACGGCGGAGTGATCACTTTCTGTGAGCCCACCCTGACTTCCCGGGAACAGACCCTCCAACGGATACAGCAACAAACCCGCGCCACGGTCATTCATCCGTTTAATGATCCTCGGGTCATCGCCGGGCAAGGGACGGCAGCCTTAGAGTTCCTGGAAACCGTCCCCGACCTGGAAATCATCATGGCGCCGATCGGAGGGGGTGGACTCATGAGCGGAACTTGCCTGGCCGCCAGGGCGCTTCATCCCGCACTGCGATGCATCGGGGCGGAACCGGCTGCCGCCGACGACGCCTATCGCTCCCTTCGGGAAGGTCGCATTGTGTTCCCGAAAAACCCCGATACCATTGCCGACGGCCTGCGCACGGCTTTATGCCCGTTAACGTTCCAGATTCTCCGCTCTCATCTGGAAACCATCCTCACCGTCCAGGAAGACACCATCATCCAAGCCATGCGGCTCCTTTGGGAGCGGATGAAAATCATCGTGGAAGCATCGGCCGCCGTACCTTTGGCCGCGGTGCTGGAACACCCGAACATCTTTCACCGGAAACGGGTGGGTATCATTATCAGCGGGGGTAATGTGGACCTGGATCGGCTACCCTGGAGCTGAGATCGGTCGCTGCCTCAAGAGGAATTTTTCTTGCAGGCGGAAGGATAATATTGTAAAATCCTGTTCGGATACCCGAAAATATGGCACTGGAGGGAAATAAACCATGCTGAATATAAGCATTACCGAACCCGCCCGCCGCAAAATTGTGGAATTAATGGGTCAAATGGAGCAACCCGTCAAGGGCTTACGCATTCTGGCCCATGCCCGTTCCCCGTTAAACGTGGAGTACAGCCTGGCCTTTGTTTATGAAGACGAAACGTATCTGGACGACACCATCCTGGATCTCGGGGATTTCCAGGTTTATGTGGATGCCGAGAGCGTTCCTTTTATGGACGGTGTTGTTCTGGATTTTCTGGACAACCCTTTGGGTGGGAATTTTCGTATCGATGCCCCGCCGCCACCGGCGCCCCGGCTGGAAGGCCCGCTGGCCGAAAAACTACACCAACTGATCCAGGAACAGATCAATCCGGCTCTGGCATCCCATGGTGGATATGTCCAACTCATTGACGTGAAGGACAATGTGGCCTACATCGAACTGGGGGGCGGATGTCAGGGATGTGGACTGGCAAACGTGACCCTCAAACGCGGCATCGAAGTGATGATTAAACGAAGCATCCCTGAAATTAAAGAAGTTCTGGACGTGACCGACCACGCCCGCGGCACCAATCCCTATTACAAACGCAGTTGATCCCGTTCCTGATCGTACCGCATGAAAAATCCGTCTGCTTCTGGTTTTATCCGCTTCCCGATGCCTCCCGGCCCTGTTGTATTTCAAAAATCTGTTCCAGGTCTTCCCGGGTAAGCTGCTTGATAAACCGATCATCGGAGGTAATCAATTCCCTGGACAACCGACGTTTGGCTTCCTGCAACAGACGGATTTTTTCTTCCACGGAATCTTTAATAATGTATTTATATACAAAAACACCCTTGTCCTGTCCAATGCGATGAGCCCGGTCTGTGGCCTGCTGTTCCACAGCGGGATTCCACCAGGGGTCCAAGTGGATCACATAATCCGCAGCGGTTAAGTTTAACCCCAAACCGCCGGCTTTAAGGGAAATTAAAAATGCACCCACTTCGGGATTCTCCTGAAAGTTGTGGATGCGTTTCGCTCGGTTACGCACCCGACCATCCAGATATTCATACTTCCAGCCCTTTTCTTCAAACAGCCGACGTACCAGGGCCAGAAAACGCACAAATTGAGAGAAAATGAGCACCTTGTGTCCCCTGCCCAGGATTTCTTCCAGCATATCTTCCAGCAGCAGTATTTTCCCCGACTGGTACAGATCAACATCGGGTTTCAGGATGGCGGGATGGCAGGCAATCTGCCTCAAATAGGTCAGGGCTTCGATGATTTTCATGCGTACCTTTTGGATGCCCAGCTCATCCACCTGGCTAAAAATTTGTTGCCGATAGGCTTCCAGCACCTGGTTGTAAATGCGGCGCTGCTTGTCGGTCATCTCCACCACCTGGATGATCTCGGAAAGCGGAGGCAATTGTTTTTCGACCTCTTCCTTGGTGCGCCGTAAAATGAATGGATAGATCAATTTCCGCAGCGTTTGGAGGGCATGTTCCCGTTCTTCGGGCGATGTTTCCACATATCGTGCGGCGAACTGAGGCAGGGTTCCCAGAAAACCGGGATTGACAAAATTAAACTGGGCCCACAAATCCTGAAGGGCATTTTCGATGGGGGTTCCCGTTAGCGCCAACCGGTGCATCGACTTCAACTTCTGCACCGCCCGGTACGTTTTGGTTTGCGGATTCTTGATCTTTTGCGATTCGTCCAGAACCACATATTCAAACACCCGCTCCGACAGGTGTTTCTGATCCTGAAGAACGACCCCATAACTACAGAGGATCACATCGTACTGATCGAACTTTTCCAGCATTTTCACCCGATCGGTGCGATTGCCGTAATAGCGCAGGACGCGCAGGGCCGGTGAAAATTTTTGAAACTCCTCCCACCAGTTAAAAATCAAGGTTAAAGGGACCACGATCAATGCCGGTCGATGTAAACGACCCTCTTCTTTTAAATGGGTCAGCAACGCTATCACCTGAACGGTTTTCCCCAGACCCATATCATCGGCCAAAATGCCGCCGAACCGGAACTGGTGCAAAAAATGGAGCCAGTCCAGACCCGCTTTTTGATACTGCCGCAGTTGTCCCCGAAAGCCCCGGGGTACGGGAACAGGCTCAATCTCCCGAAATGCCTTGTAGCGGTTAATCAGTTCCCGGCTGGCGTCATCAAAATGGATATCTTCTAAAATTTCTTCCAGTTCCTGCAACACCATTACCCCGGCATTGGGCAAACGAATCTTCTCGTGCCCATCCCGAATTCCCACAACCTCGGAAACGCGCAGAATCTGCTCCCGAACATCCTGGGGAAGATAAATGTGAGACCCATCCGATAACTTTAGATAGGGCTTACCCGATTTCAACTGACGCACCAGCTGGGGGATAATCACGGATCGATTTCCCACGCGAATCTGAAAGCGTAGTTCCAACCAATCTTCCAGAGATTGCACATCCACCCGAATGCGGGGGACGCCCCGGTGTACCCGAAAATAATGCAGTTTGTCCAGCCCATAAACGGTAAATCCGAATGCCTCCAGGCGGGGGACTTCCAGGCGCATCCAGTCCAGAGGATGGTAATCCGCCGCAATGTGCCAATAACCACTGCGGTAAATCAGCCCGTGTTCTTCTAAAAAATTCCGTGCCCGGTCTTCCTCTTCCCGATCCCGGCGGATGATGAACAGATGGCCATTATCATTGGTTAAACTCTTTTCCGCCGGAGGATTGGCCGGAAACTCGAAACGACGGTAACGGAAAAACACCTCTATCTGCAAATGCTGATTTTCTTCGGTAAACACGATGGCTTTTTCTTCCAGCGGCAATTCGTAGGCCTTCAAATGGTCGGCCAAATTTTCCCAGTCCAGAATGGGCAATAAATGGGATAAATAGATCCGGATAAAATCATCCAGTTCGCTTTTGGGGATTTCGAATTTTTCGTATACGCGGAAGTAATTGTTCCAGAAGATGGCCGGCAGATGGGAGTCGATCTTGTACAGCACCTTGTTGTACAAGATGTAAATCGGGTTCGACGTCAATACGGTAACCGGGTGCTCCAATTCCAGGGCCGATTCTTTAAACTTTAGAGTGGGTTGCAGGTAAAATCCCGTTTTCCCCTGTTTCAGGCGAAGCACGATGGCGGCGGCCTCCGGGTGGAAAGAAACCGGTTCCGGATGGCGTTGCACCATATCTTTGATCCGAACCGTACTATGCCTCAACCAATCGAGCAAAAATCCCACCGGCTGGGTATAGGTGAACACCTGTCTTCCATCATTGCCCACGCTGGTTTGCAGGTAAATCAGACAATTCAATTCATCTTCGGTGATGTTCACTTTACTGCTGTCGATAACCGCCAACGAAAGCCGCACCTCGCGTCCCGGGGATCCATCCAGACGGGTGTAATTGGCATAGGGCAAAACGGTCCAGTTACTGGCACGCAGCTCGATCAAAAAATAAGGTTCATAAACCCCGGCTTTCGATTCAAACGATTTGGGCTGTGGCGATTTTTCAATCAGCCCAACCAGTTGCTCAATTTTTCCTCGCCAGCTCATATTTTTATGGTCTTTTGTCCGCTTAATTTCACTTTTCCATTATGGAAATGAATTTACACCGTTCCTTGTTCCTGGCCTTTTCAAATTGCCCGGAATTTTCCGGCCACGATCTTCTTTTGATAAAGGTATAAGAACCAGGCTGTCACCACACCCGCACTGAGAAAATTGCCCAGCACCATTCCATACCAGACACCTATCAGATGAAACATCAGGCTACCCAGCAATATTAACGGTAACTGAAAAACATACAGGCGTACCAGATTGGCCCACAGGTATTGGCGTCCCAGGCCCAGGCCCTGAAAACTGGCGATAATGCAAATATAAAAACTGAAAAATACATAGCCAAACACGGATATGCGGAGCGCCTGAGCGGTCATATCCAATACGGCATCGCTTTTGGCAAATACGCCGGCAAAAACGCGGGGAGCCAGGGCCACCCCAATGGCCGCCAGAAGCATCATGGTAAAGGCGACCTGGACGCCGCGGTAGAGGATGGTTTTCAATCGCTCCAGTTTCCGGGCGCCAAAATTATGCCCTGTTAGAATGGTCACCGCCTGGCCGACTCCAAGAATCGGTAAAAAGGCCACCATCTCGTAAGTAAAGACGATGGTGTAGGCGGCCTGCGCTTCTTCCCCAAATGTTTTTAAAATGGCAAATACGATCCCCATGGCGATGCTGGTCAGGAACTGACTGACGGAAGAAGGCAAGCCCACCTGGAAAATGCCCCTTACCGATTTCCAGGAAAATCGTAACTTTCGGAAACTGAGGGAAACGGGAATTTTTTTTCCGAACAGCACCCACAGGGTTACCACCAGGGCCAGAACCCGCGCCAGGCCTGTGGCCAGGGCGGCACCCTGTATGCCCATCCGTGGAAACGGCCCCCATCCAAAGATGAGCAAAGGGTCCAGAATAATGTTTAAAACGGTGCCGGTCACCATAAAAACCATCGGATACAGGGTATCTCCCCAACCTCGAAAAACGTTGTTCAGAAACATGCTCAGCAACACGATGGGAGCAAATAGCAGAATGATGGTCAGATAATCTAAGATCATCTCCAGTAAGTCGCCCCGTGCTCCCATGGCCATAAACAGGGGACGTTGCAGGAGCAATCCCCCTATGGTCAACCCCAGTCCGATAACCAACGCCAATACAAAAGCATGTAACGCGGTACTGACGGCCTGATCGACCCGACCGGCACCCAGATTCCGAGCGATGTACGAATTAATGCCCACGCCAATCCCGGAGCCCACGGCGATCAAAAAAAGCTGTATGGTGAATGCCATGCCGATTGCCGCCGTGGCCATATCCCCCAACCGACTAACGAAATAACGATCCAGAAAATTATAGCTGGTCTGAAAAGCAAAGGCGACGATCATTGGTAAGGCCAGTTTGATAATCAGAGGAAGGATGGAACCTTCCAGCAATTGTTGTTCATCAATTTTATGAATCATGATTATTTTTGTCCCCTTAAACGAGAAATATAAATAAAAAAAAAGAATTTAGAAGCCAAATTTTTAGAAATTTCTATCCCCCAAAACCCGCCGCCTTCTTCTGTCTGGATTGACAGCGATTTCTGTAAACTGAATTTTTATGCTCTGGATACTTGCGTCCTTTGGCCGGGGAATCTATATTTTACCCAAGAACGGTTAAGAACCGGGGGCGGAGGGAGCCGTCAAAACGATTACCAAGGGGCTGCACTTCAGGGAAGACGAACCCTCGAGGTAGGGCGGTGGTACAAGAAAAGGGATGGGTGTATGGGAAAACCATAATGCTGGCTGTCTTGTCCCATCCCGAATATCGGATAGCATAAAAAGAAAGGTGCCGCGGAAAGCACCCGTTATCGTGAAATCCCTACTTACCGGTGCGGGGGCGCCGGTCGGGAAACCATAAAATGAACAGCGTTCACCGATGGGGATGGAAAAGACGAGTTACAGGGTTTTATATATCGAAGATGATTACGCTTCGCGGCTGTTGATCCGTAAAATCCTGAATGGGCCGGAATTTCATTTTCATGAGGCCAGCACGGGTATGGAGGGCCTGAAAAAGGCCAAAGAGCTGCGTCCGGATATCATCTTGATGGATTTAAACTTACCCGACATTTCGGGGACCAACCTCACCACCAAGATCAAGAGTTTCCCTGAACTAAAACACACGGTTGTGGTGGCCATCACCGCTCGGGACAGTGCCGAAGCCCGGGAACTCTCCCTCATTGCTGGTTGTCACGGCTATATCAGTAAACCCATCGACCCGCAGACCTTCGCGGACCAAATCCGGCAATTCCTGCGGGGTAAGCGGGAAGAGGTGGAAGTTGAAAAACGCGATTACTATCATCAGTTGTATGAAGAAGCGCTGGTGGATAATCTGACCATCAAGCTCCAGGAACTGCAACGCTCCAATAGCCTGTTGAAACTACGCACCAGCACTTTAAAAGATTATTCCCGAAAGCTGGAAAAATTGCTCACCATTATCAACGACCTTCAGACATGCCATTCGCCGAAACAATTGAAACAACAGTTAATCCACTATTTGTGCCAATTATTCTCCTTCGATCGCTGTCTGTTTCTGGATGTGGATTTCGAGAACCTGATATTAAGAGTGGCCATGGGCAAAGGACTGCCTCACTCCCGCTGGAAAAATTTTCGTTTTCCCTTCCAGACCCAGCTGTTTCGTCGGTTGTTCAAAGACCGACAAATCCTCCCCAACCTCACCATTCAGCAGATCGATCATCAAGAAATCCAAAAATTGCTGGAAGAAATCGGCACCCAGCATTTCACCCTGGCCATACTGGGCACTCCGGGAAATGCCGCCCTTCAGATGAGCAGTAAAGAGAGCATCAAAGATTTGATGAAACCTTTCCTGTCCTCCCTCACTGCTCCGGAGGAAATCGATGTTCAAAACATCGAAGATCATTTGAGGGAGTTTCTACTTTCCGAAGTATTCTACATCGGTGGTTATTTATTTATGGACTACACCGATCCCAACAGAAAGCTTTCCAGCCATGATTTAAGAATTCTGGATATGTTGCTGCGTACCTCCACCCTGATTTATCAGAACCTGCAGCTGCGGGAACATCTGAAGAAATTATTCATCCGTGCGGAAAAGGACGCCATTACGGATTATTTGACTCATTTATACAATCATCGCTATTTTGTTCAGCAATTGGGTCGGGAAATGAACCGCGCCCGCCGGCATCAATCTCAATTTGTGTTGATCATGATCGACATCGATCATTTTAAAGATTTTAACGACTCGTTTGGGCATCAGGCGGGCGACCTGGTATTGCAAAAGATCGGACAAATTCTTCGAGAAAACACCCGTAAGAGCGACACTGCGGCCCGCTACGGCGGAGAGGAGTTTGCCATTATCTGTCCCGAGTTAAACAAACGGAGCGGACAGATACTGGCGGAAAAGCTCCGGAAAATCATCGAAAAGACGCGCCATCCCTTCACCCGGGAGAAGGGCATCACCATCTCCGCCGGCGTTGCCGCCTTTCCCGAAGATGCCGATACCCCTCAGGATTTGATTCGCTGTTCGGACGCGGCATTATACGAAGCCAAGCGTAAGGGACGCAACCGGGTAGAGGTGTTTAGTCCGGCATTGCAAACCGCATCGGGCAACTAAACCCCGAAATAGCGATCTCCGGCATCGCCCAATCCCGGCAGGATGAACCCCTGGGCGTTCAACTGCCGATCCAGGGCAGCGGTAACGATGGGGACGTCCGGGTGATGCCTTTGCATAAGGGAAACGCCTTCGGGGGCGGCAATCAAAGCCAGCATGACAATGCACTCGGCCCGATGCCTCTTCAGTTTGTCCACCGCGGATCGGGCACTACCACCGGTTGCCAGCATGGGATCCAATAAAAACACATCCATATGGTGCATATCTTCGGGCAAACGCAGATAATAATCCACCGGCTGCAAAGTGGATTCGTCCCGGTACATCCCCAATACTCCGATTCGGGCTTCCGGGAATACCCGAACAATCCCATTGGCCATACCCAAACCGGCGCGCAAAATGGGGACCAGCAAAATCGGGCGAGTCAGTCGTCGGGCAGTGAGGGTTTCCAGGGGCGTTTCCACCACCTGGTCGGTGGTGGACAAAGCCCGCGCGGCTTCATAAAACAGTAACAGACTGATGTCCTCCAGCAGGGCACGAAAATCATGGAATGGTGTGTCTTTATGCCGCAGGCGGGCCAATTTGTCCTGAATAACGGCGTGCTCAACCACTGTTAGATTGGAAAACGGCGGCATAACTTTCCTCGTATCCTTTCTTAATGATGTGGCGAACCCGTTCGACCAGTTGATCCCGAGTGTCGAAGGTATAACCCGAAGGGTTTACCGGCGGATGGATAATCAGCTGGACCCGGCCGGGCCGTATCCAGAGGCTTTTTTTGGGAAGGATGCGATTGGTCCCGATGATGGTTAGCGGGAGGACGGGCAGCCCGGTTTTAATGGCCACGACGAAAGGACCTTTCTTGAAAGCCCGGAGGGTTCCGTCGGGGCTACGGGTACCTTCGGGAAAAGCCAACAAAGACAGGTGTTTCTCCTTCAGCAGCTGCTCTCCCTGATTCAACACTTTAATGGCCTGACCGCGGTCCTGACGATCCAGGCGAAGAATACCCGCCGCCCGGATGGCCCACCCGAATACAGGTACCCGAAAGAGCTCCTTTTTGGCCACCACCGTTAAATGCAAGGGAATATAGCTGAACACGACCGGTATATCCATGTGACTCTGATGATTCCCCACCACCACGTAATTCTGTCCGGGCTGGATATGCTCCCGGCCCACGACAGTCACCCGGACACCCGCCGCCAGCAACAGAATTCTTGACCAGGTACGGGCCAGGAAACGGATAACGGAAGCGTAGGGATTGAACAAGCCAACAACGATCACCATAACCGCACCGATCAGGGTAGCCCCCACCAGAACGGTTATAAATACAATTTGATGAAAAAGGCCCGGCATTAGTATTCCCGCTTGATCAGATTAAATCCGGTATACTTTCGCAAGACCTCCGGTACCACGACCGATCCTTCATCGGTCTGATAGGTTTCCAGAAGGGCCACCATTAAGCGCGAAGTGGCCAGTCCCGAACCATTCAATGTATGCACAAATTCCGGCTTGGACAGAGAGGTTCGGCGAAAGCGGATGTTCATCCGGCGAGCCTGGAAATCCTCGAAGTTGCTACAACTGGACGCTTCCAGCCAGCGGCGTTCGGCGGGCGACCACACCTCGATGTCGTAACACTTGGCGGCGGCAAAACTCAAGTCCCCGGTACACAGCTCCACCACCCGATAGGGAATTCCCAGCATCTCCAGAATTCGGCAGGCATCCTGAACCAGTCGATCCAGCTCCTCATAGGAAGTTTCGGGCAATACCAACTTCACCAGTTCCACTTTATTGAATTGATGCAACCTCAAAAAGCCCCGGGTGTCCTTGCCCCAGGAACCCGCCTCCCGACGGAAACAGGCGGAATAGGCACAATACTTGATCGGTAATTTGTCTCCAAACAGGATTTCATCCCGGTGTAAGTTGGTGACGGGAACTTCGGCCGTGGGAATCAGAAACAAATCGTCTTTTTCCAGGTAATACATGTCTTCTTCCATTTTGGGCAACTGGCCGGTGCCGCGCATGCTTTCCCGATTCACCAGGAAAGGAGGGAACACCTCCCGATAGCCGTGTTCATGAATATGGACCTCCAGCATAAAATTGATCAGGGCCCGCTCCAGTTGCGCACCTTTCCCCTTGTAAACCGGAAATCCTCTTCCAGCCACTTTACTGCCCCGGGGGAAATCGATAATGTCCAATCGCTCCCCAATTTCCAGATGATCGGATAGCTTAAAATCAAACTCCGGCAACTTGCCCCAGGCCTTCACGACGACGTTCTGAGAAGCGTCCTTTCCCACCGGGACGCTGGGATGGGGCAGGTTGGGTATGCGATCCAGTTCGGCGGCTAACTCGCTATCGATGACCCGCAGCCGTTCATCCAGCTGTTTAATTTTCTGCGCCATCGCACGGGTCTGCTCAACCACCCGGCTGATGTCTTTGCCCTCTTTTTTCAATTGACCCACTTGTTCCGAAAGGACACGTCGCTCATGCTTCAAGGTATCGGATTGCTGCAACAGTTTCCGACGTTCGGCATCCAGGGCCAGAATGCGGTCGACGTTTCCGGTCTCGTGTTTGGCTTTTATTCCTTTTTTCACCTTGTCGGGATGTTCACGAATGAATTTTAAATCCAACATAAAAGACCTCACTATCCTGCCTGTTGATGAAAAAACTGCTCGATCGTCTCGATGACGATGCGGATTTCTTCTTCGGTTAAATCGGGATGCATGGGTAAGGAGAGCACTTCTCCGGCCACCTTTTCGGCCACCGGGAACATCCCTTCCCGAAACCCATAGCGTTGCCGAAACGCCGGCTGTAGATGTACGGGCAGCGGGTAGTGAATGGCGGTGGGGATACCCCGTTTTTGCAAAAATACCTGCAATTCGTCCCGCCGGGGGGTGCGAATGACAAACTGATGATAGATGTGGGTCGAATATTCCGGGAGCCGCTGAAAGGTGAGGGGCAATTTTTCCAGTCTTTCGCGATACCTCCGGGCAATGTCCCGCCTGCGCTGATTCCATTCGTCCAGATAAGGCAGTTTGACCCGTAAGATAGCCGCCTGGAGGGCATCCAGGCGGCTATTCAAGCCAATATATTCATGCAGGTATCGCTTTCTGGAACCATGATCGGCCAGCATGCGCACCTTCTCGGCAAGGGAGGAGTGATTGGTCAGCACCATGCCGGCATCCCCATAAGCCCCCAGGTTTTTACCTGGATAAAACGATACCGCTGTCAGGTCGCCCCAGGTGCCCACTTTTCGCCCGCAATATTCCGTTCCCAACGCCTGGGCGGCGTCCTCCACCACCTTTAGTTGATGTCGTCGCGCCACCTCCAGCACCGGCTTCAGGTCGGCCGACTGGCCGTACAGGTGCACCGGTATAATAGCACGCGTTCGCGCGGTGACGGCTTCGCTTAACAAATCCGGACGCAGGGTCAAGGTCTGCTCGTCTATATCCACAAAAACGGGGGTGGCCCCCACCAGAGAGATGGCCTCGGCGGTGGCAATAAAAGTAAACGGCGTGGTGATGACCTCATCCCCGGGTTGTACTTCCAGGGCCATCAAACACAACATCAGGGCATCGGTTCCGCTGGCACAGGGAATCGCATGGGCAACACCCACATACTTTTCCACCTCTCGGGCAAACTGCTGAACCTCAGGACCATGAACGAACCGGCAGGAATGCAGAACGCGGGAAACGGCGGTATCGATTTCCTTCTGCAACCGTGAATACTGACGCTTCAAATCTACCATCTGGATGTTCGTCATTCCCCACCTTCCCGGCACATGTGTCATCCGTTACCACCATCTTTTATCTTTCGTCCACCGCCTCTCGGAAAACGTTCCTGTTGCCCCAGGGAACTCCGCCTGAACCCGGGGAAAATCTTTCCCCCACCGGCTGCTTCATTCAATCGGGAAAATATAATAAACCACCTCTCTTAAATCAAAAGGCAAAACGAGAAGGTGAACAAAGAATGGGCCAGGGGTTCGCCATTGCACCTTTTCCGTTGTTGCAGATTTCCCCCTTCCCATGCGGGCAAGGAATCCGTCACCGTTTGTTCGATTTTACGCCGTCGGCTTCCGGTGTGCGCAGGACGATGAAATTTTCCTGTTAAAACGTCGCGCTCGGGAGGGGAACAAGCTGCGTATCAATATTCCAGCTCTTCCGCCTGATGGAAATATTCATAAAATCCCATTGCCTCGAGCGGTTCTTTAATGCTTTCGGTAATCGCTTCGATGTCCACCCGACCGATCCCGATCATAAACTGTTGAATTTCTTTCAGAAATTGCTGCATCCATACGGCAAAGCACAACAATTCTTTATCGGTCAGGGCATTTTTGGCAATGGAAAGGTGCGCGGTATCGTTCAACTTAAAATATTTTAACACATGAAAATAGGGAAGAATTTTCCGGTAACTTTCCTTTAAAAATTGAGTGGTTAACTCCGTCCCCAGCAGAGGCAGGGCAAACGAGCGACAAAGATCAAAGGCTTTTTTTAAGATCTCAGGATCAATTTCCGAATGTTTACTCAACCGTTTCCTCCAACCGGTATTCAACCTAAAACCGATTCGACAATCTTAACAATCTCTCCCACCTCATGGGAATTGGTCAGGTATACATTTTCGGATTGTGCCACTTGATCCTGAAATTCTGTTTTATTGGAGGCTTCCGTTAACAGCACAAACGGTACGGAACTGACCTCGCGAACCATTCTTAAAAATTCCGTTCCGGAGACATCGGGCAATTTGGTATCGGAAATCACAAGATGAGGCTTAAGGCTTTGTACTAAGTTTTTCCCTTTGGCGGCGTTATCCACCACATACACCTCGTAGCCCATGCTTTCGAAGGTACGCTGAAGCATCTTCTGGACAACCAGACTGTTGTTGACAATAACAATGCGATTGGCCGGTCGGCCTTCGGGTTCCTCCACGGCGCTGGTATTTTCCAGCTGAATGGGTCGGGGTTTAATGATAAATTCACCGTCCTCCCAATTTAACATTTGGTCCAGTGCTTCGTCCTCACTGAAATCCCCCAGTATCACCTTCTGGAGGACGCCCTTTTCGTAATGGAATTCCCCTTCTTCTTCCCCCCGTCGCACAATGACCTTTCCGTTCAAGGAGTTGCTTTCGCAAAACTTCAGCACGTCCACCAGCTTTTTCTCGGCCAGACTCCCTTTTACCGCCGGGGCAATCCGGGTGGAACTTCCCTTGGCCGCTTGTTGCAAAGTATCCCGCAATCGTTGACTCATAATCTTCCCCATGCTCAGGGTAATGGAAGGAAACCGCTCGATGACCACTTCGAAGTCGGATTTATGCAGAATGAACATTTCCGAGGGTTCTGTGGTGATCACCGTGGCCGACCGGGGTTCCCCCGTCAGTAAGGCCATTTCCCCAAAATAATCCCCGCTGCCCAGATAGGCGATCACATGCTCTTCGTCGCTATTCTCGGGCGTCACCACCACCTTAACCTTTCCATTAATGATGATGTACATTTTGTCTCCGGGATCGCCCGCCTTACAGATCACTTCGTTTGCTTCAAAAGGCCTAAATTTTAGACGTTCTACAATGAAATCGATGCCATCCCTGCCCAGGGTCCGGAAAAAAGGAACCCGTTTCAATACCTCGCTAATCTGGAACATAGTCTTCTCCTATCTTCATCACTTTCCGAATTGAGACAATAGATACATGACGTAGAGCACAAACGCCAGAGCGGCTATCATCCAGACCAACGAACGCCCCTTGGCCCGCTGCCTTTGCCGACGAATGCGAATGCGTTGTTTGATGCGATCTTCGCCTTCCGGTTTGTAATAACGGGGTGTGTACTCAAACTGACGATGTTTGGCTAATTTGAAAAACATACCGTCCTTGAGTTATCGAATTTGTCTGTCAATTTAAAAAAATTTCTCATATGTGTCAACCAAACAGGTGGCATTTCGATGATATTTTCCCGGAGCTGCTATCTGAACAACAGTGGCATGTTCGGGCATTCCGGAGGGCGATGTTGTGATTGGACAAAACGAAAAAGACGCCGGGAGCCCGGGATGTTGCGGAGCGTAACCGGCCCTTCGGCTGATGCTCCCCTCCAACGGCAAACGCATTCGTCTGCCATGTACCGAGTCATACCGCTCTCCGGCATAATTCGACGCATCCTGACTCTCCACCCAATCGGGGCCCTCCGGCATCGTTCACAAACAGGGTGTCCCCGGTCAATGCCATCCAGGGTTGATCCCTACGAGCCGGAAGGTGAATCAACAGAGGGATGCTTTCGGGCGAATGCCCCGGTGGGGGCCCTATCCGCACCCGTATTTCCCTCAGATCCATTTCCCGGCCGTCCCGCAATGGATGGCGGGGGAAAAACGCCCCGGCATCTTCATGAAGATACATTCGTGCACCTGTCCGCCGAGCCGGTTCCGCGTCGCCACTCACATGATCTTTTGGTGCAGATGGGTTTCTATAATAGGGATAATTTGCAATCCATGCGCCCTGGCTGTTTCCAGATAGTTTGCCGCATGAGGGTCCGGGTCCACAACCATGGCCACCCCCGTTGAGGAACATCCAATCGGATCAGAACAACACCCCAGGGTATCTACGGCCTGCTGTTGAAAAATCATGGAACAGCCCCTTCCTGTTCCATCCATCGTTTCGTTTGATGGAGTGGGCGTGGAGGCGTTACTGGAAATTTTCCTGGTAATGTATTTGATGCATGCGGGGCAAACCTTCCGATTTACAAGGAATTTCGCTTGATTTACTCCATGCTTCCCTTTAAACTTTCATAAACAAAAGCGGTGGTAACATGGAGATACCCCTCACCGACACCCACATCGAACAGCTGAAACAGCAGGTATGGAAAGCCTTAAAGAGCGCGGGAATCCTCACCCATCCCCCCGAAAATAAGTTCTGGCAAGCCTGGATAGTGGAAGAAAAGGCGCGGCTTCAGCGCACCCTATTATCAACCAGGCCGGATCCAGCCGTTGTTTCGAAGGTCATCGACCACACCCTGCTAAAGCCCGAAGCCGGAAAGGCACAGGTGCATCAGGTGTGTCAGGAAGCCATCGACCATGGTTTCGCTTCTGTCTGTGTGAATCCGGTATACGTTGCTATCGTTCGAACGATACTCCAGAACCATCCGGTTAAAACCTGTTGTGTGGTCGGTTTTCCCCTGGGAGCCCATACCACAGCGATCAAGGTTAGCGAAGCCGAACAGGCCTTGAAGGAAGGTGCCCAAGAAATCGATATGGTTATACACATCGGGGCCCTGAAAGATCGGGATCTGGTAACGCTTTTCCAGGACATCGCGGCGGTAGTGACCGTATGCGATCATCACCGATCCATCTGCAAGGTTATTATCGAAACGGCGTTGCTGGAAGATGAGGAAAAGGTCATGGCCTGTGAGGCAGCGGCCCTGGCAGGGGCGGCTTACGTGAAAACGTCCACAGGATTTTCCAGAGGGGGAGCCACCGTAGCCGATGTAGCGCTGATGGATCGGGTGGTGGCACCTTACCGGATGGGGGTAAAGGCTTCGGGAGGTATTCGAGATTGGTCTACGGCTCTCGATATGTTGAAAGCCGGAGCCGTGCGGATCGGAGCCAGTGCCAGCGTAGAGATTGTTACCGGTGCGCCCACCAAAGGTGCGGACTACTGAGGCTGAACATCCTTTTCCGCGAGGTCACCCAAATGATAGGGGGCGGCGTGTCCTGCTGTGCAGCGTCAGCGACGCAGCATCTCAGGCACGGAGAGGGAGAGATGCTTCGCTGCGTTCAGAATGACAGAGGAGGGGGCGTTGCCGGGCCGGTGGAGGACTTCCCGGTCTCCCTTGGCGCCCTGCCGGGCGCGCCTACAAAAAAACAAAAAAGGCGGCACCCTGTGCCGCCTTCAGAAAAACCTCCGGATGTCAATCGGTCCTATTTCTGCTGACCCACCGGTTTGACATCCACAGACGGTTTGACATCCACAGAAACCTTGGTCTCGGCTTTTTTATCCACATCGCAGCTCTTGCCGGACTTGGCCGCCTTTTGCACCGCGGCTTTTTTACCGCCGGCCGGACAGTCGGCCTTCTTATCTGTGGACGCCTTAACGGCTTTATCTTCGCAGGCTTTATCGGCCTTGGCCGCCGTCTTTTCCACCGCCGCCTTGGCCTTCGCCTCTTTCTCCTTATCCCCACAGGCATAACCATTTGCACTTAGTGCAACGATCACCAGCAGGGCAACCATATACACCGCCATCTTCTTCATAAACTCTCTCCTTTTATTTTTGGTTAACCAACGATTTCTTCTGACATCGAACAGAAGAATAAAGAAATTATTTCGTTAGCGCAAGTAAAATCTGCACCCATTTGCCACTTTCCGGGGGCAAGGCAGGGACATCCGATGGCCGACGGGAACGCCGTCCCGCCGACCTAAAATAACTTATCGGTTGTTTCCCGCGGCTTTTTTAAACAAATTACGCACGGTATTGTGCAATATTTCACTTATTCCGGTTCCGAGTAAACCGACGAACGAAACGGTCAAAAATAGAGAGGAGCGTATCATGAGGGGATGGAACAGGCTCATCATCGGGGTCTTAACCGGCGTTCTTATGATTCTGGCGAGTTGTGAAAAACAGCAAACCACCCGCACGGTGCGAGAAGAGCCCATTCAACCTATCCCTTTGACCGTGGCATTCGACCCGGAAAAAGTGGAATTGGGGAAGATGCTGTTCTTTGACCCGCGTCTGTCCAAATCCGGTGTCATCAGCTGTAACTCCTGCCATAATCTGGCCACAGGGGGCGTGGACGGTTTGCCCCGATCCATCGGCCACCAATGGCGGTTCGGCGGTATTAATGCACCCACCGTACTGAATTCCCGCTATAATATTGCCCAGTTCTGGGATGGACGGGCAAAAGACTTAAAAGAACAAGCAGGGGGTCCAATAGAAAATCCTGTGGAGATGGCCTTCTCCCACAACCTGGCCGTAAAAGTCGTCCAAAGCATTCCCGGCTATGTGGACCGCTTCAAAAGGGTTTATGGCAGCGAGCAAATCGACATTGATATGATCACCGATGCCATTGCGGCATTTGAAGAGACCCTGATCACTCCCAATTCCCGCTTTGACCAGTGGTTGCGGGGAGATGATCAGGCACTGACACCGGAGGAAAAAGAAGGATATCGGCTATTCAAAGAGAAGGGCTGCATTTCCTGTCATAATGGTGTGGGAGTGGGAGGAAACATGTTTCAGAAATTCGGAGTCGTGAAGCCTTATGAAAAAGACCTTACCACCTTGGGCCGTTACGAAGTGACAAAAAATGAAGCCGACAAATACGTCTTCAAAGTTCCCATCTTGCGCAATGTGGAACGGACCGCTCCTTATTTTCATGACGGCAGCACCTACAGTTTGAGCGAGGCAGTCAACATGATGGCCGAATATCAGCTGGGCCTGCAGCTGACCCGCGAAGAAACCCGCAAAATTGTCGCTTTTCTAAAAACCCTGACGGGAGAACAACCGGAAATCGTTTATCCCATTCTGCCTCCTTCTACAGACGAAACCCCCAAACCCAACCCGGTGGACTAAACGTAACCCACCGTATTCCTGACGGGTAGAAGCCACTGAACAGCCCTCAGTGGCTTCTACCCTGGGTTGGACAGGTTTTCTAAGCCCCGAACGAGGGGTTTTATTCTCCCGAATTTTCGGGATTAATGCCGAAGGCCTTTAGCACCTCGAGGGCGTGGGTGGAAACATCGACCTTCTCGAAGACATGAACGATGTTCCCTTCCTCGTCAATCAAAAACGTCATGCGTCTGGGCATAAAAAATTTCATCACCCCTCCGTAGGCGCCATAGGCTTTGGCCACCTGTTTATGGGAATCGCTGAGCAGAATAAAGGGCAACTGGTATTTTTCCTTAAATCGGCGATGAGATTCCGGAGAATCGTAACTAACCCCAATCACCTCAATATCGTGCTTGCGGTACAGCTCATAATTATCCCGGAAATTGCAAGCTTCTTTGGTGCACCCCGGCGTATCGTTTTTGGGATAAAAATACAATACCACCTTTTTCCCCCGAAATTCTTCCAGGGACCGCCATTTCCCCTCATCATCGCGTAATTGAAACGCCGGTGCTGGATCCCCGATCTTCAGGGGTGGGCGATTTTCCCCCGCCCGCAGCGTTCCCAGAACACAATATATGCCCAAGAGCACGATGCGAATCTCCATAACTTTCATCCCTGGTCCTCCTGTTGTTTCGGTAACGGTTATCTTGCCCCTCAAGGACAACGGGGGCCCAGGTCGTATTTTTCCCAAGCCTCCGATTTTCCGGGAGTTTCAGGAAAGAACGCGCCACTCCTTCAACCCCCTACGATTTCGGGGCCTCCATTCCAATCGAGCCGTCCGCCGGCGGTCGAATTCGGTAACTGTTTCAACAGGAAAAGGTTGCAACCGCCACTCCCCATTCTCGCAGATTTTGGTTCACTCCCGGGAGATGATTGCTCTCCACGGCACCTCGTCCCTGAGCCGGGTATTCACACCCCTCTTAGAATGCCGATACAATATACTGCTTTACGACCTCAGCCTACCCGTGTTCCCTCTCGAAACAGCGAATCACCGCTTCCACCTTCATGAAGCGGTCGGATAACCGCCCATCCGTTTTCCGGCGACTTCGATCCGTGGGATAGTATAACTTCCCGACAAAAAACATCCTTTCCGTTGTCAAAGCACTTTTTGTTTTCTATTTTAGACACGTTTTGGGGTCGCCAACGGAAGAGGCGCCGGCGGCGATAATCCAAGCGGCTTTCAAAATGGCACGGCACGAGTAATTTTTCCAATGCCTGGTGAGGTAAGATCATGGAAGCGGAACAATTGAGACGCATTTTACGCCGCATTGACGGCAAAGGCTATAAGGCCTATAAAGATATTCAGGGGACGTATCGCTTTTCGGGATACCAGCTATTCATCGACCATGTTCAGGGGGATCCTTTCGCTTCTCCCTCCCGCCTTCGGGTACGGCTGCTTCATTCCACAGCGGGTTTTCCTGTGGAGTTGTACGCCAATCCGGTTCGGAAGACAGCCCTGGCGGATTACCTGGCCCGTCGGGTGCATCAGAGCATCCGCTCCATGGCCAAACAGCGTCGGGGCACGGGAAAGAGCGGCTTAATCACCATCGATGCGGGGGGACAGGAGGTTCTGGAGCGCACGGCGCTGAAGATCGATTCCGAGTGGTTAGAGGCACGCCTGTATGTGGGATTACCCGCTGCAGGCCGCACCATTCTGGGCCGGCAGGCGGAGGAGATCTTTTTCCAGGACCTACCTGCCATGGTGCAAAAAAGTCTGTTGTGGGAGAATCTGCATCCGGAAGAGGTTTATCATTTCGTATTTACGGTGGAAAACCAGGAATTCATCCGCCGCCGGTTGAAAACACACCGATTAATTGCATTTGTGGCCAACGGGGCGATTTTGCCGCGGGAAAGTGGGGCCAGCGACCGTCCCATGGCCTCCCGAGAAGCGGTGCCCTTCCGATCGCCGTCCTCCCTGGAAGTGACCTTCCGCCTCCCTCATCCGATAGACGCACCCGGAGGCCGTCAACACATCCTGAGCGGGATGGGGATTCCTGAAGGCATCACCCTGATTGTAGGTGGAGGCTACCATGGTAAATCGACCCTGTTGAACGCCATCGAACGGGGCGTTTACCCTCACATTCCCGGCGATGGTCGGGAGTACGTGGTGACCCGTGCCGACGCGGTGAAAATCCGGGCCGAGGACGGCCGGCGGGTGGAAATAGTGGACATCAGTCCCTTCATCAGTACCCTACCATATGGTCGCAGTACCCGGACCTTTTGCACCGACGACGCCAGCGGCAGCACCAGCCAGGCGGCCAATATACTGGAGGCGCTGGAAGTGGGTGCCCGAGTACTTCTACTGGATGAGGACACTTCCGCCACCAATTTCATGATCCGCGATGCCCGCATGCAAGCGCTGGTGCATAAAGACCGCGAACCCATCACGCCTTTCATCGATCGGGTCAAAGAACTCTATCAACGATTCGGTGTCTCGACCATTCTGGTTATGGGAGGCAGCGGAGACTATCTGGATGTGGCCGACACGGTCATCATGATGCACAACTATTTACCCGAGGACGTCACCCCCGCAGCACGAGAAGTTGCCCGGACGTATCCCACTCAGAGAAAAATCGAAATCCCTGAACCGCTGGAGCACATTACCGAGCGCATCCCGCTGGCTTCCAGCTTTGATCCTTCCCGGGGTAAGAAAGAAGTCCAGATCCAGGTCAAGACGCCGGACCGGATTCAATTCGGCGTCCACAGCATCGAACTCCGCGCGGTGGAGCAGTTGGTCGATATGAGCCAAACCCGGGCCATCGGCTATGCCATCTATTTAGCCACCCGTCTTTTCATGGATGGAAGCTGTACGCTGCGCGAGGTTCTGGAAAAACTGGAGCAATTTCTGGATACGAAAGGATTGGATTGCCTGGATCCCTTTCGACGTGCAGAACAACACCCCGGCAGCTTTGCCCGTCCCCGACGTTTCGAAATGGCCGCGGCCATCAATCGCCTGCGCACCCTGCGAATGAAACAAAAGCCGTAAACTCCCTCATTCTGTTCCGATTGTGGACTCTCGCTGACTTCCCAGGAAATTGGCATCAATTTTGACATGTTCCCAATCGGCACCGTAAAAAGTTTGCAATTTTGACAAAGGGTTCCACAAAAAGGGAAGGGGGGTGACAAAATGGTGACAGAAGTAAAGCCGAAACCACCCGCCGAAAAGCAGATGGATCTGCCGGCCCTTCAACTATTTCGGAAGGCCCTGGAATTCGTGGGCGGCCCTCGTCAATTGATCGAGTAATCTTACCTGGCTGCCCGCCCTGATGGAGGCGGCTTATGCGGTGGTGCTTTTCAACGATTACATGAAAACCGAAACCGAAATTGCGGAGCTGTTGGGCCTCACCAAAAACACGGTCAGCCAGATTTTACGGGCCGATCCGGCGATCGTGAAGGAAAAGCCGGAAGGCACCATCCGGGAAGGGGTGAAAACGCACATCGCCGGCGCCCTGGCGAAAATTGCTGACCGGGAAATCAAGGCCGGTCGAAACAACGTCGACCTTTTCACCCGTTTCTCCCCCAAAACCCTGGAATACACCCGGACCATCGAAGTGTTGATCCGCGTGAAAGGGGTAAATTTTCCCGCGGGTCGAGATGGGCTAATCGAGAAACTTTCGGATCTGACCGTAGAAGGACGTTCCTTAAAAAACCTCCTGGAAGAAATGGATGCTTCCCTCTTTCCCATGAAAAACCCTTCGGAATTGTTGCACTGGATTAAACAACAATTAAAAAACGGTTATAACTATCCCCAACTTCCGGATACCCCGGCACGGAAACGGCATTGTCCGGCCTTCCTGGGGGGACAAGCGGGCGACAGGAAGCGATTCGAGTCCTTTCATCAACCCAAGAAGTTTTCGACAAATCGTTTTCATATGCCTTATATCGCACCGTAATTTTTACCATCCAATCACAGAGAAAGGAAAACCGGGATGCAATCCATGCGAACACCTTCCCGCAAAGCATCGTCTCTTCCTCGAAATGTCCGGATCCTTGGGTGGGTCAGTTTATGTAATGATGTGGCTTCAGAAATGATCTACCCCATCATTCCGATCTTTTTAACCCGAAGTCTGGGGGCCTCGGCGGCCATAGTGGGACTGATCGAGGGGATAGCCGAGGCCACGGCCAGCGTTTTAAAGGTGTTTTCCGGATGGCTTTCCGATCGCTTTCGGCATCGGAAAACATTCGTGATCGCCGGGTACGCCTTTTCGGCCTTTTCCAAGATGATGTTATCCATGGCTTTTTTGTGGTGGCATGTATTGATCGCCCGCTTTGTCGATCGGTTTGGGAAGGGCACCCGCACGGCGGCCCGCGATGCCCTCATTGCAGACTCCACCCCTCTTCAACAGCGTGGGGCGGCCTTCGGCCTCCATCGGGCCATGGATACCCTGGGTGCCATTATCGGCCCCCTGCTGGCCCTGGCATTTCTGCATCTTCTGGGTGAGCGGTTTTCCCTGATCTTTCTGCTGGCATTCTTTCCGGGATTGCTGGCCCTGGCTTTGCTTTTTTGGGGCGTTCGAGAACCAGCACGAAGCAGCCCTGCCCAACAATTGACTTTCCGCCTTTCGCTACAACAGTTGACCCCTTCCTTCAAACGGTTTCTCTTCGTCAGCCTTATCTTCGCCTTGGGCAACAGCTCCGACGCCTTTTTAATCCTGAGAGCTCAGTCCATGGGCTTTTCCACCACAGAAACGGTATTCCTCTATGTATTGTTTAACATATTTTTTGCTACCCTGGCTTACCCCATCGGAAAAATATCGGATCGTCTGGGCGCCCGGCGGGTATTAACACTTTCCTTCTTTTTCTTCGGATTCATCTATTTGGGCTTTGCACAAGCCGCTTCCTCCATTATGATCATTCTGCTTTTTCCTCTTTATGGCATTTACATGGCCATGAGTGAAGGCATCAGCAAGGCATACATCACCCAGACGGTTCCGGAGAACATTCGAGCCACAGCGCTGGGCACCTACTATACCCTCACGGGCGTCATTACCTTTCTGGCCAGCAGTCTGGCCGGCGTTTTGTGGCATTACATCGATGTAAGGGCGCCTTTCTATTTTGGGGCGGGGGCGGCCGTCGTTGCAGGCATTCTGTTTCTGACAACAGGACTTTTTAGAACGAATGTACCCGTATAACACCCGTGGCACGGGCGCTGCACCGTGATTCGATGCCGGGTGGAATCGATGATCGTCTTCCCCTGCGCTCCGCATCCTTTGCCATTTTCATCAAACCGTTCTTACCGTTGAAAACCCACCCTTTCGGCTCAATTTCGGGGAAAGGTCATGACCGGTCATCCAGGAAGGCGCTCAAGTGGCCGGCTGAAGGGCCAGTTTCAACCGGCGCGGTAAGATGCGAACCTCCAGTCGCTGTCCTTCCATATGGGGATCGCCATCGGTGTGGATATAACCGGGTCCGGAACGTTCCACCGTTAAAGAACGGATACGGAAAATTTCCATGGCTTTAACGTAATGGATGGTTCCGGTGAACAGGCGGTGCAAATTCAACACGGTTTTCCATAGCGGTAAGGGGGACAACACGCATAAATCCAGATAGCCATCATCGGGAATCGCCTCTGGGGCGATGATGGCACCGTTCCCATACTGGGGAGCATTGGCCACAGACAATAACAACGGGAAACGTTGCAGGCGTTGATGATCAAAGTGTAGATCCACGGCTCGGGGATGATAGCGAAAATACTCCCGCACGCCTACAATGAAATACGGTAGGGGTCCCCTCATCCCGAACCGTTCGAAATTGGCGCTGATGACGGCATCCAGGCCCATCCCGGCCACATTGACAAAGAAATGGGAGTTGATTTGTCCCACGTCAATCCAGCGATAGGTTGCCCGTAATAATCCTGCGATGGCGCGTTTTGGATTCAGGGGGATATGAAAATTGCGGGCAAAACCGTTACCGGATCCCGCAGGCACCACGCCCAGCGCCGTTTGGCTGCCCACGAGTCCCCGGGCCACTTCGTTAATGGTGCCATCCCCACCCACCGCCACCACAACATCGGCCCCCTGACGAACGCCCTCTTTTGCCAATTCAACACCATGTCCCCGATGCCGGGTTTTCAGGATGCGATATTCCGCGGCCGAGGGGCCGAATATTTCCTGAATCCAGGCAATTAATCTTTCCGGCTTTCGGTGAACACCCGAGATGGGATTAACAATAAACACAATGTGTTTCATTTGCTATTTTCCGCTTTTACGATCCGCTTTCGTTCGCCGGCATCCACTTCCAAAAGATACGCATCGGCGATTTCTTTAGCAACCCGAGCAACATCGACATCATCCTGGATACGATACCAGCGGATCTCTTTTTCTGCACGGAACCAGGTCAATTGGCGCTTGGCATAACGCCGCGTATGGCGTTTCACCAGCTCCACACAGGTGTACAAATCGATCTTTTCCTCCAGAAAATCGATCACTTCTTGGTATCCCACCGAATTGAGGGCATTCAGGTCTCGATGATATCCCTTTTCCAGTAGACGCTGCACTTCTTCCACCAGGCCCTGATCAAACATTGCCTCCACCCGGGCATCAATGCGTTCATAAAGCGCCGGGCGCTCCATTAACAAGCCAAATTTAACCCATCCAAACGGTGCCGGATCTTTACGTTTTCGGCGGATGAGGGAAGCCGGTTGCCCGGTCAGGTAGACAATCTCCAGGGCCCTGACAATCCGCTTGACGTTATGGGGATGGGTACCCCGGGCCGTTTCCGGGTCGCGCTTCAGGAGCTCCTGATACAGGGCTTCCGCCCCTTCCACCCGAGCTCGAGCCAATAATCGCCGGCGCAGCTGTTCATCCCGATAGTCCTCTCCAAAAAAACCCTCCAACATGGCCCGGACATACAGACCGGATCCTCCGACAACCAGCGGAACCCGGTGACGGGAAAAAATCTCCTGGGCAACAATCCGGGCTTCCCGGGCAAACTGCCCGGCACTGTATTCTTGATCGGGGTCCAGCCGATCGATAAAATGATGGGGGATTTTCCGACGAATTTCCGGAGAGGGTTTATCGGTCCCTATATCCATATAACGATAAACCTGACGCGAATCGGCCGAGATGATTTCTATCGGCAGCCAGCGGGCTATTTCCACCGATACCCGGGTCTTACCCACTCCGGTAGGACCTACCAGAACCAGTGCTTTTTTTTCCGACACGGGTGATCCATCGAATAGTTGAACTTAATGAAGCTTTTACACTCCATATGGAGGTCTCTTGAAACGAATTCGATCTTACCGCCCGAAATCGACATCCCCCGCATACACAGGTGCCGTTAAAAAATCAGCCTGCGATCTCCCATCGGTCGGGATTGCCAAGAGGCTTCTTAGACCCTTGGCTCAAACCGCGTCGAAGCCGAGGGGTTGTTTCCGGAACCATCCCACCCCGGTCCTCCGGGCGGTTCATTTGACCCGTTTGAATTTTTTATCCAATTCATCCAGCGTTAGATTGACAATCACCGGACGCCCATGAGGACAGAAAAACGGTTCTCGAGTAGCAAACAGTTGATCGACAAGGGCGTTCATGGCTTCGAGGCTCAATTTTTCCCCGGATTTAATGGCATTTCTGCAGGCAAAGGCGGCGGCGATTTTTTCGTGCGGTTGATAATTCTTATCCTCATTCTCCCGGTAATAGTCTAAAATCTCCAGAAGAATTTTCCCCTCATATCCCACCTTCACATCCGCGGGGATGGCCTCAATCAAAATGGTGCGCCCACTCAATTCGGTCACAGAAAATCCGATCTTTTCCAGCCATTCCTTAATGTCGCTGAAAATCAAAAAATCTTCTAAAGAAAGTTCCAGGGTTTGAGGAAACAGCAGTTGTTGCGAGGGGACGGAGCGATTCTGCGCCAAAGCATTCAGAACACGCTCGTAAAGCACCCTTTCGTGGGCCACATGTTGATCGATGATGACCAGGCCGCTCTTAATCTGGGAAAAAATGTAGCGATTATGGACCTGCCATAAATTTGCCTGAACACTGGCCTGATCCTCGTCACCCGTCTCTGGAGCGAGGAAATCCGGGGTTCGGGAACTTTCCTCAGGGGCGGTGGGAACGGTATAATTCAGCGTCAACTGGGTATCCGCGCCGGCATCCGAACGACCCTGAACGGCCCGACGAAGGGGACGACGGAACTGACGCATTCTCTGAAAATGATGACGGATTTCCTTCTTGTGAGGATCGTCTCCGGACAAATCGAAATGGGGCACGATTTTCCGACTCTGAACCGCCTTGCGCACCGCCGACAAGAACAGGTGATAGACGACCCGCTCATTTGCAAAACGGACTTCCATTTTGGTAGGGTGCACGTTAACATCCACCAGATGCGGCGGAATATGCAAAAAGAGCATAAACTGAGGGTATCGGGAACGCTCAATCAAATTCCCGTATCCCTGAAATACCGCATGGGCCAGATGGCGATTCAATACGGCCCTTCGATTGAGGAAGATAAACTGGTTTTCGGTGTTACCCCGGGTACAATCGGGTTTACAAACATAGCCGTCTAAACGCACTTCGTTCATTTCTTCGCGAACATACACCAGTCCCTGGTAAAACTTTTCCCCAAACACCTGGACGATGCGCTGATCCAAAGTAGTCCGGGGTAGATTAAACAATTCCTCCTGGTTATGAATCAGCACGAAATGGACTTCCGGATAGGCCAGAAAGAACCGTTTTAATACTTTAAGGATATGATTAAATTCGGTAGTATCGGCTTTTAGAAAACTCCGCCGGGCCGGGGTGTTGTAGAAAAGATGTTTAACCGAAATGGTGGTTCCCCGGTGGAGAGCCTCCTGATGACGGGAGAGGACTTTGCCTCCCTCCAGTCGAAGGACGGTTCCTTCCCCCCGGGGCAGGGGACAGGTCTTTACTTCCAACCGGGAAACCGATGCGATACTGGGGAGAGCTTCCCCTCGAAATCCAAGGGTGGCGATTCGATCCAGATCTTGAACGCTCTGGATTTTACTGGTGGCGTGCCGTTCAAAAGCCAATTCGGCATCCCGGGGCTCCATTCCACAGCCGTTATCGATCACCTGGATCAACTCCTTGCCCGCCTGAGCAATCACCACGGTGATTTCCGTGGCCCCTGCGTCCAGGGAATTTTCCACCAATTCTTTAACCACCGAGGCGGGACGATCAACGACTTCTCCGGCCGCGATTTTATTGGCAATGTTGGCGGGCAACACTCGAATCCGGGCCATGCGATTCTTTTCTTTCTTGGTTTTTAAGTAAACGAAAAAATATAACCAACCCACCATCGGGTTTCAACCGCTTTATGGATATTTGCCATCCACCGTTTTCAGGGGGTATGTGCGCCCTTATAATGGCGAAAAAGCCGCCAAGGCAATCAGCTTTACCAAGGAGTGAAAGGGGTGGAGCAAACAGCATTCCTCCGGGGACGAACCCTTGTGGGGTCCATCCCCCGGAACTTAAAACCGAAATCGACTGGTGATTGCCAGGGTGAAGCCCTTGCTGCCGCCCGGGAAAAGGCTCCCGCGATTCATGAAAGCGACATCCAGGTACCAGACCTGCAAATTAATCCCTGCACCGAAGGCGACAGTAAATCCCGACTTCCCTCCAATAGAGATGCCTGCGCGCAGGGGGATCACCGGGAAAATGGTATATTCCACGCCGGCAGCCAGACGAGGTGTGGTAGTGCCCCCCATAGAGCGATTCAGGCCCTGTTCATATTCGCCGGTGATCAGCAAGTCGCTACTCCAGCGATAGGCCACGGCCAGGTCCAGGATCACCGGCAACCGGGTACGAAACGGATCGATCGCGAAACTGGTATCTGCATTCACGATCAGACTATCCGCCAGGCGATCCGGGATTGACAAACTATCCGCCCGAATGGTCAGTATCCGTTGTTGGGTCTCTTTGGTCCAACGAATGCTGCCAATGGGATTCATCAAAGCCAAACTGACCGTCCATTTATCTTCGTATCGACCAATAAAACCCAGATCGAAGGCAATACCCTTGCCTCCCCGGGCCTCTCGAAGGGAGACCCGGGAATCCAGCAGCAAATAATTTGCACCATTGAAAAATTCACCCCGGGATTGTTCCACCTCCGCGTAAACGATCCCCGCCAGGTATTTAAAAGACAACCCGACGGCAAAAAAATCGAAATAGTTTTCCAGAAAATCCAGTTCCAGGGGCCTCGACAGTCCCAGAGTGGCCGCCAACCCTAACCACCCTTCCCCGTTAATGTCGTCAAATCTATAGGTGCGATCTAATTCCGTATTCCCTTTCAAGGGCAATTCGAACAGAACCTTGGGGGCTTGTATGAATCCATTCCCCATTATGGCAAGAGAAAGACTTAAGTTGCGGGTATAAAACGCCAGGGTGTTGACATTAGCCCAGAAGCTTCCCTTAAGCCCCGAAGCATCAATGGCCCCTAAGATTTCTTCCTTGTCGGCCTGGGTAAGGGAATCCCCGGTGGTGAAATACCGATCGTACAATCCCTTCGTAATGCTGTTGTTATAGGCACTGACGTTCAGCGTAAGGAGGTTAAACTCAAAATTGAAGGGTCGATACAGCGCCAGGGTAGCCGGATTGGTTCCCACCTGTTCCAACCCCTGAGCATCGGCACTGTTGCTGCTGCCCATGGCGACTGAGCGGGCATCGAATGACATCTGGGCCCCGACCATCGAGGGCAACAACAGCCAAACGTTAAAAAGGAATAGAATAGCATGTTTCATAGGATCCCTACTGATTTTCATTGACAATCACCGTTAATTTGACCTGACCGGAAATTTTAATGTAATCCACGGTTCGCAGGGCTACCGTACCCTTCGTATCGGCAATCTGTAGCTCATAGGCCACCCGTAGCGGAGGTTGACTGAGAATCCGCATTTCCCGTCGGGTGAGATTGAATAAGATCTCATTCTCACCGGGCTGGTCCACAAAGCCGGTGACCGGATTAACCGGCGCTGGATTCAATTGAATTTTTTTAATGAATTCTTTGGCGGGATTAAATGTTGTGGTATCAAACATATCGGTGCGTAAAGAATCGCGTGTAACCATCATCCGAATACGGCCCCCTAAGGGTGTATGATTGATCAGGTTGAGGGTTAAACCGGCTTCTTGAAAATCGTTTCGTAACGCGTCCCGCAGTTCCTGATCGATATCCTGGTCGGTCAGCGTATCCACCCGGCTCTGGATGGGTTCCATTCCTTGAAGGGAAAATTGCAAGGGGGTGGTTAACTCGTAATTCGCCCAGACCTGACTCCCCAGAACCACTTCGGACTCTCCCGAAGCGGTGATCTTCCCCTCACCCCGGATGGTGGTAGGAAGTATATTCACAAAATCCACCACTTCCGGACCCGTCAAAACGAACCGGGTTTTACCGGGATCGCCCGGTTGCCCGGAACTGATCTGTTGATCCAGGATCTCGATTTTTGCGGAATCGGTTATCACACCGTTTTCATCCTCATGATAACCCCAAATCGTGAGATCCAATCGCAAGTCCTCTATGTACAACTCGTTGAACAGGTCCAAAATCAATTTCACGTTTGCCAGCTGAATACCGGTGCCCTTTAAGCGGTTATAATCGGCAATATTTTTCTCTTCAAAGGGCCCAAAGTCAATCGTCTCGGGAGCCAGAATGCCGTTGAATGATTGGAAGAATAGGGAATCCGAAGAGATTTCGGCGACAATCCGATCGCTGCTCTGCACGGTAACGAACTGATCCGATCCCCTGGTCCGGGTATCGACGATCACATCAATACTATCCAGGGGAAGGTTCGGGTCTATCGGGTTCTGAATGCGAATGCCATCCAGGGCGATGACCCGGCTAATGGGCTGTTGATCGATAAACAGACTATCCTGAAACGTTGTCCCATCGCTTCGAAGGAGACTGGGAATGGTGAAAACAATTTTACCGGAAATACCGGTTTCATTGCGAAACGATAAATAGAAACTCCCCCGTTTCACCACACCGGACTTGATTTTGTGGCGTCCGTTCAGGGCGAACCGAATTGTCCGCCGAAATTCCTGGGATTCCAGTTTCGCCCGTACGGCGCTGGCTTCCATTTCCGCCAGATCGACAATAATCTGGATACCGGTTTGATTTAACACCTCATCGCTAATGGTGATGGTATCTTTCCGGGCGATAGGAACGTTATATTCCAGCCGTAACCGATCGTATACATACACCCCCCCGGCCATGATGTCATCCCGGCCTTCTCCCTGGGTGCCGGTAGCCACCACCCGGTCAATTAAAACTTCGCTAACTTGATTGCCCAGGCTGTCGTTTTTCACCACAAACCGAATGCCGGCGGAGGAGTTATTCGGCCCCAAATCAAAGGGCAGGTTGTTGATGACCCGTATGATGATGGTGCCCTTTTCCAGATAAATCCATTTATAGTCTTCGGCCAACAGAATTTTCGCGGGGGGAACCAGGGTGGTTTCCGGGATGACCACCTGCGCTCCCGTGGGAAGGCTGGCGAGCTCCGGGAAAATCTCGGCCAATGTGATCATACCCGTATTCATGGCCTGTAGAGAGTCCAGTCGCAGGGTTCCGATTTCCAGACGATTCGAGCTGCCCTGAGGTTTAAAGGCCAGGTCGCTTTCATCCAGTGATTCCGGATCGATCTCGCCATTGACCTGCAACGTCAACATGGAATCGGGGTTGTCGGCCACGAAACTGGAATCGCCCAGCAGTTCGTCCATGGAAAATGTTTGTTCAGAAAGGGGGAGCAACAAGGGAACGCTCCAGCGGGGAAGCACCGGTTCCCGAAAATTGCAGGAGAGGATGAACAGGCCCAAAACCAGAGCCGTGACAAGCCATTGTACTTTTTTCATCGGGGGAGACCTTTTATTTTACATTCTTTTGTTCATTAATCGGGATATCAATTAATCGACCACAACCCTTTAAATATGAGATCAATTTTAATTTGCAACCTTGACTCAGGTCACGCTGACCCGCCTGTGAAGACGCCTCAGTTGTACCGTAAAGGAAACCGGTGAATCCGGCGATTCCCCACATTATCTTCGACGATAATCTCCAGCACCCGAGCATTCTTTGGCAGATGTTGGGGATCGATGCGAATGAATTTTTCCTCCGGGTCGTACTCGAATATCGTCCAATCCCCATCGGCCCGCACGGTAATCTGTCGTTCCCTGTATATACCGGCCATTTCGTCCTCAACCTCAAAGTAAAGCGGTCGGGTGGCAAACAATGAGGAATCCGGGTTCATCCGGCTCAACACCCGGAAGGCAGGGGGAACGGTATCCTGAATCAAGACGAACTGTTCCAGGCTGGTAATCCGGGCCCGTAACCGATTCCCTTCCCGATCCCACCGGGTGGGTAAAAACAACCACCCCTTTCGGGCGTCCCAATAATAAGCACCCAGTCCCTGAACCCTCGTTAAAGAATCCGGCAAATAAAAAATGACTTCCGCCCCGCGATTCATCGGTTGATCAACGGGCCGTACATCATACACCTCCGATAAACGCCGGTATGGTGGTGCCACTTCCTGGAAAGCATGGGGCATTCTTTTTTGAATCCGGCAGAAGAGGGTGTCGTACAGGCTTTCCTTCTGAAACTGCAACGCCATAAACCCGTCGGAGGAACGCAATTTTTTAACGGTACCCGGAATCACCGGATGCCATTGTTGAAGTTCGGCCACCAAATAGGGATGTTCATCCAAGGGCAATTGACTGATGCGGAAGTAATCCGCCAACCGCAAGGTTATCAGCACCTCGTCCTCTAAAAAGTACATGGGTAGACCGGCAAAGACTTCGGATTCCTGCATCCGGGAAAACAGGGGCAAGGGCAACCGGATCCCCACTTCCCCACCCCGGAAAATCCATTTCGGCATCGTCCCCGGAACGGGATCTTTCCGCGCTTCCTCCATCGGGTCATCTTCCAACGGCTTAAGAAAAAGAGGTAATCCCGGCAAATCCGGAGCGTAATACGGGATAATCCGCAAACCCGGGATTTCGGGATTGGTTTTTAAGGGGATGGACAGGTAGTAAAAAAAATCATCCCCGATATGCTGAACATCATCCAGAATGTACTGGGCAGACACCGTTTCCGGGTTTCCGGACCGATATTCCCGAACTTCGATCCAGTTCAGGGGTTCAGGGGATTTTAACGCAAGCAACAGGGTCTTCCGGATCACACTCCGGGCCGCCATCGCCACGGTGGATTGACGATGATAAATAAGCCGACCGCGAATCACCGTCTCGTTTTGCTGAAAATCGCTCAGACGGATTTCCAGCTCGTTTTCCCCAGCATTCAGGACCCGATGATCCAGAATCCCTCCCCCCGGAGGTGTTTTCGGATATACCGGTAAATCGTTTTGCGGATGGCGAAACAGGTTTTGAAATTTCCCCAACCCCTTGCGCCAGAGTGAAAAATTTTTATCGAGTTCCACCAGATGGGTGTTGGCGTAACTGAAATAGTCGTACCGTACTTCAAAGATGCGCGTTCCGTTGACGCGTAACTCCGCTTGGTAAATACCGAATTTGTTGTGCACACCATTGCCCATGTCGTAAGCGCTTACCGCGATGTATGCGGATCCGGTCAAATAAATTGGCGAATCCAGCATCATCGTTTTTCCCGACGGCAGAGAAAGCAACAACGTGTCGGGCCGAAAGTTGATGAAGGTATCCACATCCCGGGGTATCACCGCCAGGAACCGAACCCGCGGCGGGATGGTATCTTCCACTTCCCCGGGATAAAACCGCAACGGATTCATCGGTCGGTTCTGGGGGTCGCGGATTTCAAAGTGCAGGTGGGGGACTCCGATTCCCGTTTCGCCGGTGTAACCCAGCACCTCCCCTTTTTTCACGGGAAATTGATTCGGGTCCGGAAAGTAATCCAAAACGTAGCGCCGTCGTTTTTTGCGCAATTCATTGGCAAAAGTTTCCAGGGAAGGGATAAAACGCTCCAGATGGGCATAGACGGCGATATTCCCATCCTTCAGTTTCACATACAAGGCCTTCCCGTATCCATTGGCGGATACGCGGATACGATAAATATAGCCGTCATCCACGGCAAATATGTTATACCCGGTCCGATTCCAAGTTTTAATATCGATGGCCGCATGAAAATGGCGGGGCCGGAATTCGCAAAAGCTACTGGTAAGGTGTTTACTGGCATCGGTGGGCCATAAATAGCCCCCGGCCGTTATCGGTCCGGCCAAAACAAGGGCTACAAAGAGTGTATGGTGTAAATGGAATCCAACCGTATTCATCCAGACCCTTTGTGGTATTGTTTTTTCGATCTACCCTTCCAGAATAAGGCCAATATAACGGCCCCCTCACCCTCAGACCAAATACTTTCGACAGTTTCGGGCCGAATTTAAGCCTTCTTCTTTCTCCCCTTTTCCTGGTTTGACCGGGATTCCTCCGGGCTGTATATTTCGATTCGGACATCCACCACTGCCAAACGTTGCCCGTCATCGGTAGCCATAATGGGATTCAGGTCCAGGGAGGAAATTTCCGGGAAGTCGGAAACCAACTGAGACAGGCGCAGGAGCATATCGACCAGGTCGTTCTCCTTCACCGGGGCCAGGTGGCGGGTACCGTCGAGGAGTTTGGAGGCCCGGATTTCGCGTAACATTTCCCGCGCGTCCCGATCGCTCAGAGGTACTACCCGGAAAGAGACATCCTTCCAGACTTCCACCAGCACTCCCCCAAGGCCGAACATGAGCACATGACCCAACCGGGCATCTTTATGAACCCCGGCAATCCATTCCCGTTGTCCCGGTATCCATTCCTGAACCAGTACCCCTTCTACCGCCCATTCTTCAGGATGAGCGGCTATCACTTGTTGCAGACGCTCCCAGGCGGCCCGGATGGCATCCTCGCTGTCCAGATTCCCCCATACGACCCCGGCATCCGATTTGTGAACGATTTGTGGCGAAAGCAATTTCAGAACGATCGGTTTGTTCCAATCTCTAAACGTTTCCAGAGCATCCTCTAAATGCTGTACCATCGCGAAGGCCGGCAAGGGGAAACCGTAGGCTTGTAAAATTTGCCAGGCGACGTATTCGGACAGAAAGCGGGCGGAAGTCTTTGCCCCTGCCAGCAGACGGGCCGCTTGTTCTTGATCGACCGGATAGGACAGGCGTTTTCCCGGGGGCTGTTGTTTCCAGCGGGCATAGGTCCACATGGCAGCCAGGGCACGAGCCGCGCTATCGGGATAGGCAAACACCGGGATATTCAAACGGTGGAACGCTTCTATGCCGGCGGTTTCGTCCCAGTGGGCCATAAGAACCACAAAAATCGGTTTGTCCGTTTCCGATGGCAGGACGGTCTGGAATTCCCGGGCGATCCGGGCGGGGGTGGTATCCACCGGGGGACGCACAATCACCACCACGACGGCATCGATTTGCTCATCGATCAACACGGTGTGCAGGGTTTCCCGATAGGTTATTTCCGTGGCGCTGGCAATCATATCCACCGGATTCTCGACGGCGGCTTCTTCGGGCAGGAGTTGCCGCAATCGTCGGCGGGTTTTTTCCTGAAAAGGCACCACCTGAAGGCCGGCACGTTCCAGAGCCTCCACCGTAAGGATGCCCGGCCCTCCGGCATTGGTAATCACAGCCACCCGGGGGCCACCGGGTAAGCGGGCCAGGGAAAACGCCAGGGCCGTTTCTACAAAATCTTGCACCCTTTCCAGGGAAACGACACCACACTGCCGGAACAAGGCTTCCACGGCTTCCGTGGAACCGGTCAGCGCCCCAGTGTGCGAGACCGCCGCCCGAGCGGCCGATTGACTCCGCCCGGCCAGTAAGGCCAGCACCGGTTTTCGACAACTCAATCGGTAAAGCCATTCCCGAAACGTCCCGGGGCGCTCAATCCCTTCCTGATACAACATCACCACCCGCGTCTCCGGATCCTCCAGCAAAAACGGCAGAAAATCCACTTCCGTTAAATCGGCTTTGTTGCCTAAACTCACAAACTTGGAAAACCCCAGCCGAAGGGTCCGTGCCATCTCCAGAATGGCCACCGCCAGGGCTCCCGACTGGGAAAGAAAAGCGACCGTGCCCGGAAGGGGTTGGGTAGGAGAAAAACTGGCATTTAAACGAATCTGAGAACCGGTGTTGAAAAGCCCCATGCAATTGGGACCCAAAAAGCGAAGACCATATCGATAGGCGATCTTCAGCAATTCCATCTCCCTCTCGCGCCCCTCATCTCCGGTTTCTCGAAACCCCGCTGTAATAATGATGACGTGATGAATGCCTTTTTTACCACAGGCTTCCAACATCCGGGCAACCTGTTCTTTTTTCACCATGATGACAGCCAGGTCGGGGACCTCCGGTAAGGCCTCCAGGGAAGGATAACAACGAAGCCCCTCCATCTCGGGAACCGTAGGATGCACCGGGTAAACCCGCCCGCGATAACCAAATTGCCGCACCGCCTGTAAAAATTTATGGCCCAAAGATCCCGGCTTGCGAGAGACACCCACCAAGGCCAGGGAGTGAGGATCAAAAAATTTCCTGCAATTGCCTTCCAAACACATCTATTTTTGCTCCAACACTTTCTCCACAATCTCAACCAATTCCTGTATATTTAGAGGCTTTTTCAAGAACGCTTCGACATTCAAGCTCAGCACCTCCTGAGGCCTGTACAAATGCGAATAGGCTGTAATCAGAATGATGGGAAAATCCGGATTCATAAGCTTAATCTCCCGGGTTAACTCTAAACCATTTAATTCCGGCATTTCCACATCAACTATGGCTATGTCAAAGGGTGTCTGTTTAAAGAAGGCCAACGCTTCCCGTCCATTAACCGAGGTCGTTACCGCATGTCCGAATAAGATAAAGGCATCCGCCAGAGTATGAAGCAAATCAGTATCATCGTCAACAATTAAAACATTGGCCATCTCACAATCCTGGATTTTCCTGCTTTCGGTCCTTTTTGTCCCCACTCGAATTTCAATTATCGATGGATTTTACAAAATATGCAAGGGGGATTTTACTGAAAAGCCGATTCCCGTCATCACCGGGCTCCGCCCGTTCGTTTCAAGCGGATCGGGGTACCATCGTCATGGGCAGCCGCCTCCCCGCAGAATGCCTCAACGGCCCGAGGAATTTTTTGACCTATACGGGCCACCGAAAGATGATACGCCCCCTCAATACGGCAACGAATCCTTGCAAACCAAACACGCCGCCATCCGGACGCCGGGATTCGGTAATCCCATCGGAGTATGGCCCAACAAGTCGCCCACGTGCAAAGGAATCGGATCCTTTCGGTTAGAAACGGGATGGAAAAATCCCAGGGGCAACCCGCCTGTTTCCAATGGGCGAATCCCAACGCCTTTTCTTTGAGGGTGCCCGACCCGCGGTGGTACATGCCCTGCGTTGATGTACGTTCAATGATGCCTGCGGGTGTTCAGGCCGGCACACGACTGTGGCGAATTTATCGGTGCCGGTAAAGTCGTACCGGGGTGCCTTTCCCTCGGCAATGACTTTCAGGCATCCTATCCCTTCGGGAAATTTTCCAAAGAAAGAACGTTCAAATCGCATCGTCCGACACCATTTCGCCGTTAAAAGATCAGATAAAACAGGAACAGACAGGCCATGACAACACCGACGATCAATCGGAAAATACCACTGGCCAGAAATCCCAGAAAAGCTCCCCACCCCGCTTTCCAGGCATCTCTTTGGGAACGACCCGCCAGCATTTCTCCCACTACCGCCCCAATTAAAGGCCCCAGGATCAGTCCCCAGATGTTGAACACGGTAAAACCGACCAGGGCCCCGATAACCGCCCCCCATACTCCACCGCGGGAAGCCCCAAATGTTTTAGCACCCACGGCACCCGCAACGTAGTCCATAAAGTATGTAAAGGCCGTGACCACCCCCAGCACAACAATCGTGGTCAGGCCATAATCCTTCCAGCCGGAGGCTATTCCCCAGACAATATAGGCCAGATAAATCAGCGCCACCCCAGGGAGCAGGGGAAGAATTGTACCCACCAGACCGATACCAATGAGTACCAATGCGAGAATTAACCACAAAATATCCATCATTCGTTCCTTTTAACTTGTGTTTTACTCAATATGCAGGCAAAACAGTCCAAATCAAACGTCAATCTGGATGTTCACCACCGGTCCCGTAAGCAGAGGAAAAAAGACCCGCAGCTGCTTTTGCTCCCGTGCAAACCGGACCCATTTGTTCAACCATCCCATCCGCAGGAATAGGGGAAGGGGATCGATATAGTGGATGGCCAGAGTGTATTTATTTCCCGGAGTAGGATTTTCCAGTAGGCGCCAGAAACGGGTTTTCCCATCTTCCTGGATGGCTTGAAACCGAAGCGCCATAAACCGTTCCAGCTTTTCCTGGGCAATGCTGGATTCCCGGAACAACCTCTCATAAACCTGTTGCATGAAATGGTGGGCCACGTCGGTCATAATGTAATCTCCCAGACGCAAATTGAACTTTAAATCGGCATCATCCAGCCGCAGATTTTCCAGGGAAAAAGGGCGGGGCCGGTCGGACAGGACCCCGGAGGAATATTGCCGATTGAATAGGCTTATCCACGGAGAAAGGTAAACTCCACAAAACATCAGACACTTCAACACCACATCCTGAAGTAATCCGGGACTATCAATCCCCAAGGCAGACCGATCGAACGGAAAGGGCAATTCCACAAACGGCTCTGCCCTCAACCGCGGGAATGACGAATCTTTTTTACCCTCACCCCAGACCACCCCAATTTTTCGATAGCGAAATTTCCGGGATAGCAATTGAATCAGCGTTTCGGACAGAAAGGGCGCTTCGGCCAGAACAATGCCTTTGACGTTTACCACCAAATACAGGTATTGATTCCAGGGCTGCATGGCCGTCTCCCAGCGATCCCTTCCCTATAAATTTAACCGCCACCCGTGAGAAAACCAACCATCGATCCCCGTTTGGCTCCAAAACGCGCAATGGGGAACACCGTGTTTCGCAAGAGCAGAATTCACTTCCCAATTCAGTAACCCCGGGAAAGGCCCGATGAATTGAAACCGGACCTGAAGACTCTTCAAAAAATACCGGGGATATTCGTCGACGATACACCATCGAGTTTGGAATGTCTCCACTCCGAAAGATTTTTCCGGAACATGCCTGCCCTTGGCTGTTCCCCTGTATTTCGGGAGGCCGATACAAAATGGAAAAATCCTTAATTCTGAATTTCGAAACGGCTAAATTGTCAGATACAACAACGGGTAGTACGGGTGAACGAACGCATTTTATATTGGGCCGGTTTTCTGGCTTATAGCGGACTGGTAATCGGGATTGGGTATTCCATCTGGAGACGCAGCAAACAGCAGGGAACGGTTCACAATAATCAGAGCTACTGGGCGGCTGATCGCAATCTATCGGGATGGTCTGTGGGACTCTCCATTTCTGCCAGCATGATGTCCATCAGCTGGTCCTGTGTATACGGGGTGCAGCTGTTTTACTGGTATGGAGTGGGCGCGGCTTGGCTGCTCATTATTCCCTGGTTATTAACTATGCTGGGCTTTTACCTGTTGACGCCGATATTCCGCAAGATGGCCGTTTTTTCCCAGCCCGAATTGTTAGAAAAACGCTTCGGCAGCCGGTGCCGTCAACTGCTTTCTCCGGCCCTGATTTTGGTTTTCACTGTTTGGGGCGGTGCCGAAATTTATGCTGCAGGGCTCACCATCAGCCCCTTTCTGGGACTGCCCCTGAGCATCACCCTGGCCCTCATCGCCCTGGTGGTTGCCGCCTATTCCTTTTTTGGAGGATTTGGCGCCGTCGTTTCCACGGATAAGATTCAGTTTCTCCTGGTAGCGGGTTTCATTACCATCATGGCCGGGTTGGGATATCGGGGTGCCCTGCAACACTCCCTGGAACTGAACCCTTGGCTGCTGACACAAAATGCACCACGGTCTCAACCCGACAGTGTTTGGTGGCTTTCCCCAGGTCTGTCCCTGATCTTCATCACCCTGTTGGCCTATCTTCCCGGGTGGCTGGTGGAAACGGACGTCTGGTTACGCATCCAGGCGGCCAGAAATCACCGAGAAGCCCGAAAAGGGGTACTGCTTGCCGCGGTGAATTCCCTTTTTTTTGTGGGATTCATTCCCATGATCATTGGACTGGCTGCTTTAGCACTCTATCCGGCGACCGACGGAGCAATTCCCCCCCGTCTTCAAGAGGGAGCTTTCATATTCGGCGCTCTGATGCAGGATTTTTCTACGCCTCTTTTAAACATGGTTCTCGGCGTGGGACTTCTGGCCGCCTCCATGTCCACAGTGGATACCTGCGGCAATGTGGTCGCCCTGTCCGTTTCCTACGATATTCTGGAACCGCGGCTGAAAAATCGCTGGTCCCCGGCACGCCGAAACGCCTTTGCCCGCCTCGTTTCCGTCCTGGCCATTTTCCTGGCCTTTTTTTACGCCCTGTTCACGGAATCTTTGTGGGACATTTTCTACTTGTCTTCAGGAATCCTCACCACAACCGTCTTCTTACCGGTCATCAGCGCCTTCTATTCCGGAACCCGGCCACCGATGATATACGGAGCCATAAGCTCGGGTTTCCTGGGAACGCTGACATTTTATTTTTTAGAATCCCGAGGCAAACTCTCCGGCTGGGAACCCGAATGGTTATCCCAAACAGGGCTGGGTTACATTGGTTGGGGTTTCCTGGCGGCATTGGTGGGCTTTTTTCTGGGCTCGTTGGTACCGGAAGAGGGAAAAAGGGTCCGACCGATTACCCATAGCCGAAAGGAGCCCGAAGCTTAATGATTTTTCTGACCATGATAGGAGAATCTCATGAAACACGCATTGATTTTCGCCGTTCTTGCCGGCACTTTTTGGGGCGTAGGAGGTTTTTTTGAAAAGACCGGGCTGCAAGCTTTAAAATTGCCTCCCATTGTGGGCATTTCATTGCGAACCTTTATGGCTCTCATCCTCTTGGGCATCGTTTCCCTTCCATCCTGGCGGGGGTTGGAAATGTCGACCCACTTGCAACCTTGGCTGATGATTATGCTGGGAGGGGGTGTACTGGCCGGCAGTCTGGGAATGTGGTGCTTTTACACCGCATTAGCCCATTCCCAGAACCTGGGGGTTACACTGGCCGTCGCTTTCGCCTTCTCCCCCATAGCCGGATCCCTGGTGGGACTCATCCAAGGTACTCAGACGCTCGACGGGCGTACCGCACTCGGTATGATCGCCATTATCGGAGGGATGGTGCTGATTCAACTGGCACACCACTCCAGTAAATAAACCGCTCTCCCTTCCCGCCGTCAACTTCAATTGCGGGAAGGGGTTTCAACGGGTCAATATCCGTGGATGCGATTCAAAATTTATAAGACAATCCAATTAAAATGCGGGACACACGGATATCCTCCAGCGTACCTCCCGGAGTCAGGAAGTCCTCCGACTCTTGCTTCCAGGTACCGTATAAATAAGAGATATCCAGGAAAACATACTGATCCAATTTCAATCCCAGTCCCGAAGTGAGATACACACGGTCCATCTTTCGGGAGGCGTTCCGAAAAGGGGAAGGGAAATAGGCATAGCCTGCTCGCACGCGAAACAAGTCGCTCAAGGCCCATTCTCCCCCCACATGGTACCGAATGGTTTCCCGATATCCCCGACGAATGCCCCGATTTTCTTCCAATAATGCACCATAATCGGGATCATCCAGGGAATTGTCCGGAATAATAAAACGCGTTTGGGACCAATCTCGATAGCGGAAACCGGCGGCCAGCGTAAAAGGCCAGACGTTCAGGGAGATACCGCCGTCAAAATAAAACGGCGTTTGTACTTTGTACTGGAATTCTCCGCGATCCAGTTCCTGGGTATCGGAAAACCCGTCATCGTAAATCAATTCATCCGTTACCCGATACGACTCTGCGATGGTGAAAGTGACCGGCAACCCGATCGTGGCTCCCAGACGAGCAAATCCACCCAATTTAAACATCCCACCCACTTTCAATCCGATTGCCGAATAATTCGACTGAATGGTTTCTTCATACTGGTAAGAATCAAAATCGGCGGGGAAATTTGAATAGATATTGTTGATGTCCTTCTGGTAAAAGAGCAATTGATAATTCTCCTGCCCTCGCCAGACATCCAGGCTCACGCCCAAGTCAAAATTGGGCGAAAGAGCCATGGCGGCCGCCACACTCCAATTCCGCAATCCTCCCTCGTTGTTGACCTCTTCGGTTTGCTGGACGTCCTTATCAAAAGGATAATACACCACCTGCCCATTCTCCTCCACCGGAAATTCCAGTCCATTACTAACGGTATTATACCCTTCGAACAGCAGCGATTGTTCAAAATCCTTCACGCGGTTATAACCAAATCCCAGGACAAAGCTACCCCGGGTGGTGGGCAACGGCAAAGCAAAACCAATCGCTCGCACCTGGGTAAATCCTTGACTTTGATTTGTGGTTTGATCATAAAAAGTCGCCGAATTGTTAAAATTGATGTGGGAGAGTTCGCCATAAAATTCGGACTGGCGTAGAGAGGCCAGACCGGCGGGATTCCAGTAAAGGGAGAGATAATTATCGGTTGCCGCAGTCAATGCGCCTCCCATGGAGAGGGCCCGTGCGCCAAAGCCCATTTCATCCTGCACAATGCGAACCGCGTCATAAGCACTCTGGCTCCACCCGCTGATCCCCAGTAGGCATAAAAGGCTCAATGCAATCTTCCACATAAAATGACTCCTGCACTTTCAACGGATTCAACGACGTTTGGCGGCGGTACCGCGCGAGGGGGCGCTACGAACCATTCCCGATGAACGCCCGGAACGGGTGCCGCCACTGCTTCTCCAACTGCTCCGGCCCATGGAACGAGAGGACGAACGATAGCTGGGACGATGAGAAGAGCCCGTTCGGCTGGAACGATAGGACTTGCGGGGAGAAGGGCTCTTTCGTGCGGGGGCGACCGCCTCATCCCCACCCTTTCGATTAGTGCGTCGGTATTGCTGATTATCTCGGTTTCGGCTTCGGTGAATCTCTTTCCGGGGCGCCGACCGCCGTCCCTGAGAACGAACCACCTTCTTTTCCACCCGGCGAGGATTTTTGGTGCGGACGATTTTCCGTTCCGTTTTCTTTTGGGCCCGTACCTCCCGTTTCTCACCTCGATCCTTCGACCTGACGATCGCTTTGCGCGTCCGCTCCCTATCATACACCTTACGAATAATGCGCTGTCTTCTCTTCTGATCCGGGGCATTGCTCAGCTCTCTTCGTTCCCGGTTGCGAACGATCTGGGGGTTCCTCTGGCGCTGGCGTTTGCGATCGACGATTTTCCGATCAATCACCGTCCTCCCGGTCCGTTCATCAACCACTCTTCTGGAACTCTCGGTAACAACCGGGCTGGAGGTTATCTGGCGGGTACCCTCCCCCCGCATGCGATCCGACGGCTCCCGGTTCTGGACCAGAGGCCTCCGACGATCCCATTCTCGACGCTTATACGGAGCCCGTTCCCTTACATATCCATAATTGTACCAACCGCCCCAGTAAAAACCATCCCAATAATAAGGGTAGTACCCGTAATAGTCATAATATCCCCAATATGCTGGATAATAGTAATAATCCCACCAATAAAAATGTTGGGACCAGTACGGAGAGTAAACCACCACGGGAGGCGGATAATACCAGAACGGCCGACCAAAATACAATCCCAGATGAATACTCACAAAGGGACTGTAATAGAATGGGTCGTAATAGAAAGGATCGTAAACAAACGGATCATACCATCCACCGGTCAAAAAACCTCTGTTGTAAATATAGTAATTCTGAACCAGGGTTCCGCTCCCGTCGGCGTCATACGCATAAGCATCATAGACGGTATCGACCTCAACATAATCAGATTCTTCGTCCCCATACACAACGGTGGTAGAGGTTACCCCGCGGGTGGTTCCGAAAGTGGTATAACAACCCTGAAAAATTGTCAGGGAAACGATGCCTATCAATATTAGTAAAACAGATCGCCATGTTTTCATCTTTCGATCACCCCTTTTTGATTCCACTCTTTTATAACTCAATATATGTGCCAAAAGATTCTATGGGAAAGGCGACATCACAAAATTCTTTATTTTTTTAGAGAAATTAAGTGGAAGGCTATTTCCTCGGTGCTTAGAAACCGCTTTAAAACCGACAACTTTGTTTACACTTGTTGCTAACTTTGTTTATAGCGTTTTAAATCCACCCGATAGCGTTGCAACTTTTTGTGCAGCCCCATTCGACTGAGCCCCAGCTCCCGGGCGGCCCGACTGATGTTTCCACGATGGCGCTGCAGGGCTTGCTCGATGCAATAGCGTTCCAGCTCTTCCACCCGTTTTTTCAACCCCGGATTTTTTCCGGAAACGGTTTCCCCCAGTCTCGCGGCGGTCCCTGCGGACCCGGGTAAGTCGATCAATTCCGGGGTAACTTCCATGCCCTCGTCGGCCAGAACGACCGCCCGCTCAATAATATTTTCCAGCTGCCGAACATTTCCGGGATAATCGTATTCCTGCAACAGTTGCAAGGCCGATTCGCTGATGCCGGCAATGGATTTACCCATTTTGAGGGCATATTTTTGGACAAAATGGTGAGCCAACTCCAGAATATCTTCCCGCCGTTCTCTTAACGGAGGCAAATGAATGGGAAAAACATTCAATCGGTAAAATAAATCCTCCCGAAATTTTCCTTCCGCCACTGCCCGGGTTAAATCCCGATTCGTAGCCGAAATGATCCGCACATCGATATGAATGGTTTTTTCGGAGCCGACGGGATGAATCTCCCCCTCCTGTAAAACGCGCAACAATCGTTTTTGAAATTCCGGGGACGTTTCCCCGATCTCATCCAGGAAAATAGTCCCCCCATCGGCGATTTCGAAGAGACCCTTTTTGTCCCGGGTGGCCCCGGTAAACGCCCCTTTCACGTGCCCAAACAATTCGCTTTCCAGGAGGGTTTCCGGCAAGGACGCACAATTCTGGCTTACAAACATTTTCTGCTTCCGGGGTCCATTAAAGTGAATGGCACGTGCAATCAGTTCCTTTCCGGTGCCGGTTTCTCCGGTAATCAACACGGTGACATCCGTAGGGATCACCTTCTTTAACAGATGAAATACTTGCTGCATGGCAGAACTTTTTCCAATAATCTGATCGAAAGCATACTCCGCTTCCATTTCCCGATGCAGCAGGATATTTTCTCTTCGGAGCCGCTCGTTCGCCTGTTTTAATTCCTCCACCAGGCGATCATTGTCTTTTTTCAACTGAAAATGCTCTCCGGCGCGTCGAACAATCAGGCGGAGTTCCTCGGGTTCCCAGGGTTTCTGAATGTAATAAAACACCTGACCCTCGTTAATTGCTTGAATGGTCGCATCAATGTCGGAATAGCCAGTAATTAAGATGCGGACGGCTTCGGGCCGGATTTCTCGTGCCTTGCGCAAGAGTTCCACCCCGGTCATCTCCGGCATGCGCTGATCCACCAGCATCACGGCGATTTCCTGATCCCGCAACACCTCCAGCGCCGAAAGAGGAGAGGCCGATAGAACGACATCAAAGTCCCGTCGTAAAACGCGCTGGATGGCATGCAATATGCCCGGCTCATCGTCTACCGCCAGTACTTTTAATCGTCGCTTCGCTTTCATTCATCAGATTCCTTGTTACGGGACCGGGATAGGGGCAAATAAATTCGAAAAATGCTACCCCCACCCGGTTCACTCTCTACCTCTATGGTGCCTCCATGGTCCTGGACAATGCGATAACAGATGCTCAACCCCAAGCCGGTGCCTTCGCCCACCGGTTTGGTGGTAAAGAAGGGATCGAAAATGTGCGGCAGCACCTCTTTGGGAATCCCTTTCCCGTCGTCCCGTATCTCCACGCTCACCGTCCCGGCCTGCACGGAAGTGCGAATCCAGATATTACCCTTCCCTTCGATAGCTTGAATGGCATTTAACAGGATATTCATGAACACCTGATTGATTTGTCCCGGCTGACAGGTGACCAAGGGTAACTTGCCATACTGTTTGTGTACCTGAATCCGATCGCGAAGCTCATTGCGCAATAAAACCAGAGTGGACTCCAGTCCCTCGTGCAAATCAACGGCCTTGCATTCGGCCTCATCCAGACGCGAGAAATTTCTCAGATTCTGAACCACTTCTTTGACCCGGCGACTGCCCTCCAGACTTTCCCGGATCAACGTTGAGGTGTCCTTTAAAATAAAATTTAAGTCGTGGCTCTGCTGCAGCCGCTGGATCGTCTGCTGAAGGCGTTGCCGTAAATCGGGACGCTCCAGATGGGCCAACACCGTATGCAGCACCTGAGAGAGGGCTTCCACATATTCCTGAAGCGCTTTGAGATTGGCATACACGAAACTAAGGGGGTTATTCAATTCATGGGCCACCCCGGCAACCAGTTGTCCCAGACTGGACATTTTCTCGCTCTGAATGAGCTGGGCCTGAGCATCTTTCAGTTCCTGGTACAATCGCGCCAACTCCTGGTTTTTACGCTCTAATTGCTGCACGTATTTTTCCCGGACCTCCGCCTCGGTGATCTTCTGGATTAACTGTTTGGTTTCTTCGATGAAGCGATTATTTTCGATGGCAATTGCGGCCTGATTGGCGACAATTTGCAACAGGCTCCGATCCTCGGCGCTGAGTTCCCGGCGCCCCTCCCCCACCACCAATACCAACACCGCATACAAAGTATCTCTGCGCCCGATGGGAATCAAGTAATCACAGGGAATCCCGGCGAAATAGGGCAATTGCTTTCGGACTTCGGTGCAGGCCAGAATCTTACCCCCCGTCAGCAACCGTTGCTCTTCGTGAGTCAATCGAATTTCAGAAGTTTGGGGCAGGGTCTTCCCCGAGCGCACAACCTCGCGGAGCACTTCCCCTTGCTTTTCCATCACCAGGCACAGGGTGCTATCCAGCGCTCGGTGAATAGTGGCGGCCAGCTGGGTGAACAATTCCGAATTGGTCTTAATGAAAATCAAATCCTGAGAAAATGTTTGCAGCAGCTTCCGATACCCAAAACGCCTTTTCTCTATCTGATGAATTTTTTCCAGTACCGCTATGGTACTCCCCAACAGCACCACCAAAATCCCCAACTGGATTAATAGAATTTTTTGGACCGGCGCATCCCGGTAGAACCAGAAAACCCCATACAGCAAAACAAGAATGAGCAGAATAAACCCATTAAAGCTCATGTTTCGCCAGCGATACCGACTGCCTGTCAGCGAAAGAAACACCACTATCATGATCAGGATCATCAGAGAAAGGCCCAGACTGATCCAGAAATTCGGCTCCAGCATCAGACGCTGAAAATTGTGGATGAACCGAAAGGCAAATTTCGGCAGCCCTGTCTTTTCCTCCACTCGATACCGATGGCCTGCTTCCAGCGAGGTTTTCCAGATTTCCGTTCCGGAGGGAAAGACAATGCGGGCGATATAACGGCTTTCCGGTGCTACCCCAAAATGGGCGACGGGCTCACTAAAAGATAGATATCCCTGTCCCCCGAAGATCTCGCGGTACCCGACCAGTTGAGCGGCTTGGCCTTCCGGATCCTGGACGTATAACCAGATCTTTGCCCCAATGGCATCCCGATTGCTGCCCACGCCCTCCAGGGCAAATCGGATACTGTGCCGGGTATTCAGGGGATTTAACAGCAGCACCGAATGGGTATCTTTGTTGGCGACAAAGAGATCCAGATCCCCATCCTGATCCACATCGGCCACCGCCACACCGGTACTGTAATTTTGACTATGAGAAGAGCGGGAAAGCCTTTCCTGAAAAGCCAGTTCCAGTATCCGGCCCCCTCGATTCAGAAAGAATTGATTGGGACCTATATTGGTGAAATAGATATCTTGCCAACCATCATTGTTCAGATCCGCAATGACACTGCCATAGGCGGGATAGGCATTGCGCACCTGGAAGGGTAAAGGTGCTTCCTGAAAAGACCAGACGGTATCCCCCGGCGTCATTCTATTTAAATAGAGCCGGCTCCGGCCATCCCGATCGGCCACCAGAAAATCCAGGTCCCCATCGTTATCCACATCGGCAAAAGACACGCTGTTGCTGTTGACCGGACGGGTCAAATGAAACAGTGGTAATTCGACCCGCTGGAATTCGTATCCCCCCCGATTTTCATACAGGGCATCGGGAGCAAACCAGTTGCAGACATACAAATCCAGATCCCCATCCTGATCCACATCGGCAAAAGCAGCGCCTTGACTGACGGCGGGAGAGTCCACGCCATACTCCGACGCCCGATCTCGAAAAAACCGTCCCTTTTCGTTGATCAGCAGATGATTGGGATGGTGCTCGTCGGTAATGAACAGGTCCAGGTCTCCATCCCGATCCACATCCCCCCATATACCCATGTTGCCATCCAGAGGCAGGGTGAACCCCATCGTCTCGGTAACATCCTGAAATCGAAAATGCTTTACCTGCCGAAATAAGCGGGTGCTAACGCCCCATCCCAGGATAAGCACATCCACGTGCCCATCGTCATCAAAATCCACCGCCGAACCCCCGAGTTCCAGGTTCTCTTTTTTGCGCGGCATAAGGTTACCGCCCAGCCCGGTCGCTATGGTCCGGTCCACAAAGGGCCGGCCTCCCCCCGGATTCACAAATAATCGATTCAAATTCCGAAAACGTACCACATACAGATCGGGAAGCCCATCGTGGTTCAAATCCCGAAACACCACTCCATAACTATCGCCGAATTCCGGAATCAGCGTGCGGCCCCCCGGTCGAGCGAACATGGCCTCGACCCAGCGAGACTCCCCCGAAGCATCGGGCAGGGCCACCGATAGCCATACCAGCCACAACACCCATGCGGTCCTAAGCAAAGCCATTCCTGTCGCTCTCCCTTTCCTGCGCTTACCCCTCATTGGTTCCGTTCCCGCTTCACCCCGACGCTTCCCCATACTGGATCGGTTTCACAGGGACGTTGGTTTTACCATTTCCCGGAAAACCCTGTTCTGCCTGCGGTCCGCTTCCAATATAGACCGGTTCCTGGGAGCATACAAGTGTAAACTGAGTTATCAACTTAATAAAGAAGGGACTATGGTTCGATCCGCGGAGGAATATATTCCTGACAGGGATTCACCTCTTGGGCATACCGGCTGTTCCAGCTTTTGAAGAACGTTCGGCTGATCGTTTGGGTAATCCGGGGACTTTTTACGACCAACCCCAGGTTCCGGGAACGATGGAAGTAACTTTCCGCCCAGTTCGAGGTACCCACCCAGACCCAGGTATCGTCCACCACCATTAACTTACAGTGCTCCACCCGGGCAAAGGGGATGAATCCACCGCTGTATGCAGGCAGGGAGGTAAAGCGTACTTCAATGTTGGGTAACACCTGGAGGCTTTTGAGGTAGAAAATCCCTGGCTTTCGGGTATTCCAGTCGGAAACCAGCAAGCGGATTTGCACGCCTCGAGCAGCGGCCGCCTTCAGCGCATTATCCAGCACCGCATAAAACCGGCCGTTGTACTGAGGTTCATAATTCAGAAGTTGAATCAAGATCCGCTTTCTTGCCCGGGAAATCAGCGCCACCAGAGCTTCTTCATCATGGGTCAGATTGGGAAACGTCAAAGAGTCGTTCACAGGGCTGAAGGTGGGATACAGCTCGATCGATTCCCCGTTCCCGCCCAATGTCAAGGGTTTCTCAGAAGAGATCAACCGATCCTCCGGCAGAGAATCCAGCGGCGCCATTTTCGTGGCATCTTGCGCCAGTTTCCAGTCCAGATGAAACACCTGTAAGATCAGCCGGGCCAATGGTTCACTTCGCACCCGCAAGCCCAACTCATGAATGTGTTTTAAAGCCCGCCAGTCGAAATTTTGACTGCCGATAAACACATCCCGGTTATCGACGACGAAGTATTTCGCATGTTGTACCCCACCGCGCCGGTTAAAAATCGTAAGAATACGAACTTCGATGTGAGGGAGGGTATTCAGCGAATCCAACATCTCGGGATAGATTCGATAAAACTTTCCATCGGCAATAATGCGGATGGTGACCCCCCGTTGGGCCGCCTCTTGAAGAGCGTGGATGATTTTTTCCAGCGGTTCCCCGGGACGATGGGAGAGATAAAATAGTTCAATATCAATGCGTTCCCGGGCCGATCGGATCATCTCCAACCAGACCTCCAGCGTGTTAGCGGTTTCCGCCAGGCCCAAATCCACCTCGGCAGGGACACTTTCCACGACTTCGATGGGGCTCTGGGCCGGAAGGACGACGCACAGTAAACCAATCAGTAACCCGGCTGGTAAAAAATGCCGCAATAAACCGTGTTTATGGGAACCGCCTGCCGATGTACACACACGTTGAACCTATTGTAAAGTCTCTCGGGTTAAGAGGGTTTGGGGGAGGAAAAAACCCCGCCGTGGCGGGGCAGGTACGGCACTGACCCCGATTAACGGCGAACGGGTTCGTAATGAAAGTCCAATTTTCCGTCCAGAAATTCCCGTTGCGCGGTGACCACGGGATTCTCTTCCTCTTCGACTTCGGCTTTTTCCACTTCCACCTCCTCCTGCTCCAGTTGCAGAAATTCGGCCTCAAATCCCCCTTCCAGTTCCTCCAGAATCTGCCGGTCGCGCTTTTTCTGGTACAGTTCCTCGTTTATCTGACGCGCCCTTTTGGAAATCACCATCACCGCTTCATACAGATTCTGGGCAATGTCCAGAAATTGTTTCAAGTTCTGAGTACTTGCCGGCATAGCCGCCTACCTCCTTGATCCCAAATGGTTTCTATTTGAGCTTGGAAATATACAAAAGGAACGGCCCCATTACAAATGATAGCTGAATAATTTTCCGGCACTTTGTGCTTCCGGACCACACGGGATTCAACCGGTTATCGCTTCCTTCCACCCATGGGCTTTGAATGGTTTTTCATCTGACCCTTCGATGGTCCCTGGATACCGAGCCGGTTGAACAGGACAAGAGCACAGAGAGCCGCACCGCTTCCACACCCGCCTGCTTTGATGCTTGTAAATTTTTAGGAAATCCATTAATTTCTTTACAAAAATGGAGGGGGCAAAATGTCAACCGCGACCCTTTTCCGATGGCCCAACCGGTTGTTCAGCGTTCTCTTCCTCCTGGCCGGTACCGTGTGTTCCGGGAATGCGGACAAATCTCATTCCATACAAACCAAAACAGGGGAGGAACCCACCATGGCATTTGAATTGACCAGCAGCGCCTTTGAACAGGGAAAGCCGATACCTCTGAAATACACCTGCGATGGTCCCGACGTATCGCCCCCATTGCGCTGGAGCGGCACTCCCGAGGGAACCAAGAGTTTGGTATTGATATGCGATGACCCTGATGCTCCCGTGGGCACCTGGGTACACTGGGTCCTTTACAACATTGCCGGGGATCGGACCGAGCTTCCCGAAGGCATCGCCAAAGAAAAGATGGTTCTGGGAAACGCTCGTCAGGGAATCAACGACTTTCAGCGTATCGGGTACGGAGGGCCCTGCCCGCCCGGCGGCAAACCGCATCGCTATTTCTTTAAACTTTATGCACTGGATATTGAGAGCGCCTGGGAACCCGGGCTAACCAAGGAAGAAGTGCTGGAAAAGATGGAGCACCATGTACTCGGGCAAGCCGAATTGATGGGAACTTACCAGCGATAAAAGGCCATATCCGGGGCAAATCTGTAAGCCGAATTCTGTATCCCGGGGATCGGGACGGTGGTCATTTATCTACGCGGCCTACCCGGGAGTGTCGGGACTCATCGTCCCGGCGAAGCGGGCCACTTCGCTCCTCCCATGGGAGGCATCCTCCCCTATTTGGCCTTGCTCCGGGTGGGGTTTGTCCGGCCTGGGTGTTGCCACCTTCCCGGATTCTATCGGGAAGCCCCCTCACGGGAGCCAGCCGGTGGGCTCTTACCCCGCCATTTCACCCTTACCCCGTCCCCACGGGTTTCCCACAGGGGAACCCGCTTTTCTCCTTGGAGAACGGGGCGGTGTCGTTTCTGTGACACTTTCCATCCCGGAACGCTTTCGCCTTCCGGGTCCCGGATTCCCTCCAGGCACCCTGCCCTGTGGAGTTCGGACTTTCCTCCCCCACGCCCACTCCCCAATGCCCTTGATTCGACCTACGGGACGAACGTTTCGCCCCCCACAGCTTCAACAGGCCATCACAGTGGAGTAGCGAGCGCGGGGGCGACCACCCGACTTGCCCCGGATATGTTGGGTTGTTGGTTATCCTTTCAGCTGCCCCTTGACGGCAACACGATCGACCATCAATCATTCTCGTTCATCCAGACCAGAATACGGCCGCAGAATTCGCAGGTAATCAGCCGATTCAACTCCCGGATCTCGACGATTTTTTGGGGAGGAATGGCCGAATAGCATCCCCCACACGAGTTTCGTTTAACCGGCGCCACGGCAATGCCACCCTTTGCCTGGCGGATTCGCTCGTATTGTCGGTACAACCGCGGTTCAATCTGGGCAATGACGGCCTCTCGCTCGGTCTTTAACCTCTCCTCCTCCGCCTGGGTCTGTTGAGAAATTTCTTCCAACTCCTGTTGATATTCGCTCAACTGCTTTTGCAACTCGTCCACCTGAGTACCCAATTCCGCAATTTCTTTGTCCAGTTCTTCTTCAGACTCCAGGGTTTGCAGAATCTTATTATCCAACTCCTCAATTTCCAGCTTTTTGGTATCTATTTCCAGGGAGATCGCATCATATTCTTTATTTGTCTTGACCTGATACAACTGTTCCTCAAACTTTTTCAATTGTTCCTTGCTGGCCTCTACTTCCAGCTCAAACATCCGCCGGTCGCTAATCACCTTTTCCTTTTGCTTCTTTAATGCATCCAGCCGATCCTGCTTTTCGCCAAGGTCTTCCTGGGTCTGCTCAATAAGAAAGGGCAAATCCCCCTTCTGAAGTTTCAGCTCATCCAGCCGTGTATCGATCGTTTGCAGTTTCATCAGATTCGCAACAATCTGTTTCAATTTTACCTCCTCTTCCTTTAAACGTTCTACCCAAAAAAAAAAGTGCACTCTTTTATGGGAGTGCACTTTGGAGTTTAAAGTGTCTTGTTTCCGTTGTTAAGAGAAACGCTAAAAACCTCAGCAATTTGACTCTCCTCTCCATTAAGTGGGCCCTCCAGGACTCGAACCTGGGACCAGTCGATTATGAGTCGACCGCTCTGACCGACTGAGCTAAGGGCCCAAAAAAGCGACTAAAAATTTAATTTTTCAATTTTTTAAATGCAAGCTATTTTATTTCCATCAATTGCTAATTAATAAACGCCCGGCGGGTATAAAAGTTTGTCTCTTAGATGGAAATGAATATTGGAGGGCAAACCTTCCAGCATTCTGGAAAATCAACACCCATACCCTCTGGAACGGAACCGACTTCCCATTTCAATAATACAGGGCCGCTCCCCGCGATGACCATAGACCACCGGCATCGATGTCTTTTCCCTCCCAAGGGACGATTCCTGCCACCGAAACCGGACGGGAATCGTCCCCGCCGCTGTCAAACATCCCCTCGCCTGCCTCGGGAGTGCCAATTTCGGGGTCATCCTTCCGGTAAACGGGCCACGATGCGAACCGGCCCTCCACTGCCTCCTCGAATCTTCATGGGCAGGGCAATGACCCATGCCCCGGTGGGGGGCAGCCGGTCCAGATTGGCCACATTTTCCAGTATAGGAATGTTCTGTCCATTCAGGATCTGATGGCTTTCAAAATTCGTGGATTGACCATAATCGATGCTGGGGGTATCCAGTCCGATGGCATCAATGGTTCGATTGTTCACCAACCATCGAGCCGCCTCCGGGGATAAACCCGGAAAATGCAGTTTTTGCACCGCTTGCGCCCCTCGTTCCGCCGTACCCATATATTTTTCCCGATCGGGCCAAAACTGTCCATAACCGGTACGCAACAATACGATGGCTCCTTCGGGTATGGGTCCATGCCGGGCCTCCCAGTCCTGAAGATCCGGAACGGAAACCCGATAATCCCGATCTTTCAATGCCTTTTCCGAAACATCCACCACCACGGCGGGCCCCATTAACTGTTCCAGCGGAATTTCATTTACCGGGCGTCGGCCTTGAGCAAAATGTACCGGTGCGTCCATGTGGGTGCCTCCATGCTCCGCTGCACAAAATTTAAAGGCCGAGTAATAGAACCCCTGATCCGTGGTGCCGGAAAACACGGTGTCCAGCCGAAAGGGATCCGAAGTGGGCCAATAAATGGTTGCTTCCGAAAAATCATAACTTAAGTCCACCCACCGTCCCCCTTCAAGCTCTTGCGGCTGCCGAGCACAACCCCAAACAAGCACCATCAAAACGATGAATCCCATACCCTTGTGCATAGCGCCCCCTCTCTATTTTTACTTCTCTACATGGTGATAAATTAAAGCCGGTCCCTATTTTTTGCAAACAAAAGATAGCGAGGGCTTTTCATCTTGGACGTTACGGCGTTCAGCTTCTACCTTTATGATTTTTCCTTACTCATGAAAAAATTTTTTTATTATTTTGCTTTTTCATGACCCATTCTTCCGGGCAACGACCATGTTAAAGAAAGGAGCCTGACCCATGAACCGGGAGCAAGCGTATCAATTACTGACCGAATACACCCAGAAAGACAATCTGATCAAGCATGCTCTGGCGGTGGAGGCGGCCATGCGGGCTTATGCCCGAACATTCGGAGAAGACGAGGAGGTCTGGGGTATCGTGGGGCTGCTGCATGATTTCGATTACGAACGGTACCCCGACCCGGAAGACCATCCCTTTAAGGGGGCCGAGATTCTCCGAGCCAGGGGCCTGCCCGAAGAGTGGATCGAAGCCATTCTGGGCCACGCCGACCACACCGGGGTACCGCGACGCACCCGCATGGCCAAAGCCTTGTATGCCGTGGATGAACTCTGCGGTTTTATCACCGCAGTGGCCTATGTGCGCCCCAGTAAAAAAATTGCCGATGTGACCGTCCAATCGGTTAAGAAAAAATTCAAAGATAAAGCCTTTGCCCGGCAGGTCAGCCGTCAGGACATGATCCGGGGGGCCGAAGAACTGGGCGTTCCCCTGGACGAGCACATTGAACGGGTGCTCACCGCCATGCAGGGCATTGCCGACCGGCTGGGGCTTTGATGTCAAACACCCATTGCAACAAATCCAATCACGACCCGTACACCCATGTCCGATACGAAAAAAGAAGATCGTAAAGCGAAAGATCAACGTCTGGTTCAACTTGCCCGCAGGGGCGATCAGAAAGCTTTTGAAGAACTACTCAACCAATACCGGAATCTGGTATATCATGTCATGTACCGGATGGTTCAAAATCCTCAGGAAGCCGAAGATTTAACCCAGGAAGCATTTATGAAAGCGTTTCACGCCATTCACTCATTTAACGAAACGTTTGCTTTTTCCACCTGGTTGATGAAAATCGCGACGAACAACTGCATCGATTTTCTGCGGAAGAAGAAACTGAAAACGTTCTCCATCGACCAACCCATCCAATACAAGGATGAAAAAATCCGGGTGGATCTTCCCGACAAGGAACCCACTCCCGAAAAACGCCTTTTGGAACAAGAACGCAAGCGCCTGCTTCAGGAGGCCATCGAATCCCTGCCGACTTTATATCGCACCGTCATTTTACTGCGGCACCAGGAGGAAAAATCCTATGAAGAAATCGCCGAACTATTAAACATTCCCATCGGAACCGTTAAAGCCCGGCTGTTTCGGGCGCGGGAAATGTTAAATAAAATAATCAAAGATAAAATTTTTTAAGAATGCTTCAACGATCCCCACACCTTTCCGTTCTCTGGCTTTGGATGCTGGGTTTCGGCCTGGTCGTTCTGGCAGGACCGCCCGACCGCACCAGTAAACTCCGGCGAATCATCGATTGGACAGGTGAAGAAGCCTTATCCGCCCGAATCTTCGTCGGGACGGGACTTTTCTACCTGGCTCCGGGCAATTCCGCACGGGTGATGGAGGGAGAATTTCTTTTCCGCAAGATTCCTCCCAAAATCAGTTATGAGGTCGTGGGCAGCAAGGGCCAGTTAAGCATCCGCTTTACCGATAAACCCACAAAGAAGAAAGAAGAAGACGAGGATTCATCCACCAACATTTCCTCCCTGGATGAAATTTACGGCAATGAATGCAATATAAAATTTACCCCGCGCATTCCCATTGCTCTTCTCCTGGAATTTGGTGTTGTCAAGGGAGAAATCGAGTTGGGAGGGCTGCAAATGGAAAAATTAGAACTCAGCGTGGGAGTCAGTGGCCTGAATGTGAATTTTGAACACCCCAATTCCATCCCGATGGAAGAACTGGAGGTTGAGGCCGGTGTGGGGAAACTATATTTAGAGCGCCTGGGAAACGCCAATTTCTCCTATTTCAAATTCGACGGGGGCCTGGGCAGCTATGAGGTCGACCTGAGCGGGAATTTTCGCCAAAACGCGGATATCGACATCAATATCGGCATGGGGAAACTCCTCCTTTCCCTTCCACGAAACATCGGCGTGCGCCTGAAAGTCAACAAAACTTTTCTCACTTCTTTCAGCATCGACGAGGTGTACAAGAAGAACAACTACTATTTCAACGAGAACTGGGGAAAGGCGCCTTATAGCATGGACATCCGCATCGATGCGGGCATCGGTAAAATATCCATCGATTGGGTTGATTGACAGGAGCCACGATCAGCCGGGCCACACGGCATCATCGTCTTCAAGAAACTACCGCCGATACCGCCCCGCCAATACAATCGTTTCCCCGGGTGGCGGTTTTTCTACCGCCACCGTTTTTCGCAGTGATCTCTCCGAACACGGTTATCCATCAAGAACAACCGCTGGTTGTGCCACATTCCATGCATTTGTAACAACTTCCGTTGCGCACCATAATGCTCTCGCATACGGGACAATTGGGAGCATCGGCTTGCATTCGAAAGGTATGTTTTTCTTGCTCTTCCAGAGAACCGCGAGTGGCCACCTCCTTTTCTTCCGGGGGTTGTATGCCAGACGTCTCGGTTTCCTGCCGCAGCTCCAGATACTTTTCTTTCTCCTCCTTGGGCAAGAATTTCAGGGCCAACCATCGAAAGATGTAATCCATTACCGATTTGGCGTAGGGGATATTGGGATTTCCCGTATATCCGGATGGTTCAAAACGGGTGTGGCTGAATTTATCCACCAGCACCTTGAGGGGCACACCGTATTGCAGGGCCAGGGAGATGGCCGTTGCAAAAGAATCCATCAAACCGGAAACCACGGATCCTTCCTTGGCCATGACGATGAAAATCTCGCCCGGCGAACCATCCTCGTACATGCCCACGGTGATGTAGCCTTCGTGCCCTCCCACAGAGAATTTGTGGGTGATGGCGTTGCGTTCATCCGGCAGGCGCCGGCGATAAGGCCGACCATATTCTTTCACCGCATCTTTGGCCACCGTAGATAGAGGTTGGGTCCGTTTGGAATTATCCCGATAAATCGCAATGGCTTTGACTCCCATCTTCCAGGCCTTCCGGTAAATTTCCATGATTTCGTCCACGGTGGTTTCTTCGGGGACGTTGACCGTCTTCGAGATAGCCCCGGAGATAAAGGGTTGTACCGCGGCCAACATCTTCACGTGCCCCATATAATGAATGGAGCGTACCCCATTCATGGGTTTAAAGGCACAATCAAAAACCGGCAGGTGTTCCGATTTTAATCCCGGAGCCCCTTCGATGGTATCATGCTCATCGATGTAATCGATGATGCCTTTTGCCGTTTTCTCGTCGTAGCCCAGCCGTTTGAGGGCCCGAGGCACGGAATTGTTCACAATCTTCAGCATGCCTCCACCCACCAACTTCTTGTATTTGACCAGGGCAATATCGGGCTCCACCCCCGTTGTATCGCAATCCATCATAAACGCAATGGTCCCCGTGGGCGCCAGGACCGATACCTGGGCATTTCGATACCCATACTGTTCCCCCAGTTCCAGGGCCGTATCCCACGCCGAGGTGGCGGCCTCATACAAATAATCGGGGAGCAAACGGGATTCCAATTGGTGGGCGGCATCGCGGTGCTTCCGGATTACCCGTAACATGGGTTCCCGATTTTTGGGAAACTCCTCGAAAGGTCCCATACATTTGGCCAGCTCCGCCGAGGTGGTGTAAGCATGCCCGGTTAATATGGAGGTCACCGCTCCCGCATATGCCCGCCCTTCATCGCTGTCGTAAGGCAATCCCAGAGACATTAACAACGCCCCCAAATTGGCATACCCCAGTCCCAGGGTTCGAAACTTGTGGGAATTGCGGGCAATTTCCTTGCGGGGATAACTGGAATTGTCCACAATGATTTCCATGGCCGTAATGATGACCCGTACGGCTTTCTTATACGACTCCACATCGAAGTGCCCCTCCTGGTCCAGAAATTTCAACAAATTCAAACTGGCCAGATTGCAAGCCGTGTCGTCAATGAACATATATTCTGAACAGGGATTCGACGCATTGATCCGGGCCGAATTGGGACAGGTATGCCAATCGTTAATGGTGGTATCGAATTGCATTCCCGGATCGCCACAGATGTGAGTGGCCTCGGCGATCATATGCATAATATCTCGCGCCCGATAGGTGTCCATGGGCTGACCGGTGGTAACCGCACGGGTCACCCACTCGCGATCCGCTTCCGCGGCGCGCATGAATTCATCCGTGACCCGAACACTATGATTGGCGTTCTGGAAGAACACTGAACTATAAGCCTCGCCGTTGATGGAACCATCATACCCGGCATCGATTAACGCCCAGGCTTTCTTTTCCTCGTTGGCCTTGGAGTTAATAAACTCCACAATATCGGGATGATCCACATTCAGGATCACCATTTTCGCCGCCCGCCGCGTTTTTCCTCCGGATTTAATCACCCCGGCAAAGGCATCAAAGCCTTTCATGAAGGAAACCGGTCCGGACGCCTTGCCTCCGCCGGAAAGCGGTTCCTTAGAAGAACGCAAAACCGACAGATTGGTACCCGTGCCCGAGCCATACTTGAATAACATCCCCTCGATCTTGGCCAAATCCAGAATGCTCTCCATAGTGTCTTTTACGGAGTTAATAAAACAGGCCGAACATTGAGGCTTCTCCTCGATCCCCACGTTGAACCAAACGGGACTGTTAAAGGAGGCATATTGGTTCACCAATAAGGCCGTCAATTCCGTGTAAAACACTTCCCCGTCCTTGGATGCCGCAAAATATCCGTCTTGGATCCCCCAATCCGCAATTGTGCGGGCCACCCGTTCAATCAATTGCTTGACACTGTTTTCCCGTTCGGATGTGCCCGGCTTGCCATGAAAATATTTCGATACCACCACATTGGTGGCCAGCTGAGACCAGAACGCGGGCACTTCCACATCGGTCTGCTGAAAAACAATCTCCCCTCTCTCATTGGTGATCAGAGCCTCCCTCTTCTCCCACTCTATGGCATCGAAAGGGTGAACTCCGGGCCGGGAAAAATAGTGCTGGAATTTCATCCCTTTCGCTTCTTTCGGTTGCCCCGTGTCCCTTTGGGCTGTCTTTTGCGCGGGGGTCGATTTGGCCTCAACATCTTCATCCATGGAAAACAACCATCCTTCGTTCCCTGTGGCTGCCGACGGGGACTTCTTAGCTGACATACGTGCCTCCTTTTGTTAAATGGAACAAATATCCCTCTAACCCATTGTTCATGCGTTATTTATATTCCCATTGTATATGGATTTTTATTTAAAGATCAGCTCAAAAATATCACACGGCCCCCTCAATGTCAATCGAAAAAACCGTGAAAATCATCATTCCCGTCTGCAAATAAACATGCCGTTACCACCGATACTCCTCACCGGCATAACGAATGGACATCTTTCAGGAGTGAAAGCACGGCAGGTCTGTTGATTCTCTCTAAAAGGCGGCGAACCGGGAAAACATTCCCTGCCCCTGAATGGGTCTGCACCGGGGAACTCCCGTCCGGTGAATTCCCCGGATCCGATTCCCTCTACAACTTGTCACTAAAGAAATCTTCGCTTTTCCGATGAGCCTTTTCAATCAGTTTGTTTTTATATTTTCCATGAAGCCGGGACATTTCCTTAAACGCCTCCTCCTTGTCCTCGGGCAATTGTTTGGGATGGCAGGAATAATAAATTTTTACAAACTCCAGAGCGATCTCGTTGAAGTCCATTGTGTCCTCCAAAAATTTAAATCATACCTACTGATCTTTTTTTTATATATTTTATTTCCTTTCGGTACTGAAAAAATGTTAAAATCCCGTTCGAGCATATTATAGCAAAACATTCCATGCAAAGCAAGCCGAGCCCCCCAAAACCGATCACCTACTTGATCCTGATTTTTGCGGTGTTCATGACTTCCTGGGCGTCCATTCTAATCCGCTGGTGTGGAGAAACGCCTGCACTCGTCATATCGTTCTACCGGCTCTGGTGGTCGTTTTTGCTATTCGGAACCTTTTCTCTGGCCTCGGTCCGAAGACATTTCTGGCAACTGAAGGGGCTTTCCGGGAGCCATTTCGTACTGGTTTTCATTGCCGGGGCCATGTTGGCCCTCCATTTCGCCACCTGGATTGCCTCCCTCCAATTCACCACGGTGGCCCAATCGCTGGTATTGGAATCCACACATCCAGTCTTTGCGGTCTGGTTTTCCCGCATCTGGCTGAAAGAAAAGAGTTCTTATCGCACCGGCATTGCCGTCTCCGTCACCCTGGTGGGAATTTTCCTCATCGGCGGGTATGACCTCACTTTCGCCCCCGGATACTTCATCGGGGACATGCTGGCCCTGATTAGCGCCGTGTTTGTTACTTTTTACTTGCTCATCGCCCGCTACCTGCGGGGGCATATCGATTTATCGCCTTATTTGCTTATGGTATACGGATCGGCCACGCTGGTGCTGCTGCTCCTCAACCTCTCTGCAGGACACGAACTGATTCGCTATACCTGGACCGTTCATTTATTCATGTTCCTGCTGGCCATGGGACCAACGGGAGTAGGGCATTCGCTGATCAATTGGGCGGCCCGCCGCATCCAGGTCTATAAAATCAACCTGATGCTTCTGGGTGAATTGATTCTGGCCTCTCTGCTGGCCTATCTATTTTTTCAGGAAGTACCCGCAAAGATGTTTTTTGTGGGGGGCCCCTTTATTGTCTTTGGCATTGCCCTGGCGCTCACCGAACCCTCCCGGGATTGATCGGTGCGCAAAATCCCCCCTTTGAGGGCGACCTACCCCTTGGCTTGCATCCAACCACCCAGGACATCACTTCTTGGGTACGGCCACTGGTTCAGGCAAGGGATTCTTACACCAACCCGGTAATCGCCGCCTCCTCATTCCAACGATCCCCACTTTGCCATACCATTGGACATGCCAACCTCCCGTACTCACCGGTCTATCGAAGGGGAGGGCCTTCGGCGTTCCCTTTCTTTACGGCTCCATTCCAGCCCGTGGCTATGGGGTTTCATTTCGTTCTTCCTTAATAAAAAGGCAAATAGAAAGCCAAAGAAGCCCAGAGAGGTAAAGATCCACATGCCCAGTTGATAGCCTTCGGGGTTGTCTCTGCCGGCCTGCATGAAATCGTTCGCCCATCCAATGATGACATTAAAGGCAAACAAACCGATATTCTGAATCATGGTCATTAATCCATAAGCGGTGCCCAGTTTCGACTGCTCCACGATGTAAGCCACCGAGGGCCACATCACTGCAGGGATTAGAGAAAAGGCGATGCCCATCATGGCCATGGGAAGATAAAGCGGAATGCCGGTATACGTCATCAACAGGTAAACCGGTATGAGCAACAGAGAGCCAAACATCATCAACAAGGCCCGCCGGCCGATCGTATCCGCCAATAGGCCGAACAAGGGGGTAAATATCATGGCAAAAAGGGTCAGCATGCTATTCAGAAATCCACCCAGTTCCCGGCTGGTACCATGGGCCTCGATGAAAAATTTAACGGCAAAGGTTTGAAAGGGAAAAATGGCCGAATAAAAGGTGACACACAACAAAACAATATACCAGTAGGACCGACCAAAACGGAAAATATCCCGCAGCACCACCTTTTCGGGTTCTTCTTCCCGACCCACCACGTACCTTTTTTCGGCACGGGCATCCAGCAGCCAGTAAACAGCTGCGGCAATAACACATATCAGTCCCGCGATCACGCTAATCAACAGGGGCCATTGCCAGTGGGCATAGCTCGCTTTGGCCCAGGTGGGAGAATTGAGGGCGGCAAAGGAGCCTAACCGGGCGATGGTTAGATTCATCCCAAAAGCAAAGCTGAGTTCTTTGCCTTTAAAGTATTTCGCCAGGGCGGTCGTCACGGCCACGATTAACGATTCGGCACCCAGGCCGAAAATCAATCGACCGGCGGCCATGACCTCAAATCGGGGAGAGACCGCGGTCAAACCGGCCCCCACAAAACACAATGTGGCAAAAATCAAGGTCGCCCTTCGAGTTCCAATCCGATCGATAATAAAGCCTCCCACCAACACCATAAAAATGTTGGGAAAACTATAAATGGCGTTCAACATCCCGATGTTGGTGTTCGAAAAGCCCAGCTGCTGCTTCAACACATCGGCAAGGGGACTGATACTATCGTACACATAATAATTGCCGAACATGGCTAAGCTGGCCACCGCCAACACCAACCAACGGTAAAAAGCGGAGGGTTCCTGCCTCTCCAACGGAAGGGACACATGGGTTGCCATTCATCACTCTCCTCTGTTGTTTGTGGTCCATCTTTCCCCAACCCGGGAAAACCGTTACCGACGATGCCTCCAATCCATCTTCCTGGAACCTGCCCCCCATTTTAAAGATTTGAAAGAAAAACTGCAACCCCCATCCTTTTTCTTTAATTTCCGTGGAAAATGGATAGAGGTTGCTTTTGATCGGATGGTTCCCTTATATTTTTCAAAAAAGGCGACCATGAAACCGCGGCGGATCATCTACCTGCTCTTTTTATTTCTCTTGCATTCCACCGCCCACCCTCAATATGAAGAAATCTATCGATTAAAGCGGCCATTCGAAGGAATGGTGCAGAAAAAACCGGTGGCATTTCGCCCTTTTCCTGTGTTTAAAGACAGCACCGCATTTCGGGTTTATCTATTTGTGGAAATTCAATACGATTACTTGCTCTTCCGCACTCAGGGGGAAAAGTATGTGGCCGATGCAGAAATTGAAGTGGTGTTCAAAGAAAACGACGACGCACACGGTTACACCCGGCTCTGGCAAACCACCGTTCAAACGGCTACATTCGACTCCACCAATTTAAAACACCTTTTTCACTTTACGATGGACACCCTAACCGTACCCCCGGCCAAGTATTCGGTATACTTTCGGTACACCGATTTGAACGGGGCGTTACAGTTTCGAATTAAACGGAAAATGGATTTAACCTTCGACCGACAACCTTTCATCAGCGGTCCCTTATTGATTTATCCGGACACTGCCCCGCCGGAGGCGTTCCCTCAATTCCCGGGCCGGCCTTCGGCTTTCGGGCAACACTGGGATTTTAATCGCGATGTTACGGTACTTTTTCATTATCGGACACCCAAAGAGGACTTCTTGCGCACGTTTCGAATCGGCATTTACAGCGACGAGACCGGACGAACAGCCCTGCAAACCGATACCAGCTGGACGGCGCCTCCCCGGGTCACCTTTCTGGCCGTTCCAATGGCCGCTCATCTTTTACCGGAAGGGAAATACGAGATTCGCACCGAGTGGGGGTTTTCATCGCAAGCGATTAAAAGAACATCCCCCTTTAAGGTGATCTGGTTCGATAAACCCTTAAGCTTATGGAACCTGCGTCAGGCCATAAAGCCATTGCGTTATCTGATGGAGGAGGACGACTATCTGAGGTTTCGGGATGCGCCTCTTCCCCTGTTAAAGCGACGTTTTCGGGAGTTCTGGCGGGAGCGCGACCCGACACCGGGTACCCCTTTCAACGAAGCCATGGCGGAATTCTATCGCAGGGTGGACATCGCCAATCGCCGCTGGAGCGACAAGGGGGAAAAAGGCTGGGAAACCGATATTGGAAAAATCTTCATCCTTTATGGGGAACCGGACTTTGTTGAAGACCGTAGCCTGGATCCGGAAAGAAAACCCTACCTGAAATGGGTCTATTATCTGGAAGATCGTAAAGTGGAAGTCATATTCATCTCCATAGAAGGGCGGAAGGCCTATCGCCTGGAAGAATTAAAAGAAATTCCCTATGAAAAAGGATAGCGTCAAAATAGGAGTGGTGGGGGTGGGGCATCTGGGTCGTCTCCATGTTCACCAGTTAACCCGTATCGAACGGGCCGAACTGGTGGGCATCTATGACGTGAATGCCCGGAGGGCCCAACACATCGGGCGGGAATTTCGTGTCCCCGTTTACTCCGATTTCGAGCGTCTGCTGCAAGATTGCGAGGCTATCAGCATCGTTACTCCCACTCGGGTGCATTATGAGTATGCCCGACGGACGTTGCAGGAGAACCGCCACGTTTTTATCGAGAAACCGATGACCACCACGATTGCGGAAGCCGACGAGCTCATCGCCCTGGCGAAGAGTCGAAATTTAAAAATCCAGGTGGGGCACATCGAACGCTTTAACCCGGCCATTCTGGCCATCGAACCGTTACAAATTAATCCCCTGTTCATCGAATCCCATCGCCTGGCGAACTTTAATCCCCGGGGTACGGATGTCGCCGTGGTCCTGGACCTGATGATTCACGACATCGACTTGATTCTCAGTTTCGTTCACAGCCCGGTAACGGAAGTCCGGGCCAGCGGGGTGAGAGTGATATCCAACACCGAAGACATCGCCAATTGCCGGGTCCTGTTTGAGAACGGTTGTGTGGCAAACGTTACGGCCAGCCGCATTTCCGCCCGCAACATGCGTAAAATGCGATTTTTCCAACCGAATGCCTACATTTCCGTAGACTTCCTGGAAGGCTTTTCCGAGCTGTACTATCTGGACCAGCCTTCGTTTTCCCTTCCGGGAACCGAGCTGGCCTTTTCTCTGGGCGAAATTGAAAAGGGAATGGAAAAGAAGGAAATACGATACGCCCGACTGGAGAAACGGGAGATCAATCCCCTGCGCTACGAACTGGAGCTCTTCTGTCGGGCCATACTGGAAGATTGCGATCCACCGGTAACGGCCGAGGATGGCCGCCGGGCCCTGAAAGTGGCGGGAATTATCCTGGAAAGTATTCGCCGGCATACCGAACATGTCAAACAATTCTGGAGTGAACTACCGTGACACTGGGAGAATTCTTTTTCAAATACCGCGGTATAACCCCGCTACCCCTGGTGCTGATCATTGTATACTTTGCCCGGCCCACACCCCAATCCTTTTTTCTGGGCCTTATGGGCATGCTTTTGGGAGAAGCGATTCGCCTCTGGGGAGTGAGCTACGCCGGAGGGGCTACTCGCACCCGCCAGGTGGGTGCCCCCCGACTGGTGACTGACGGTCCTTTCGCCTATGTGCGCAACCCCCTTTACCTCGGGAACATGCTCATCTACACCGGGGCGGCGATCATCCCCAACGTGTGGACTCCCTGGCTCCTATTCATCGTCTGGATTTATTTCGGTTTTCAGTATTACTGGATTGTCCGCCTGGAGGAGCAAAAGTTGACGGAATTGTTTGGGTCCACTTATCGCCGGTATCAACAGCAGGTCCCGCGCTTTTTCCCCCGCTTCTCCCCCGCACCGCCAGCGCATCCGGTCGACCCGGACCTGAAGGCGGCCTTAAAGTCCGAAAAAAGTACTTTCTTGAGCTTTTTAACCATTCTTCTCTTATTTTATTTAAAAATGCGATTCGTTTCGTATCCGAGGTAATGCGTTTCGGATCATCTTCCCGATCTTTCTCATAGAGCCGGACATTGCAACCAAAATCCAGGGGAAATGCCTTATGGACTATTTGCGTCAATCCGCCCATGGCGGGATCACCATCGAAAATGTACGGGATTATGTGGTGGGGATTCATACCCGGGTTCCGCTTCTGGACGGCTCGCACGCTCCGTATATCAATTTCGACAACGCCGCCAGTACCCCCGTCCTTCGGCCCGTTCTCGATAAGATAAACGAACTGATGAACTGGTATAGCAGCATTCATCGAGGCAGCGGGTTCAAATCCCAGCTCAGTTCCGAACTGTACGATCAGGCCAGGGAGCAAGTCGCTCGCTTTGTGGGGCTGGACCTATCCGGTCATGCGGTGATCTTTGTGAAGAACACCACCGAGGCGATTAACAAACTGGCCCACCGGCTGGACCTTTCCCCGGGAGACAATGTACTGGTCACCCGCATGGAGCATCATTCCAACGACCTTCCCTGGCGAAAGCGGGCCGGCGTCATCCACATCGATGTGGATTCCCAGGGACGTCTGCGGGAACAGGATCTGATTCGGCAACTGGAACAACATAGGGATCGGGTAAAACTGTTCGCCGTCACCGGAGCCTCGAACGTGACTGGATGGGTCAATGATATTCATCGCCTGGCGGCAATTTGCCACCGCTATGGGGTCAAGATTCTGGTCGATGCTGCTCAACTGATTCCCCATCGAAAGATCGACATGCGACCCCAAGCGGATCCGGGTCACATTGATTTTTTAGCCTTTTCGGCTCACAAAATGTACGCCCCCTTCGGCGCCGGTGTCCTGATCGGGGATCAGGCAGTTTTCCAGACGGGCGAACCCGACATGGTAGGCGGCGGCACCGTGGACATCGTCTCTTATGATCGGGTCGAATGGACGGCACCCCCGGAAAAGGAAGAAGCCGGTACACCCAACACGGTCGGTGTACTGGCCATGGTCAAAGCCATGATGGTTCTGGAAGAAATCGGCATGGAGCGCGTGGCGGAACACGAAGCCCGACTGACCCGGTATGCCCTGGAACGGTTGCGGGAGATTCCCGAGATCCGTATTCTTGGCGGTGATGATCCCAATCAGGTCGAACATCGCCTGGGGGTGATCACCTTTAATATTGGAGCATTGCACCATGCCCTGGTGGCCGCCATCCTCAATCACGAAGCCGGTATTGCCGTGCGTAACGGTTGTTTTTGCGCCCATCCATACATCAAACTGATGTTGGGTATTTCGGAAGAAGAAGCCGCCGTCATCGAAGAAGATATTCGTCGAGGAGATCGTTCCCGGATCCCCGGGGCCGTTCGGGTGAGTTTCGGTATTTACAATACCGAACAGGAAATCGACACCCTGATCCACATTCTGCAGACCATCGCCCGAAGAGAATGGAAGGGTGAATACGTGCTGGATCGTCGTAGCGGTGCTTACCGGCTCAAAAATGCCCGGATTGACTACGAATCGTACTTCATACTGTAGACAATGCCACCACAGGAACAGGGTGACATCCCACCCCCACTTGAAAAACACGAGCACGAAGCATCGACCTTTCCCTTTGGGGGTTTTTTGAATCTACAATAGGATAACCCATTGAACCAAGGGGGTGACGATGAGCGGAAAAATCACCGTTTTCGGGTGTTGTATCCTGCTGGCGATAAATCCTCTTCCGGCCGTTAACGGGGCCACATTTGCCATCTACGTCGGCCCGGGAGCCTGGATCGATGGGGTGATCGCCTTTGAAAATTTTCTGGATTGGAAGGGTATTTCTCACGAGCGGGTGACCCCTTCGGATGTCAACACCTACGTTCTGAAAAATTATTATCGGGCGATTTTTATGCCGGGAGGAGATGCTTATTATTACAAACTTTACATCGATGCCAATGGGGTGCAGCACATTCGGGACCTGGTGTTTTCGGGCGGGGGTTACATCGGTACTTGCGCCGGAGCCTATTACGCCTCCGACTCCATCCGATGGGAAGGCGGTACTTATGACTATCCCCTGGACCTGTTTCAGGGATTTTCCAATGGGGCCATCGATGCCATCGCACCCTGGCCCGATTATACCATGACGCCCGTCAACCTGAACCCCGCACATCCCGTCAATCAGTACTCCCCCGCAACCATGACCTCGCTCTATTATGGGGGCCAGACCTTTGTGCCCCATGCGGGCGTTGCGGTAGACACCCTATTCACCTGGGCCGCTTACCACGACAGTGTGGGGGGCATCTCCTTGACTTACGGAAGCGGTCGGGTACTATTGATGGGTATTCATCCCGAAATCGACGAAAACACCAGCCGGGACGGCACATCGTTTGCCGACAGTCTGGACGATAAAGAGTCGGATTGGAACTGGCTGTGGACCGCCATCGACTGGTTATTGAAAAGACCGCTTTCCACACCCCAAATCTGGATCAACGAATTCCACTACGATAACGCCGGAAATGACGTCAACGAATTCGTCGAGGTCGTGGTACCGGCTTACTTTACCGATCTGTCCCGCATCACCCTGACTCTGTACGATGGGAGTACAGGAACCGTTTACGATACTCATACCATAGACACCTTTACCCCGGGAATCCGTCAGGGAGATTTACAGGTGTACTACAAACCAATACCCGGCCTTCGGGACGGGCCCGATGGTCTCAGTTTGGATTATCAGGGCAATTTGATTCAATTTCTTAGTTACGAAGGGAGTTTCACAGCCACCGCCGGAGTCGCTTCTGGTGACACCAGCAGCGACATTGGGATAGCCGAAAGCGGCACCGAGGCCCCAGGGATGTCTCTGCAACTGCTCGGCAACGGGAACGCCTATCCAGATTTTCAATGGGGCGGGCCTTACGGACAAACCGCCGGCAACGTAAACTCCGATGGAAATACCGATCAGAGCCTTCCGGTGGCTTTGCGATTCTTTACGGCGCAGGTGGTACAAAACGGCATTGTACTGAAATGGGAAACCGCTTCGGAAATCAATACCCTGGGTTTCATACTGGAAAAGTCCCGGAAAGACAGCAGTCACTTTCAATTTTTAGCCAGTTACGCAACTCATCCCGCGCTGCGGGGAGCAGGGAACCATTCTCGAACACGCAAATACCAATTTCTGGATCATCAGGTGGAAAAGGGGCACACCTACTGGTACCGATTACAGGAAGTGAGTCTTTCCGGACAGCGCATTCCACTGGCTACGACCCGGATAACGGTGGTGACCTTTTCCCCCGGGCAAAGCAGTGCGACCGCGGGGCGATATCGGTTATACCCCTGTTACCCCAATCCTTTTAATCCTGTTACCACCATTGCCTTCGAGGTGGGCTCTACGGCGCATTCCTCCCAGCGAGTGCTTCTGGAAGTGTTTAACACCCGTGGCCGACGGGTAGCCCTTTTGCTGGATGATTCCCTGCATCCGGGACGCTATTCGGTATCCTTTAATGCCGGGGGTCTACCATCGGGGATATATTACTATCGCCTGCAGGCGGGCAACTGGACCCGCACGCGCAAGATGATTCTGTTAAAGTGAATAACGCCAACCCGAATGACGGCATCCGTTTTGTCGGCGTGGTGGTCTGAGTTACCGGGCAGGATCACCGCTGAATGGGTCTCTCATCCCGGAGCATGAGCCCAAACGCCTCCGAGACCGGTCTTATAAAAGCAAACGGGCATGATTCTTTCTCCTCATGCCCGTTACCGGTGGCGCCTCCCCGAATCGAACGGGGGACACACGGATTTTCAGTCCGTTGCTCTACCGACTGAGCTAAGGCGCCATCGATCTTAAAGCGCTGCCAATTTACACGGGGTACCGAAAAAAATCAAGACAAATTTCATCTTGCCCATTTGGGAGAACCCTTATCGAAGGCCGTAAACACAAGCCGTTGGGAACTACAGGCCTCCCGATTCATCGCTTGCCTCGATAGCTGGAACCGGTCAGCCACCCGGCCCGGGAACAAAGGCGGCCCGACCCTTTTTACCGGGGATAAAACTGATTCAGGAAAAAAACCTTTAGATCCCCCACCACGGATTCCCGCCGGCGCTTCCGCCCTTTCTGGCTTACCGCTTCCCCGGGGAAGAGATCCAGCCAATTTTCCGGAAAAAACACCCCGGGGCAATATAGAAAAATTCCGGGGACAAACGTTCCGGCTTCCAGGCACACCTCCAGCCACTGAGCATCTTCGAAAACCACTTTCCAACTCAGCCCTTCGGGGTTCAGCCGAAGGTGCTTTAGAGGCAAATAGGTATAATAACAGCGGGAGACTTCCCGGTCTCCTTCATCGAGCAGCCGTAAGAACCAGACGGTGAATTCTTTCTCCGTATCCGTCAGAACACAATCCTGTTGGAAAACCCGTTGTACCCGATCAGGAGGGATGTCTACCATCTGTCGGTCCGACCAGCGGGCGGCATTGGTTTTTAAATCGAACTGAACCAGATGCAGCGTTCCGCTCCAGGTTGCGGGAGACATATTCAACACCCGAACTTCGATGCTGTTTTGGTTTCCCTCAATCGTTGCTCGTGGGGAGCGAAAGAACCGCCGGGTCGCAAAATAGGCGGCTTTGGGCTGTAAATCGGAATCGATCAGGGACCAGCTGGTGACCGGCCAGCAATCGTTCAATTGCCAGATGATACTCCCCGCGGTTTCCGGCCAGCGGAACCGCCAGTGATCCACACACGTTTGAAGCGCCAGGGCCTGGTTCAACTGGGTCAAGTAAAGAAACGATTCCCATTCGGTCGCCACCGGCAGATGAGCAACCAGAAAGCGAAACAACCGTTCCGTCCCTTCTTCCTGTTTATTATGATGTTCCATGGTGCGGCTCCAGGGAAAACGTTCGTTTTCGGGGATCGCCTTTGCCAGGGTCTCCGGCGAAGCCGGTGCCTGAAATCCAAACTCGGTGACAAACAGGCTGTGATCCTCCTTAACCCTGGAATAATCCTGCCAGATGCTCCAGATGGACCATTGATGCCGATTGCCGGAGTGCATGTCGTTGGGGTCCGGATCGTCTCCAAACGGGGAGGAAGGCCAATACGGTCGGGTATCATCCAGTTGCCGGCACAATTCCGGTAGCAACCGATGAAATATGTCGTATCCCGGCATTTCTTCCAGAGGCCTGCCGGTATGTTGATGCCAGATCCACTCGTTCTCATTGTTCCCACACCAGAGCACCAGACTGGGATGATGTTGCAGTCGTAAAATTTGATGGGTGGCTTCCCGACGAACGTTTTCCAGAAAAGCCGAATGTTGGGGATAATTTCCGCAGGCAAACATGAAATCCTGCCATACCAGGATCCCCATCTCATCACACAACCGATAGAAGATGTCGGATTCGTACCGCCCCCCGCCCCAGACGCGGAGCATGTTCATACCGGCATCCCGGGCCATTTGAAGCAGACGGCGATACTTTTGAGGGGAAACCCTTGGTAAAAAGGCATCCGCAGGGATCCAATTGGCCCCCTGAATGTAAAGCGGTCGATCATTGATGCGAAAACGAAACGCCGGTCTTCCCCGGTGATCCTGCAGTTGCAATTCCACCTTCCGTATTCCCAACAACCATTGGCCCTCATCCAGCACGCGACGGTGATGCATCAACCTCGCCCGTAAACGGTAGCAAAAGGGTTCCCCCATACCATTGGGCCACCACAGGCGGGGCCGCCGAATTTCCATTGGACAGGATACTCTGGCGGATGTCACCCGGAGCTCCGCGTGCCAGACCGGGTTCGGTTCTCCAGGAATCATCAACGCCAGCTCCAGTTGAACGGCTTCCTGTGAAAACCGCTCCAGGTGAAAGTCCAGCCGAAGCCGGGCCTGGTGTTCCGACACGACCACCGGATGAGTGCGAAGATAGACGATCCTGGCCACATCGGGTTTTTCCAGATAAACGGGCTGCCAGATACCCACCGTGGGTAAAGAGGGCCCCCAATCCCAACCGAATGCGTATTGCGCTTTTCGAATGTAGACCCGTTCGGCATGGTTGGGCGCATCCAGGGCGCCATGCTTCTCAACCTGGCCCAAAGCGTAGGTCAAAGGCGAAACAAAGCGCACCTCCAAAAGATTGGTACCCGCGATGAGATCATCGTTTACCGGAACACGGCAGGGAAGAAACATGTTTTCCGTGGTGGCGATGTCTTTGCCGTTCAAGCGAATGGTGGCAATGGTATCCACCCCTTCGAAGACCAAAAAAAGAGGGGCATCCGGATGCAACCATTGGGGATCCAGGGTAAACTCCCGGAGATAACACCAATTCATATGATGAACCCATTGCACCTCCCGCTCATTTCGGCTTACAAACGGGTCCGGGATGAGCCCGGCGGCCAGCAGGTCGGTATGGATGGTTCCGGGTACCTCCGCAGGCAATCCGTTTCCGGGGAACCGTTTGGCGACCGCCTCCGGCAGATCCCCCTCCTCAGGAACCACCCGCCAGGTTCCGGTCAAATCGAGCCTTTCCATCGTCGTGTCCTCCCTGCTTGCTCTTCCCACGCATCTATCGGGAATATCCGCTTCTTGGCACCCTCAGCGGACCAACATCAATTTGCCGTAACGACTGGTTTGCCCCAGGGTGACGCGGTAAAAATACACACCGGAGGCTACCGGAATGTTCTGCGTATTGCGCCCCTGCCAGAGCAGCCGGAGGTGTTTCCGGTCGGTCAAGGCCATCCGACGGCGATAAACCTCCTGCCCTAAAATGTTAAATATCTTCAATTCTACAAAACGATTCTGCGATTTCCCCCCCACCGGCTGCACAATAAATTCGGTGGTTTCGTTGAAAGGATTGGGATACGGCCCTCGCAGTATCCAATCGTAAGACCGGTCCGGGGACGGGTGATCCGAGCGGGCGATTTTTACCAGATTTTCCACCGTGGCCATGGCAAAAGCCGTCCCCGCTCCATAGATCTCTTGACCAATTTGGCCGGATTTCTCCCAACCTTCCCGTAAATCTTCCAAAGGAATGTATAGCTCCGGATGATTCCATGACCCATAACGGGCCGAATCGGTGTGGACCACTTCCAGAGGAAGATGCGGTGGATAGGTGTAATACAATACGGCCTGCGAATGCTCGACAAAGGAGCGGATCAATTGTTGTATAAACTCCGGAATCACCCCTCCGACGAATTGGGAGTATTCCAGCAGATATAATACGGTTTCGTATTGCTCTTTCGGGGTGATCACGGCGCTATGCTTCATGGGAGATAAGCCCATGAAAGTTTGATAGTATTTTCCGTATCCGTACTCGCACTCCCACATCCAGGTTAAACGAAAGATGTTGGCCAGGGCAATATAGCTCAGGTTCAAATAATAAGGGTCCTTTGTGAGAGCATACAATCGGGCACAGGCGGCGGCACCAATGGCACTCATGTGCACCTCGTACATCAGATCGAACCCTTTCCCCTCAAAGTGAGAGATTCCCCGCATTGCCTCCTGAAGATAGGTGCTGTCCCCGGTCAACTCGAACACATCCAGCATCAGATAGGCATATCCCCCCACGGCATCGGGTTCGGATCCATATTTGGGCTGATTGCCGGCATACAAAAATTTCACCGGGAATTCATAATTCACGTTATGGGCCAGATCGATCACCGCCGGCAGGGATCGCATCAGCAATCGCCGGGCTGATGAATCTCCCATTCTGGCCAGGGCCGCTAAGCCCATGTGCAACTGCATGGTATACCAGCTGTCGCCTTCCGTAATGCCTTCGTTAGGATAATCATTCACAATGGTCTGATACCGGGTATTAAAAAAAAACGGCAGGGTTTGGGACAGAAT
>WFTQ01000033.1 GCA_015485355.1 bacterium | reverse complement strand
CCCCATAGAGTCCCCCGCAAACCACCATTCCCCCCCTGCGGGCGATTTCCCGCCCCACTCGACGAGCCTGTTCATAAACGCCCTCATCGCACCGGCCACCACCGAATACACCGATCAATTTTGGTTTTGTCATGGACCTCGACGACCGATTTGTTAAGGATTCAACCGATAAATGGTTCGTGGAAAAGGAATGGTTTCCCGCACATGCTGTACTCCGCAAATCCAGGCCACGGTGCGTTCGATGCCCAGTCCAAACCCGGCATGAGGAACGCTTCCGTAGCGCCGTAAATCCAGATACCATTCAAACGGTTCCCGGGGCAGCTGGTGTTCTTCCAGACGTTTCACCAGCGTATGGTAGTCATCTTCGCGCTGGCTGCCCCCGATGATCTCCCCGTAGCCTTCCGGAGCCAGTACGTCCATGGCCAGCGCCAGTTTTTCGTTTTCCGGATCGCGCTTCATGTAAAACGCTTTGATTTCCGCCGGGTAACGGTGCACTATTACGGGTCGATCGAATTGACGGGAGATGATGGTTTCGTCTGTCCCTCCGAAATCGTCGCCCCAGCGAAAGTCCACCCCATGCTGGTGCAACATCCGGACGGCTTCGTCGTAACTGATGCGCGGGAACGGCGGGATCACCTTTTCCAGGGACCGGGTGTCCCGCTCCAGAATATTCAACTCCATTTGACGCCGATCCAGGACCCGTTGCACAATGTAGCTCACAAATTCTTCGGCCAGTCGCATATCGTCTTCCAGATCGAAATAGGCCACTTCCGGCTCCACCATCCAGAATTCGGTTAAATGCCGACGGGTTTTGGATTTTTCCGCCCGAAACGTGGGCCCAAAGCAGTACACTTTACCAAATGCCAGCGCGGCGGCCTCGGCATATAACTGTCCGCTCTGAGTCAAATATGCCTTCTGGCCGAAATATTCCGTCTCGAACAAGGTGGTGGTTCCTTCCGCCGAGGTAGGCGTAAAAATGGGGGTATCGATCAAAACAAATCCGCGTTCGTCGAAAAAATCCCGAATGGCTTGAATGATTTCGTGCCGGATTCGCATGACTGCAAAAGGCCGGCGGGAACGCAACCACAAATGCCGATGATCCAGCAAAAAGTCGATCCCGTGCTCTTTTTTGGTGATGGGATAATCCTGCGCCTGATGCACAATGCGCAAATCCGTCAGCAGCAATTCGTATCCCAGCGGAGAACGTTTATCCTCCTTGACCATTCCTTTGACGATGACGGCGGACTCCTGGGTCAAATCATCGTATCCATCGAAGACCGCCTCGGGACATTCGCCTTTTACCACCACACACTGAATGATGTTGGTGCCATCGCGCACCAGTAAAAAGTGAATTTTTCCGCTGGAACGCTTGTTGTACAACCACCCCGCAATGATGACTTCCCGGCCCACGTATTTATGAACATCTTCGATGTAGACACGTTGCTTATAGGCTTTGTCATCCAACATATTCACTCTCCTTTTGCCTTACATTCTGCTTACGCTATTTGGCTTCCGGTTCTGAGGGGGTTTTTCCGCCCACATTCCGGGGAAGGCTCTGGAACCGAACACCATCCGGGAAGCACGCGGACGTCCCTGGCATCGGTGCCGGTCTTGAGGGCTTAACCGCCCGTTCACCCGTATGCCTCCATCGGTCAAGACCATTCAAAGAAAAGGAAAGGATTTTAAAAAACAGGGGGGATAAAAGCAACCGCTATTTGAAACGGACGGACACCGACGATCCGGAATGCCGCCACAGGAGGCATAAAAATCGCCCGATTGAAGGTTCCCGTAAAAAAGCGGGAGCGAGGATTCCTCTATGGGGATGCATCCGAAAAGGCGACCGGAGCGGCACCGGTCGCCTTTTTCACCATCCCATCCGTCGAGGGCGTTTAAGGGATTACCCGATTCGGATCAATTCTTCCTGCTGTGGGCCATGGATTTCCACCCGGCCATCCAGGGTGATAAAGACATTGATTTCCGAACGCACCGCCATTTCCCCTTCAATATAAATGCCGGGTTCGATGGAAAAACAGATGCCCGGGATCAGGCGGCGTTCGTCTTTGGTTTCCAGGTTATCCATGTTCACGCCGTTGCCGTGGACTTCCACACCGATGGAATGCCCGGTTCGATGAATGAAATATTCCCCATAACCGGCATGTTCCACCACCTCCCGGGCGGCCTTATCCACTTCCCAGCCGAACACGGGTTCCCCGCGCTGGAAACGCTGCACCACCAGATCCCGCGCCGCGTTGCGCGCCCGCTTCACCACCTCGAAAATTTCCACATACTTTGCGGGCGGTTGATCGCCTACAAAACCACACCAGGTGATGTCGTAGTAAATCGAGTTGGGCTGGTTTAAACGGGCCCACAGGTCAATCAACACCGTATCGCCGGGACGGATGATCCGGGCGTTTTGCGGGGTGGGTTCAAAATGCGGGTCGGCGGGGTGGTCGTTCACCCCCACGATGGGACTGTGCCCGTCATTGGTCAACCCCTCTTCGGAAAATCGCCGTTCAATAAACTGCTGAATATCGTATTCGGTCATGGGCTTTTGGTGGCGGATCGACATGGCAATGCGTTCAAACGCTTCGTCCTTGATGGTGTGCACCAATTGACTGGCTTTGACATGGCTCCGATAGCCTTCTTCATTGATCACGGCTTCAAATTCCTGAATCAGATCGGCCGCCGAAACCGGCTCGTAACCCAGGGAGCGGACCACCTCCACCGTTCCGGCATCCACCAGCGATACATAAGGAATGTTATTCATGGGAGAATAATGCATGGCAACACGTCGGGCGTCTCCCAGCATCTGCTTCAATCCCCGATGCATCTGCTGCCAGGAAAGATACACCAACCGCTGACCGGGTAAAGCATCCAGACTGGTCTTTTCCACCGAACTCACCAGCTTCAGCGGTTCCCCTCGTGCCGGGATGTAGTAAAACCAGCGTCGGGAACGAAACCGCTGAAAATCCAGCCCCAATATCCGATAGGCTACGGCGTCCCGGTTGTGAAAATCGTAAAACAACCAGCCGTCCAGTTGATGCGTTTGAAGTGCGTTTTGAATCGCCTGTAAATCCATTGCTTCGCGCCTCCGTTTTTTCGTCAAATGTTTGGTTTTGTGCCCACGTGGATCTCCGCCTGCTGGACCGACACCGCCGATTTCCTTTGTCGGGAACCCTACATTCCGCTTTTCCGATACCATACCCACGATAGGTTGAACGGCGCCTCCCTCCCTCACACCAGGGGAGCTCGTTTCTCCGCCTCTGTTTCCCCTGGGGGGCCCTTCCGCCAACGGGAGCTTATTCCGGAACGTTCTACTTTTGAGAAAGGATTTTAACCGTTTTCCAATGTTATTCCAAAAAAATTCTTTTTTCTCCCCGTTCCACGGAACCGCCTCAGCGAACAATCGCCAATTTTTCGATTTTTTCTAAGCGATTCTCCCCATCGTCCACAATAATTTTGTAAAGATACACGCCATTGGCCAGAATATCGCCCGCTTCGTCCCGACCATCCCAATAAATTTTATTGAAACCCGGATGGGCGAGGTCGGTGATCTCGCGGATCAGGCGACCGGTGATGGTGTAAATTTTAATGGTCACTTCCGCACTGCCGCCGGGAGACTGAAATTGAAAGGTAAAGTAAGTGTCCTCGCGAAAGGGATTGGGGTAATTGGCCACCTGATCCAGGATCATCTCGGTGGAACGTATGGTTCGGAAGGTTATTTCTCGTTCCGAGTAGTTGTTTAAATTGTCCCAAGCTGATATTTTCATTCGGTGCATGCCTTCAGGTAAGGGCGGCAGGGTGTATTCCAGCTTGCCGGACTGGTAGCTGTCTTTGTCATACACGAAAAAGGGCGTCACATCTTTTTTCAGGCGTTCATCAATCGTCAATTCGATGCGATGGCCCACCTCCTGGGTTAGGTTAATGCCATTTTCATCAAACAATCGGATAATGACCCGCGGTTGACTGCTCACGTAGTCGCCATCGAAGAAATCCGGTTGATCGGCAAAAGAGAATTCGATCTGCGGACCTTCGTTGTCCACGACCTGGGATTCCGTGCCGTAAAACATGAGCCGGTAGGCGCTGCCCACGGCGTCACCCCGGGATTCGCTCCAGGCGTACACATACAGCCGTCCCGTGGGAAAGGGTTTATATTTTATGGATTTCGGGACGATGAAGTTGGCCGCCAGCTCGCCGCCGGTTACGCTCATTCGTCCCTTAAACACCGTTCCTCCCTGATAGGTGTACACAATGTCGCGCCAGCTTAGGTCCACCACGTTGGTATCTTCCGCATCGAACACCCACATTACCGCATCACCCTGAAAATCGCTCAATGGCTCTCCCAGGGTATTGACCACCCGGCCGGTTACGGTTACCTTGCTCAAGGCCTTCAGGGTATCGGGCGAGATATGGGTGATTTGAATACGGTAGTCGGGGTCGGCCAGTCGCAGCGCCGGATCCCCAAAATAGCGGAATTTCTGATCATTTTCGCCTCCACCCAGACTCCGCACCAGGGCGTCGCCTACGATTTCGGAATGATTGTTTTTTCCCGGCAGGGTAAACAGGTTGTAATAAAAATCGGATGCCAGGCGGGCATTGGAAGAGGAGTAGACCGGCCGAGATGAGGCCAGCACCCCGATGCCTCCCTTCATGGGAAGCCAGATCATCTCTTCGGCCATGGACGATTCTTTCGGATCGTCGTATTTGGCCCAGTCGCAGGTGGCCGCCACAAAAAAGGGCAGCCGATCCACATTATCGAATTTGGGTAAATCGCGGCTCTGCACCAGCACCTGCTCATGCGCCCAGGTGGCGGGATCCCCATGACCGATATAGTTGATGATCAACGTTCCCCGATTAATCTGGTTCATCAAATCCTCGTTGGCCCCCGGTTTGATGCGCCCCAATCCACCCGGTTCGGTCTCGTAATCGGTTAAGTAGATTTTTCGCACAATGAACTTTTTTAAGGGCTCCACGTAGCGATTGATCAAATTTTCCGTTTGCGTTAGATGCTCCCACTCGTTGGTGTAGGTTCCTATCTCATCGTCGGCCACAAACGTCATAATGGTTTGCCAGCCATTGGTCTCGGGATCGATCAAGTAAGAACGGATATACCGCCGCTGCTTTTCCAGAAAGATTTCGATTTCCTGAACGGTATTCACCGGCACCCGCCCAATGGGCAGCCAGGGATCGATGTTGCGCATATTGCTGCCATTCCAGCCAAAGGCCACGTAAAAATAGTCGGTTTCCCGACTGGAGACCTCGTCGCTGCCGCTGATTTGAAAGGTCGGGATATGATTTTGATCCACCGATACTTCGATGCCTTTGTAATCGTAGCTGCCATCGCCCATCAACATCACATACTCCGGCGGTAGGCTCCAATTGTAATAGGCCCACATCAAAAAGTCCCGGATGGCCGTCACATCCGGCACACCGCTGGAAAACTCCCGATAAATATCTTCCAGAATCACCCGCTCGGTTTCCACCGGAAAAATAGGATGGGTCTCCCGATAGGTTTCGAAGGCTTCCGTAGCCTCATAAAATTTTTCCGGAACAATCACAATCAGTCGTCCCCGCCGGGAAGCATCCCGTAAATTGGGACGGTTGGGCATGCGTTCCAGCGTGGTTACCTCCCGGATCACCGAAGGATGGAAGACCAGATACTCCCGTCCCTCGCCGCTTCCGGCACTATCCTGAAAGACGACCGTGGTGCCATTCCGAAGGGGATGGATTTCCCGAACATCGGCGAAACGGGTCACATCCCACACCCGGGTGTCACCCCCGGGAAAACCGCTGACCGTATAGGAACGGAATCCTCCGTCAAAGACATCCCGGATCTTAAGCACCCCGTTTTCGGCAATCAGCGGCCGCCTGACCTGAACAGTGAAATAGTCCATCAACACCCGACTGCCTTCCAGATTCCCCTTGTGCAGAATGGTTAACTTATTGTTCCCCGGCCGGAAAGGCGCCAGCTGAGCCCGGTTTTCGGTCACCAGACGGGACTGGGTGCGATAAATGGTAATGTCATCGATGATACGGGTACCGTTAATTACCACATCCAGAGTATCGATGTAAGGATCATTGTCGCCATACCGAAAACCGGATTCTCCCATAAAGCGGATGGAAAATGTCATCGGTTCATTCAACACATTCCGGGGGAGCTGAAAATCCACGGTAGCCTCATCCGAAAACCCCGCCAGTCGCACCCAGAACCAATCCAGGCCGGTCGAAATAATGATGTAGCGATCCTCCTCGTAGCGAAAGTAATCGGTAAATTGCGTCACATTCAATGCATCGGGGCGATCAGGCGAATTTTCCCCTGGAATACGCTTGCCGATATTTTGATTGTAGGTTAACAAGTAAAAATTGGTGGTGGCATAAGGGTGATGGTAACTCTTCCAGGTATAAGCGGCCCGATGGTACTTCCAGCCATCCACTCCTCTGCCGTAAAAGAGTATCTCATCGTCTTCGTCCATCCGCCCATTGCCATTGCGATCGACCACCTGAATGGCAATCTCGTTCAAGTCCGTCGGCCGGGGCTTATAAACACTGTAGGGCAAGGGGGCCCCGCCATAGTTAAACATTTGAATGGTGGCCGTTTGAATCCGGGAAATCTCCACCCCACGAGACTTCAGAAACTCGCCGGTGATGCGGTATACCCCCTCCTGATCGACCGGTATCTTAAACCACTCCCCCACAGAAAAATCGTAATTTACGGTGGTTTTCCGCAGTCCGGTGAAAGGCGCCACCGCCCATTGTTTGGCCTGTTCAAAATTAACGATCTTGTAGGAAAGCAAATCGCTTTCCCGTTTATTAAACCGCACCGTTACCGGGGATAGCGAAGGCGAATTGCGGGCATCGACGTCCAGAATAACGCGCAAACGCTTGATCAATTGAACCCGATTCTCCGCCGGGAAATACTGAATCGGGAAAAGGGTCACCTGCACCACAGGAATTTTGCGGTACACATAGGGTTCGGACAATTCCACCACCTTTCCGGGATAGGGTGTGGGCATCTGGTAAATGGAATCGTTGGGAAGAATTTCGGCATCCGGGCGAAGGCCGGAAAAGTCCACCACCGGAAACACTCGCACCGCGGATTTTTCCTCTTCTTCCAGCACGGTATAACGCACCTTGACCCGACTTCCCGGAGGAATGGCCACTTTGTGAGTAAAATAAGGCAACTGGGGATGCCCTCCACGGGAGATCAACCGACTTCCGGGCACATGCACTCTATCATAATCCTGCCCTTTCCACGGCACCGGGGAGAACGAAACCGCGGGCAGTTGAAATTCCAGCACAATACGCCGTTCGGTTTGCTGGACGACCTCTATTTCGGCAGACCCGCTGGCAAAAAAAACGGCGAGCAACAGTACTGGCCAAGTACGCATAGGAACTCCATCCGTTTACTTTAATCCATTTAATTTTTACAATACGAAAAAAGTTCAGGATAAAATATAGAAATTTTTTTTAGCCATGGCATCATAAATTCATGCGAAATGGATTTCCCGTTGCCCGAAAGCACCGGCCGGCAGGGTACGGAGCCACGGGGGCGGTGGTTCGGCGTTGGAGATTAGGGATTCGGTATCCTGGATTTCAGGGGCAATTCTATCCGAAATACCGTTCCCCGGCCTTCGCGGGATTCAAAGGTAAGACGTCCTTGGTGATTGCGAACGATTTTCTGGCAAATATTCAACCCCAGGCCCCAACCCTCTTTGCGGGTGGTAAAGAAAGGATTGAAAATCTTTTTTTGAATGTCCTGGGGAATGCCCATGCCGGAATCGACAATCTCCAGACAGGCCGTTTCCCGGGTGGCGGTGACCCGGATGGTAATATTGCCTCCCTCGGGCATGGCCCGTTTGGCATTCAGCAGCAGGTTGATTAACAGCTGTTGCAACTGGCTTTTATTGGCCAACAAACGGGGAGTGGGATGGGCCAGTTCTACATCTACCTGAATGCCATTCTGACGTAAACGGGCGGCCATAAAGCGCATGGTCTCCCGCACCACCTCATCCAGGAAAACCGGTTGTTTTTCCAGAGGATCCTGGCGAGAAAATTTTAGCACGCTGGCGGCAAATTGAGAAATGCTTTCCACCTGATTGCGTAAGAACTTTAGATGGTCTCCGACCCTGGCATCCGCATTTTTTATTAGTGCCAGTTCGATATGTCCCATCAGAATGCTCATAAAATTATTCAACTCATGAGCAATCCCGGCCGCCATTTCCCCCAGCGCCAGCAATTTCGCCTGTTGCAATACATTCATTTCCCGGTCGTGGCTGTTGGTCAAATCCTCCAGGATAAACATGAACAGCAGCCCCTCTTCGCCGGGTACGGGAAGAATATGAATCCGATAAAACCGTTCTTCCTGATCGGGTAAGATCAACCGGTAACGGGAAATCTGAATGATCTGAGGGTTCTGATGGAACATCTCTTTTAACAAATGAATACGCTGAACAATGTGTTCATCCTCAATCAACTGGCGGGGCAGCAACTCTTCGATGGAGGCGTTGCGGGTTTCGCCACCGGCATCACCAAATAATTCAAAGTACCGCTGATTGCCATAATAAAAATTTTGATGCTCATCTATCACCAGTATGGCAAAGGGCAGCATGTCCAATATCATTTTCAGTTCTTCCTCTTCGGGTTTGGGATGAATGGAAGTCATTTTATTCTCCCTGTGTCAATTAACGGAAAAATAAAACTCACACACCCACCCTTTCAAAGAACGGGATATTCTCCTGTCAGCCGGGAAAGGGGTCCGGGAGGTTACTCGGAGAAAGGCCCAATTCCAGAGCAGCCGTCCGTGAATATTGACATCCCTTTCAATATAAGGAAAGGCCACCGTACATCCAATGAAAATACCCCGGAATTATTGCATGAATTTACCGAATATTGGAGAAGTAACGGGATTCCATTCGCAGATGAAGGCACGAAGCATCCACATGGGAAGGCAAAGGCTTCAACCAGAAAATCCGCCGTGCCGTCCTGCTGCTTGGAAAAGGATTTGCTTGGGAACGGCGGGCACCCCGGGGCCGGAATTCTTTACCGGCGTTATGCCGCAATCCTGGGGTAATGGAAGCCGTATTACCGGCCTATTTTCTGGTGGCCAGAAAGAGCAAGTAATACCCCAGGGCTCCAAACATAATCAGCGATACCAGGTCGCCCAACAGTCCGTGCAATCCAAACGGTACCCCTGCCGGACGTGCCCCTTCCAAAAACGCATAAGCAGCAATGGCGACTCCCATCATCCCTTCTCCGGCAATCAATCCGGAACTCAATAGCACGCCGGTTTGGTTTTGTTCGTCAGCCGGGTGGGCCTGCCGAGATCGGTTCCTGTATTCCACCATTTGCCGAATGACTCCCCCAATAAACACCGGTGTCATGGTGGACAGGGGTAAGTAGAGTCCCACGGCGAAGGGTAGCGAAGGCACCGAGAGCAATTCCGCTACGATTGCAAAACCGGCTCCGATCAAAACCAGTCCCCAGGGTAGATTCGCCTGGAGCACGCCGTCGACAACCGTTTTCATCAGGGTAGCCTGAGGAGCGGGGATCTCCCGGGTACCGAATCCATACACGTCTCCCAGAGTGATGACCGCCAGGGCAATAAAAAAGGCCGAGCTGAAGGCGCCGAACAATTCGCCGGCCTGCTGCCGTTTGGGAGTGGCCCCCAACAGATAACCCGCTTTTAAATCCTGGGAGATATCTCCGGCAATGGATGCGGCCACGGCCACCACCGTCCCGATGGTCAAGACCGCGGTTTTGCTCAGCGCATCGGTCCATCCCAGGGTAAAGAAAATCGCACTGGTGCCCAGCAGCGTGACAATGGCCATCCCCGAAGTAGGATTTGAAGAAACCCCCACCAGCCCTACAATTCGGGAAGATACCGTGACAAAAATGAAGGCAAAAAACGCAATGGCCAGGGAACCCATCAGGCGGGTTAAAAAGGATTGATGAAACCCCACCACAAAGGGAGAGAAAATGGAGATCAACAGAAAAAGGATCACAGCACCAATAACGATTCGAAAGGACAGGTCCTGGTCGGTGCGGATCCGACGGGCCACTTCGGCCATGGCCCCCGGGGTCAATTCTTTCATCCCGATTTTCAGGGATTCCAGCATGGTGGGCAGCGATTTCAACACCGTGATGATGCCGGCAACCGCTACGGCTCCCGCACCAATATAGCGCACGTAGCGACTCCAGATCTCACCCGCACTCATTTCGCTAATCAGTTTATGCGTCTCCGGGAACAACGGCACGGCCGCCGATTCCCCAAAATGGGCGATTAAGGGGATGATTCCCAGCCAGGAAAGCAATCCCCCCGCGACCATGATCGCCCCGATTCGAAATCCCAGAATGTAGCCCACGCCCAACAATGCGGGAGTCGCCTCCAATCCCAGCAGTCCCTTTTTCAACCCGGGTATCTTTAGATGCAACTCCGAAGGCCACAATTTCGCAAAAGAGAGCAGCCCTTTGTACAACGCCCCAATCCCCAATCCCTGGAACACAAATGTTGCCTTACTGCCACCGGTATCCGCAGCAATCAGCACCTGGGCGGCCGCGGTACCTTCGGGATAAGGCAAACGGCCGTGTTCTTTTACAATTAAAAACCGCCGCAGGGGAATCATGAAAACAATGCCCAGCATTCCGCCCAGCATTCCCAAAAGAGCAATCTGCACCAATCCGGGCTGAAATCCCCAGAGGAAGAGTGCCGGAACAGTAAAAATGATGCCCGATGCCAGCGAAGAGCTGGCCGAACCGGTGGTCTGGGCAATGTTTGCCTCCAGAATAGTGGCTTTGCCCCACAATTTTTCCATCGATTTAAACAGGGCCACCGCAATGACCGCCAGGGGAATGGCCGTGCTGATGGTTAATCCGACTCGTAATCCCAGATACGCATTGGCACTTCCGAATAAAATGCCGAATACGGCGCCCACCAGCACGGCCCGCAAGCTGAAATCTCGCATGGAATGGTCCGGTGCCACATAAGGTCGAAACGCCTCCATGATTACCTCGCACCTTTGGTCTTACCCTTGTCCTCCCTCCCACACCCCCCGTACCGTTGCCTCCATAACGCCAGCATCGGCAAGTATCCATTTTACAACAACAGGAGGGAATAATTCAAATTTTTTTTGCCGTATGGATAGACAGACCCATTCCATGCGCGGGTGGGCATCTTTCGCAGGCAATAGGGATTGAATCGGCGATGGTGTGCTGGAAGTCTTTCCGATACGATGATGATTTCGCCGGCACGGCCGGCCATGCCCTCCCCGCAGTCCCAACGAAATATAGCCGGTCCTGTATGCGGCCTACCCGCATCGGGAAGCCCAACATCCTATCGGGAAGCCGGAGGTGCGGCTGCCTGTCATGCAAATCGCTCGGGTATTCCCGGCCCCGCCGCAGCCTTCCGGGCCGGCCCGTGCGCCGGTCCCGGGATCACGGAAAAGCCTATGGCAATCATGGGGATTCTTCCGGGACAGCCCGTTGGGGAAGCAACGCAGAAATCGGCTCAGACCGTTGGACGGGTCCTCCGGCGGAACGCGCCGGGATGGCGGACGCCATCGGGCTACTGGTGGGATTCCGCAGATCGGTTTGAACCGGAGCCGGATGCTTTTTAGGACTACCCGACCCTGGATAGACACCCGTTTCACAGCCAAGATTAAGCCGTTCCGCAGAATTGGAATTCAAATCGATAAAAAACGGGTTTGCCTCTTTATTGTTCGGTTAAAAAGCAGCGATTCCATTAAAAAGGAAACGATTGCGTCAGAATGGCCCCATAGTGGTTCATGGAAATCCGTCGGCCCTAACGGTTGCGCTGACGGTACAAGAGCCACAGAAAGAAGGGGCCGCCCATCAACGCGGTGAGAATACCCACGGGAAGATTAACCGGTGCCAAGAGCGTTCGAGCGGCGGTATCGGTCACAGCCAGAAAAGCGCCGCCATATAACAGGCTTCCGGGAATCAGTACCCGGTGATCCGGCCCCACCAGAAAACGTAAAAAATGGGGGATGATCAGGCCCACAAATCCGATCGGTCCGGTCAAGGCCACCACGGTTCCTGTTAAAAGGGAGGTGTACAAGAAGGCCAATCTTTGGGTACGAAAGACATCCACCCCTTTGCTCAAAGCAAACAGTTCCGAAGTACTCAGGATGTTCAGGGTCAGGCTCATTCTCATCAGCCCGAGGACGGCCAGACCGATCAGGGGAAGCACCTGCACAAGGGTACGATAATCCACCACATCCAACCCTCCCATCATCCAGCGGATCATCTGCTGGGTTTCGGTAAAATCCGCCAGATAGTGCAGCAAAAGGATGAGGGCACCCAGAAAATAGCTCAGCGTCACTCCTGCCAGAATCATGATATGAACGGCCATGGCCCCCACTCCTCGGGACAAACCGTATACCAGTAAGATGGTGGCCAGACTGCCTCCAAAAGCGGCGATTTGCAGGGTTGAAAACCCCAGCACATTCCAGGAAAGTCCCAGTTTGATGGCCAGTAGGGCACCCAGCGCCCCCCCGCTGGAAACGCCCAGAGTATAGGGAGTGGCCAGGGGATTCCGCAGCAGCGCCTGGAAAACCACGCCGGCCAGAGACAGGCCGGCACCGGTCAACAACCCCAGCAACACCCGGGGCAATCGAACCCGAAAAAATATCACCCCATCCGGGTTGGAACGTCCCTGCACATGGGCCCACACCTGGTGCAAGTCGATGGATTGGCTACCCATCAAGGGCAACACTACCAGAGCCGCCACAAAGGCTACGCCACCCAGCAGCAGGAAGGGAACTGGAGGACCAACCCGCTCACCGCCCATGCCCCACCCGACCAAACGTTACCAGGGGTTTGCCATCTTCCGGATGGGGGAAAATGGTTAAAGGAATTTCGTACACTGTTTCCAACACAGACTGTTGAATGACCGTTTCGGTGGGGCCATCGGCCACTATTCTTCCTTCCTTCAATACCAGGATGCGCTCGCAAAAGCGGACGGCCAGGTTCACATCGTGGGTCACGGTAACGATCGTTTGTCCCGAACGCCGCTGTTCCTCTCGCAGAATGCGATAAAAGTGAATCTGGTGTTTCAGATCCAGGGCCCCGGTGGGTTCATCCAGGAGCAATACGCGGGGTTCCTGGGCCAGCGCCGATGCCAGCACCACCCGTTGTTTCTCTCCCCCACTGATGTGACTGAGCCGTCGACGTCGCAACGACCCGACCTCGGTGCGGATCATGGCCTGTTCGGCCACCCGCCAATCCCGCTCTCCCGGAGGCTCAAAGGCCCGCCGATAGGCGTAGCGACCCATCAATACAATCTCCTCCACCGTATAATCATACAGGGAATGAAACTCCTGAGGCACAAACGCCAGCAATCGGGCCAGCTCCATCCGGGAATAACGGTTCAACAAGCGTCCGTGAATCCACACCTCTCCGGCCGCAGGCCGCATCATCCCCCCCATTAATTTCAACAACGTGGTCTTTCCCGCACCATTCGGGCCGATGATGCCTACAAACTCCCCATCGAGAATCTTCAGAGATAACTGATCGAAAAGGGGCCGGTTTCCATAACCAAAAGTGATATTCCGAAGCTCAATCACCGTTGTTCCCGCGTATCTGTTCGGCCATTTGATAAAATTGCATGGCGATCCGGGCAATCCGTGGACCGGGTATGAGAAACATGCGATCGCTCAACAGGAACAGGTGCTGCTTTCGCACGGCGGTCAGAAGATTCAAAGCCTGCCACTCCCGGCGGACCCGGGCCATTTCGGCGGCTTTCAGCGGTTGGCCACGAAATTCCAGAATGGCCTGGGGATCGGCCTTAATAAGGTCTTCCCAGGAGGTTTCGAAATAGCGTAAGGGTATATTCTGGAAAATGTTTTGCCCCCCGCTCATATTCCATAACTGGCTGAGGTAGGTTTCTCCACCGGCAACATAAATCCGTTGCAGGGTACCCGGAGTTCGTCCCACAACCAACACGGCCCGTACCGGTCGCTTCCCCCGGCATTGCCGACGAATCCATTGCAGGGTATCCCGGATGCCCTGCACCACCTGACGGGCACGTTCCGGCACGTGAAAAACCTCACCCAGTTTTAACAACCCCTGAAGAATCTCCTCCACCGTTTCATTGGGCAGGGTCAAGGTCGTCAATCCCAAGTGGCGCAATTTTCGTTCCATCTCCGGATTGGGCAGTAACAAGACCCAATCGGGTTCCAAACGCACCATCTGCTCGAAATCGGGGTCCAAATATCCGCCGACCGAAGGCAACCGTTCCACACCGGGTGGATAGGAGCAAAAGGCGGTGCGCCCCACCAGCCGGTCTTGAAGCCCCAGACGGTAGACCATCTCGGTAATATTGGGCGCCAGGGAAACGATTCGCTGGGGAGAGGTTTGCGCCCCCGAAAACATTTGACCTGCCAGCAGCAGTAAAACGGAAACCCATCTTGACCTCAAGCCGATCATTGGTCGTTCCCGGAATCGGCCTTACCTGTGGATCGAATACGGGCCACCCAGAACACTCCTTTGCTTTCCAGACCGTGAACTTCTACGTTCACGGGAAATTGAAAACTGGGCGATGCGAACACAAAGGTATGAAATTCCCCCCGCTCTCCGCAAGGATCAATCCAGTTCGGCAGGCGACGTAAAAATTCGGGATTAAAAAATTTTCCCAGAAACGTTGGTTTCAGGACCCGGGTATCGACGACGATCAACACCGCCCGATTTTTTTCCCGAATAAACCGCCAGGCGAGCTTGTGGGTATCCTGTTCCCAAAGGGGGAAAAGAGGGGTCATGCCAATCCGCTGACACAGGGTTTCCCGATACCTGCGAATATCTTCCAGATAAATATCGCCGTAAGCCCAGTGATCGATTCCTCTTTCGTGATGTTGCCGTGCGGTTTCCGCCATGCGGGCCTCATAAATGCTATTGGGTGCTCCCGCCGGCAAATAAATCTTCTCCAGGGGCAGTCCCAGGGCACGCGCTTGCTCCTCAATCAACGCAATGGGGAAACCATGCATCACCACCCGATCGCTACCTTCCTCCACCGTGGTCATGAGACCAACCACTTCATACTGTTCGCTCCGCTGAAGCTGTTGCAACATTAGCAAAGAATCCTTCCCTCCACTCCAGGACACCATCACAGAAATCTTCTGCACCGCCTTCATCGCCTTCTCATCTAACACCTACATTTTCAAACCGTTTAATTTCGAAAAAAAAGGACATTACTGAAAACAGTTTTTGATTCAATTCAAAAATTCGTGGGTTTAATAATTTTCCTTCAGGAGCGGATATTTTTTATTTCATGTCTATAAACTTTTGCCTTAAAGTAACCCTTCCAGAGCAGGTCCACGATCATCATCCCACCCGCGCACCGATCACTCATAGGCCTCCCCCGACCCCGCGGCAACGTAAAGCCCAAAGCACACAGCAGGACTTTCCCCGCCCGATTGGAACCTCAGCGGTTCGGTTTGCTCTGCAGGCTTTCCCCTTGCCCAGGCAAAGGAGAGCAACCCAATCGTCGCTCCATTCATCCCCCTGCTTCCACCGGAACAAGCGGCTTATCCCCCTGTACGGCCGGGGTCCACAGGGGCACCCGGTGCGCCCGCCCAACGCCCAATAAAACGCCCGGTACCATCGACCCTCCACTGCACCTTCGGAAGATCGGGATCAGCTGCTCTCCCCGCCACGGAGGAAAACGCTTCTTTCGGCCGGCCCCACCCTGAACGGAAAGGACGCTTAAGGAGCCTATGCGTCCAGAATGGAAACGTTCCACCAGGAAGAGTCCAAACCGCTCCATCAGTTCAAGCAATTCTACAGACCTTCTCTTTTCGATTGTGGACACCGGGCCTTTCCGTAACAAAAATCTCCATGAGCAACCGTATCCCGTTTTTTTGCAAACCCGACCTCCTTTGCGTTTCAAGAGCGCCTTACCCTTTGCCATTGTTGCCAGGATTTTGTTCTGCGGATAATTCTTCAGCACGAGTTTGCGCATGTGGAAATGCGGGGTCATCGGTGGGAATATCGGCGTCCTCCTCGACTTTGAATTGTTCCACCAGATGATTCAAGTATTCGGTCATCCGATTCAAGTCGGCGGCCGAACGAGCAATTTCGGAAATGCCCGCCGCACTTTCGGTTTGAACCTGGGAAATGTTTTCCACGTTACGGGAAATCTGTTCGCTGGCTTCGGCCTGTTCATTGCTGGAACCGGCGATTTGCTCCACAAATTGGAGCACATTCCGGGCGCTCTGGCTGATTTGCTCTAAGGCTTTTCCGGCTTGAGTGGCCAGGGAAATGCCCTCCTTTACTTCCATGGTACCGGATTCTATGGAGCGCACCACTTCAGCGGCCTCGGATTGAATATTTTCGATCATTTGACTGATGCGTTTGGTGGCCCGTGAGGTGCGTTCCGCCAGCTTGCGCACCTCGTCCGCCACCACTGCGAATCCTTTGCCCTGCTCTCCCGCTCTTGCCGCTTCGATGGCCGCATTTAAGGCCAGCAAATTCGTCTGTTCCGCAATCTCGTCAATCAGGGAAACGATTTCCCCGATCTGGTTGCTGGACTGCCCCAGTTTTTCGATGGTCCGGCTGGCCTGTTCCACAACCTCGGCTATTTGATGCATCTTCTCCACCGTTTGCTGAACAATTTCCATTCCCCTTTGGGAAATTTCCCCATTTTGCTGAGCCAGTCGGGCCGTTTGCTGGGCCCTTTGGGAATTGTTCCCGTTGGTTCGGGCCATTTCTTCGGCCGCAGCCGCCACCTCTTTCGTTTGCAGGGTCTGCTGTTGCGAAGCCGCCGCCAGTTCCTCCGTGGAACTGCTGATTTCCGTGGTTACGCTGGCGATGGTGCCCGATGCATCCTTTACCTTCCGGATGAGCTTGCGAATATGGACAATCATCCGGTGCAACCCCTTCCGGATCTGGGCAATGTCATCCTGTCCATCGATCGCTTCAACCCATACCCGAAAATCGCCTTCGGCGATTCGGTTAATAATTTGCAATATCTTCTGGGTTTCCCGTTCCAGATAACTCTTTACTTCCTGAATCCGGTTCATGGCAATCTTTTCGTTCACCACCACGGGGATCAAACGGGACAAATAGACCACCACCTCTTCGTCATCTTCATCAAAGGGATGCTGCCCGTTTTTATCGGTCAAATATAAATTGCCAAAGGACTTTCCTTCGTGAATAATGGGCACGGCCAGCAGGGATTTCATTGGGGGATGCCCGGCCGGGAAACCCGCCGAATGGGGATGCCGACTCAAGTCCTCCACTCGCAACACTTTTCGGGTTTTGTGGATATATCCCAGAAGCCCCTTACCCTGAGGATATTCTCCGATCCGGTCTTGTTCCTGTTGAGACATGCCCTCGGTAAAAAACTTCACCACGCGGCCTTTATCATTAAACACACTCAATGCCGCGTATTTTGCCTGGGTTAGCTGCTTGGCCCCTTTCACCACAGCCTGCATGGCGTCGTCCAGTTCCCGTGCCTGCGAGGTTTGCACCAGCGTATCCACCAGGATTTTCAAGTCGCTGATTTTCTTCATCACCCGTTGCCCCATGCGAAACAGACTCTGCTGCAACTGTCCAATTTCGTTGTTCACGACTCGCCAATCCTGAAAATCATGGTTCAAATGTCCCGCTTCGATTTCTCGAGCAAAATCGATGCTTCGTTTTAAGGGATCAAAAAGATAACGGTTTAGAATGAAATAAAGGGCCACTATGAATAAAACCGAAAAAAGGGCTATCAGCACCTCAATACGCAACATTTTACGGACCACACGATTGAAATAGCGGGTCATATCACTGGCAATAGCCACACGGCCGATTTCCCGATCCCGGAAATCGGAAAGGGGAAAATAGGTGATCCAATAATCCTGGTTTTCCCACCTCAAGCGATGGAGCCCCCGGCTGAGCATGACCGTATTAAGCATCTGTTGTAAACCGGGTCGAGAGACTTCCAGATAGGAAAACCCCTTTCCTTGCCGGGATTCATTTCTCGGGATCTGCGCCGGAAGGCGATCCACAATACCCTGATCGACGGCGACCCCAAACTCCAGAGGACTGTTTTGAGTAAGCTTTTGAAGGATAACCGTTATCGGTGTACCGAACTCCACCGTACCGATATGTTTTCCCCTGTAAAATACCGGATGAACGACCCATAAGCTCAGGCCACTTTGTCCAAGCTCAAATCCTGCTACGGCCGTTTTCGTTTGATTGGCTACCTCGACCATGGGACGATAACCGGAAAGATCGTCGCCAAAGTGTTCCACATCGTGCAATCTCACCAATACAACACCCGAAGGGAGGTGAAATTGAAATTGGGTGACGCCAAAGTGCGGTTTTAAGCGACCCTCAAAAACGGGTTTCAGATCATTGATTAATCCTTCCCGATCTCTATCGGCCAACAAACGCACGATATCTTCATCGCGAGTTAACGTTTCCAACACCAGCCTCAAGGAAGCGGTTTTTTCCCGAACCACCTCATCAAACATGGCACGGAATTGATCCGTCTCGCGTTGCGCTTGAAGCTCAATGATGGACCGGGAAAAGTCCGTCACCACCCAGTTGAAAAGTATCCCCCCCAGAATCGCCACCACCGCCAGTGAACACAACAATCGGAATCGAATGGACTTGAAAATATCATACATGGCACTGTCCTCCTGATTCATGTAACCAATTCCTGCCCGCCTACGATCGGTTCGAGCCAAGGCAAGCCAATCGTATGTTGGAAGCGTTGTTTAGAAAAAGGAATGAGAAGGAAGAACGGAAGATACGATGTTGCACCCGATAACGGCGGCAAAACCGACAACCACCATCACAGCCTAAGACGAAGCTGGCTTGATAAAGAACTTCCATGTTCAGAAATCACACGCTTTTCATTCCCAAATCGAAGGCACCATTATCGGTGGATCCGATGAGTTACTTTAGATGATGCCCCGGCCGCCCCCGGACAAACTATACAGTTTGTCCCCACCAATGAACGAGTCGCCCCGAAGGCTTCACTTTTGGAGTGAGAGGACCCTGGATCGTTTCTCCGGGAAAACGAAGGATTTTAGAAGCCACAGACGGCCCGGAGCCCCAACCTTTCTCATTAGGGCCCATGAACCGAACCGTCTTCGAAACCGGGGACAGTTTCCTACCGAAGGGACTGTCCCCGATCCAGCGGCATTACCCGGAAAATTTCCCGGGATCAGAGTTTTAAAGTGAAGGAAAGGCGCCAGCTGCGGAAAAACTCGGCATCCAAAATCTGCATACCAGGTAAATAACCCAAAAACCCTATCAAGTCGATTTGCAAATTATCCGTGGGCTGATATCCCAGTCCGTAATAGAATTGAGTGATGCTTCGGGCTTCTTTTTGTTGAGAGCTTGCCGAATTGTAAATATTATTACTCAAATCGACATCCACACTGCCATCGCCTCGCGTCAACACGGTTTTGTATGGGGTAGATGTGGTTATCTGAAAGGCGTCGTTTTCATACCAACGTCGGTAATTAAACACGCTGCCGAAACGCAAGCTCCATTTCAGGTTCCGGGTAAATTTATATTCGATACCGGCGGCAAATATAAAATTGAAGAGGGAATGTTCATAAGTATGATCGGCTTTACGGGATATGGATTCTTCCCGGGTAAAATCCTGATAAGTGGAGGTATCATCGGTCACCTGATAAGAACGGGTCATCAGGATGGATGCGGTATTATCCAGGTCCCGCGACCAGGTGGAATGGCTCAACAGCACCCGCAATCCGGCGTAAACGCGTTCATCGAAAGGGATATCCACGATGACGGACGTATACAGATGCCCAAAGCGTTCGGGGCCTTCATCATTATAGACATTTTTACGGCTCACGGCATCCACATAATCCATGGCCAGGGTATCCATCCCATCAAAATACAGCTCCCGGCTGGAGAAATGATTGCCCCACTGGTAGGTGTAATTGTAATTGAACCGTCGCCAACCGAAATTCATTTTCCAGAATCCATCATTTTTCCGTTCCGCAGCGGGATCAAACACATGCTTCAAAGAAACATCCACCTCGAATCCCCGACCTTTACGGCTCATTTTTCGGCTCATCGTTTCCGTTTCGGTATAAAAATCCTGATATTCTGCTAATCCCTGTCGAAAATTTTCCTCCCTTCCTTCGTATACATCTTCCAGCCGATCTTCATAATTTTCGTTCAAGAATCCCGCATCCAGGCGGACTTCCAGGGGATCTGCAAATTGCATCCGTACCGGGCGCATAAAGGCCACATTCAGGTAAAAATACCGCAGTGTTTCCCGACCGCCAAAATCGCCCGATTCGCTCAGGCGATAATCCACAAATTCCTGCTGCAGAAGCGTGCGTTGATAATCTTTGGAAAAACTCGGATCACCGCTTACCGCCCCCAACAATGCCCCGCGCAGGGTTCCCAAATTGTAGCTGGAGCGGGTATCCTCGGTTTGCAGATGGCCAATGTGCAGACGCAACCCCACGGTGTTTTCCGCCATTGTAAAGCTGTTGTTCCAGATGATCTGATACCCTTTCGTAAAATCCAGATTCGTTTTCTCCTGGACAATGGTCTGACGAATATCATAGAATCCATCAAAGTCGGTATCCAAGAACGCATTATAAATATTCTTCAAGTATCCCTCATCCGTTCGATCGACTGTTCCATCTAAATCCCGATCGATTTGAACGGGGTTGGAAAATCGGGAATTCTGATAACGAATCAGAAAGGCGGTCCAGCCTTTCAACAGCATCGGCAACTGGGCCGACATTCCCACCAAAAATTCATTGTCCGACACGCCATTAAGAATTTGTTCCTGACCCGACGTTAAGTTGCTTAAATTGGTATAGAGCCGAAAGCCTTTGACAAAGCGCAATTCGATAGGATCATAAATTAAATCCAGGTCATCATAAATCACCCCTCCCAGCGCCTGGCTGCGAAAGGAGACAGGCGCTGCGGGAAAATTGATCTGGGCAATCAAACCGGCTGTAAGGAATACCACATTGATTATCCATACCTTCGTCTGTTTCATTTTTTATCCTCCAGATTGCTTAATCGTTTAAGACTATTCATCCGTCCTTCCGCCCGTTTCAGCGGGTTTTTTAATAATACAACCGAATATTGGGGATATACGTGCTTCGGGTCCCCTGACTATAATTTAAGGGATCATCACCAGCGCCACTATCACTCCGGAAAGTAATCGATCGATATACACCGGTATCGGTAGCATAACACCGACCATCGGACGTATAACTGTCATTATTGAACGAAATATCGATGATCAGATTGTCCATCCCATTATAATTGAATGGGGTGGTTAAGGGTATCTCGATCCAACCCGTGCTGTCAATGGTCAAAGCCTGATTATAGCAGATGGTGTAATCGGTATTATCAAAATTGTTCGACGGGTAGCTGTTTATGCTGGTATGCTTCATGCGGATAACAAAATTGTTCATCGTCTGACCCGGTAGGGTGGTGACATTCAAGGCCACCTTTCGAATGGTCATTGAACGACCAATCTCCGAAGCCAGATACAGCACTTGGGTTCGCGCATCGTGATAAAAGGTACGAAAGGGATAATTCCAACTAATCGTTCCGGTACCGATCTCCACAAATCGGCCTGGAGAGAGCGGACGGGTGATGGTGATGGATCGCCAGTTGGAAAAGGGGGTTTCCTCTGCAGCATTATAGGCGGTCACTGCGTAAACGAAAGTGGAGTCATACTCCAGCGCGTTCAAGGTGTCATTATCCACATATTCCGTAACGCCCATCGGTACGGATCCGATCAAGCGGAAGTCGGTTTCTTGCAATCTTCGTCGATAAATGTTGAAACCGTCTTCGGCGTTAGAATTATCGCTCCAAGACAACCGCACCGATCGGGTTCCGGCAACTTGCCGAGGTTGGAAAAGAAACGGCGCATTCATTTGATAATTGACCTGGAGGAAATAAGGGGAAGAGCGCCCGGTGCTTTCCCAATCATTAAACGCTTCGACTTGATAATAATAGGACTGCCCATTGATCACGTCCGAATCGGTAAAAAAGGTATCCGAAACCGTTCCCACGAGCCTGGAAGTCGTATCCGAGAACAGCCTTCGGTAGACCCTGAACTTGGTTGCCGATTCGGCGGAGTTTTCCCAGAACAACAGCACGGTGGTACTATCGACCATCTTGTAATCAAATTGGGAAGGGGGTAAAAATCGAGGTGTTTTTAAACGAATGGTATCGACGCGGGCCATTCCACTTTGATTCAATACACTCATTTTGTAATCATAATATGTGTTTTGGACCAGACCCGAATCGATAAACGAAGACGCTTCGGCCTCCACGATGGTTTTGATTAATGCCCCATTGCGAAAAATCTTGTAACTCAAAAAATCGTCGCCCTGGTACGGTAACCATTCCAGAACAATTCGATCGGAACGGATGGTGCCATTGAAATATCCGGTCTGGAAACTGCCATCGGATTTCAACTTATCGCGCATCAAAAACGTCTCTCCCTGCTTGGGATAAGGTGGGCTGAAATTCTTGATTTCCAGCGGGGCCTTCTCCGTACAACCGGAAATAAACAGCACAACAACCCACACCCCAAGCCATGCGATGAATATCGAGATCCTCCACTTCATACGAACCTCCTGTTTTAATGACCTGTGACGATACGAATTGCCCACAAAACGACGTAAGCAACCTCTTTCCCTTTTGTTCCCGGCAAAAGGCCGACGGTACTTCTGTCAATGAATCGGAGAAAAACCTAAAGGTTATTTTTAAAATACAAATATTGTGCCATTATTGAAGACCCAGATTAAGCAAAGGGTTGGTGCCCCATGTGGTGCAAGAAACACCACATTTCTCGGGCAACACTGTTGCAAATAGAACCACATCTATAAGCAAAGGGCATGCCATGCTCGGGAAGGCATCGAAGTTGGGGTGCCCTCCTTTTTCCCGATTGGTTTGCGATACCGCTTCAGCGCTCTCGATAACGGGATCGTCCCTGCTAAAACGTGTTTGGGAGTCCCTGTCGCGATGCGGCGAGGAATGCTAAGGGCTCTTTTTAGAGCGAACTTCCCGGTTCTTGAAAAGACCGGAATCCTATTTCAACAGGATGTTTGGTCCGGGTTATGTCCGGATGTTCGGGGCTGTGTCCTGCTCCATCGGAGAGCAAGTGCTTCCATTGATAAAAAAGGACTTCCCCCATCGGCTACCCAAAAGCCCCGACCGCTCTTGGGCCGGGGCTCTGGTTCAGGGAAGCTTTCCCATCTATCGTTCAGCGGATCAGGTGCATTTTTTTTACCTGACTCCGTTCACCTATCCGAAGTTGATAAAAATAAACACCAGAGGGAAGCGGTTTATTGCCCTCATCCCGGCCATCCCAGTTGACCCGATGACGTCCCAGCGGGAGAAATCCGTCCACCAACACCCGCACTGTCTGCCCGAATACATTCAACACCTCCAACCGGACCCGGGCATTCCTGTGGATGCGGAAATTGATGGTCGTTTGCGGATTAAAGGGGTTGGGGTAATTTTGATAGAGAACAAACTGTTCGGCCGCCGCAATGGGGCGCCCGTTTCCGATGGTGGTGAACCGGGGATCATAAACAGCCAAAGAAATGGGGCCATCCCCCACTTCATAGGCGGCAAGCGCGACAAAGTCAGACGAGTACACAAACACCGAATCTTTATTGAAATCCCCAACGTAAATGTTGTTATCGGCATCGAAAGCGATGGCGGGGCCTCCGGGTAGCACCCGAGACATTAACGTATCTCCCGATAAATCATAGAGAAACACACCGTATCCATAGGTGCTGATAAACACCCGATTGTTATTGACAAAGACATTGGTTACACTGGTTCCCAAATCAATCGTCTTTATGACTGTGTCTGCAGACGAATGGATAATTTCCAACTTTCCCGGAATATCTGCATAGTTCCCCGTACAGGCCACATACAGATTTCCCAGAACATCGGCATCGATATGTTGGGGATTGGTACTGACCGGAATGGTTTTAACCACCGTCTTCTGGGCGACGTCGATGACGGAAACGGTCCCCGGATCATAGTCCTGCCCATTAAATCCCGTATTGGCCACATACAGTTTGCCTCCCAGATATTTGACTCCTTGCGGACCGGTTCCCACCGCTATGCGGGATTGAATGTTCCCACGAGCGACATTCACCAGCACCACTTCGTTGGTGAACAACAGCGACACGGCCACTATTGAATCGTTAACAAAATCCATCAAATAGGGATTGGTTCCATTGCCCAGATCGATGCGCTTGACGGTGGTAAAATCGCCGGCATTCAGTACCTGGATTTCGTTATCTCCCGAATTGATGACGTATACCCGATCGTTTCGTAGAACCACCTGATTGGTATAAAGCCCGGCCGTGGCGGCGTCCTTTACGACACTGCCGTCCTGTAAATTCACCCAGGACAAATTTTGCCCCAACGTATTCAATACGTATAGGCTTTTTACCTGGGCCTGGACGACCCCTCCACAGAACATCAGTACCGTCAGAATTGTGACAAACCGCTTCATAGGCTTCCTCCTTTGATTAATTATAGTGGGTTCCATTGAACATTGATTTGTAAATAAAGGGCGCGTCGAGGCATGGGATATCCAAAAATTAATTGATAATCTTGCCCCAAAATGTTTTTTCCGATGACGGCGACCTCCCATTGCAGCCGCAAAAACGAGGGTTGCACCCCCAGCTGGACATCCAGAATGCGGTAAGGCGCCAACTGGGTTCCCCGGGAATTGGCAAGAACGGTCTCCCGTCGGTCCACATAACGATAGAGGAAGGAACCCGAAAATGGTCTCAACCGCAGATGGATGTTTACCTGAAGCGTTTGGGGCGGAATAAAAATGAGTTGCTTGCGATAAACATTGGGCTCCGGGGTTAAATTGAGGGCCCGAACCCGGCTGTAGGCCATCTGTAGGATCACTCGCTTTTGGAAAAAGGCCCCTTTCATCAGGATATCCACGCCTTCTTTAAAAGCATCGCGCAGGTTGCGGGGCTCCCACACCCCATTTACCCCACGATGCCAGTAGATGAGATCCGAAATCGCAGCCCGGTAATAGGAGAGAGAAACAAGGGTTTCCCCATGCTGGAGGCGAATCCCAGCATCCCAGCTAACCTTCCGTTCCGGATTTAAATCGGGATTTCCTCTGGCGCGCGCATCGCCCTTCCAGAACAAGCTGTTAAAATCGGGGTATCGTATGGCCTTTTGCCACCCCAGGGAAAAGGTCGCCGCGGGGATTGCCGCGGGCATCATTATCAGTTCCAGATAAGGAAATAACTCCGGTCGACGATCGAAATAGCGTTCCAGTCGTCCCGATTGCCGCAATTGCAAAAGTTTGAAAAAGGGCAGGTTCTTCAAAGAAAACTGATGATGTGCGTAAACCGAAATCGCCCTCCGGCTTCGGGCACCCAAACTCAATCGGGGATAGATCAGGTTGTCCTGCTGCAAGGCTTCCCGTAAATAACTTGCCCCCAGGCGTAGGTCCAGCAGCCCGGAAGGAACCCACCGATGCCAGACTTCTCCCTCGGTAATGGTATTCCATTGACGGGTCTTATACCGGGTAAATGGTGAGGGATCGTTTTGGTTATTGAAGAATTGATACAAGCGGTTGTTTCCCCATCGCAAACCCAGGGAAGCCCTGGGGGAATAACGCCATGTGGACTGAAGCTGGAGCATCCACCATTGCTCGTCGGCGTAGGCGTTAAAATGTTTCATTTCATTAAAATAGGCCGAGGGTAATCCCCGCCGGAATCGTTGCCATTGTCCAGACAGGCTGACCGTAACGCCGGGGGTGGAATAGGTCATCCGGGCAAACAATCGATTATGCCGGTTCCAGGCATTCTCTCGAGTAAAGGTCTGCCCCTCATAGCCGTACCGAAAATTCTGGGCCGAATAGATTTGTTGATAATTTCCGTAAACGGACACATTGCGCCAGGGGAATCCCATCCCGATCTGTCCCCTGGCGGTACGGAAACTGCCGATGACCCCATTCGCCCGCCCATAGGCCCGGGAAACGGTTTGTCGGGTATAGAAGGCGATAATCCCGGCCAGGGCCTGCCCCCCATATAAGGCGGCGTTCCCCTGGGGAATGTATTCCACTCGGACGACCTGATCCAGCGGCACCACAGATAAATCCACTTCTCCGGTTTGGGGATGATTCAGCCGCTGACCGTCTAATAAGACCAACACCTGATTGGCTTTGCTTCCGTGAATACGCACCCGCTGGCGCTGCCCAACCCCCCCCACGCTCTCCACCTCTATGCCGGGCAATTGATTTAACAATTCCGCAACGCCGAACTCGCGGTAATTCCGGATGTCCTCTTCCGCAAGCACAAAGCTGCGTGCCGTGGGTAAGGTATCGATGGGGTCCCGACGGGCTTCCACCCGTATGGTCTGAAGAGTCAGGGGAGCCTCCTGCAATCGAAAGGTAACGACGGCGGGTTGGTCCTCATGAACCTGCACCCCCCGTGCTTCCGTCGTGCGATAGCCCAATAGTGCGGCCACCAGGGTGTATTCGCCCGGGAGAACGTTTTCGAAGTAAAACCGTCCCCGGGCATCGGTCACTTCCTGAAAAGGTGTACCTCGGATACCAACCACGGCTCCTTCCAATCCGACGCCCGTCCGGGCGTCCAACACCACACCGGTAATGCGAACATTGTCCTGGGCCGTTGAAGGCAACGGCCATCCAAGGCAGGCAACCATCAGCGCTGCCAACCAGGGTTTCCGGAGTTTCGGTTTCATGGGCGTAACCTTAATGATGATCATTCCAGGATGCCTGCATGGGGCAATAAAAAAGCCCCAACCTTCACGGTAAGAAGATTGGGGCAAAAATTCAGAGGTGTGCACCCTTTTACAGCGGGGCGGACAGTTGCGAATCTTTTGCCAAACCCAACCTTCCCGCGAAGGCTTGTCGGGTTTGTTATACCAGCCGGTCTCCTGACTTAGGGATCATCCTACTCGCTCGCCTTCCCATCCCGGGGATCGGGACAGTGGCCCCTTGAGCTTTCGTCCCCCATCACAGTTGCGGGGCAGTGGCGGATTCGCACCGCTCTTCCCGTCACTGGTATAAGGAACCAACAATATCAGAGACCCGATGCGTGAAGAATATACAGCGGGATCGTACCAAAAGCAACGGTAAGCATAATAAACTTTCCCTACCCATACTCCCGGGCGGGGATGCCCTTTGGTTCAATGTTTCCAGGTCCCCGAACCGGGTCACTCCCCGCCGGCAACGCCTCAGCCTCCCGGTGTTCCCATCCTTCCCGGAGGAACCTCTCCCTTTCCGGGGGGGTGTTCAAACTCTCCCCGGCATCCCCGACGAACCCGGCAGGGTTTATTCTTCACGTACCTTGCGGGCCAGCACTCGCTGAATAGCCTTCTTCAATTCACCCAAATCCGAGGACTTGACGACATATTCTTCCGCGGCCCAGCTCATGAAATCGTCTTTATAATGGGAATAAGCCGTGTGAATGATAACAGGAATGTTTGGGTTGATTGTTAGAAATTCACGAAGCGCTTCCAGGCCATGTTTTTTAGGAATCATCAAATCCAAAATAATCAGGTCCGGATTTTCCGCCCGGACCAGAGAAACCGCCTCATCCCCGTTGCCGGCAATGATCACACGATAGCCCAGCTCCGAGAGTTCTGTTTCGTACAGAATCTGCTGGGGTTCGTCGTCTTCCACAATTAAAATTTTTTTCATGGCTCATTCCTCGTGTCTGTGCGTCAAATAGTGAACAGTGAATTCCCTAAGACCTTCCCCCCCACCCGGGACTCCCGATACGGTGACCCTTATGTCTGCCGTTTAG
>WFTQ01000032.1 GCA_015485355.1 bacterium | reverse complement strand
CTTTGGCGGCGATCAGGTGGGTCTGACGGTTTCTGGAAACATCTCTTTCGAATTGTCCGGACGCACCGAGAGTCGTTCCGGTTCGGCGGTTTCCGCCTACGAGCAACGCAATACCTTTAGCCCCAAATTTCGCCAGACCCAGCAGTTTAATGTCCAGGGTCGTGTGGGGGATAAAGTGCGCGTGTCGGTCGACCAAAACAGTGAAGCCACCTTCGATTTTGAAAATACCCTCCGCCTAACCTACGACGGCGACGAAGATGAAATTGTTCAAAAAATTGAGGCGGGAAATGTCTCCCTGAATCTGCCGTCGACCAATTATGTGTCCATGAGCGCCCGGCATCAGGGGTTGTTTGGGTTAAAAACCCAGATGAAACTGGGAAATCTCAGTTTTATCGGCATTGCCAGTTTGCAGCGCGGGGAAAAGCAGAAACTCTCCATCACCGGTGCCGCCGATGAAGAAACTTATCGAATTAAAGACATCGAATATGTCCGAGACCGTTTCTTTTTTGTGGATTCGATTTATTACGAACTCTTCGAAAATTTTGATGAACGAATGCGCTGGATACGGGTCAACGACGGCCTGAAAATTGTGCAGCTGGACGTGTGGCGCAGTGCCCGACCCACGGATTACGATCGCCAGGGGTACGCCGTGGTCAACCCCGAGGCCTATCCCGACATCCAGGGTCTGGAATTGCAGGACATTCCGGGAAAAATTGAAACCGGATTCTTTAAACGACTGGAATACGGCAGGGACTATGAGTATGATGAAGACCGGGGGTTTTTCTGGCTCAAGGAGCAGGTCAACGAACAGGATGTAATTGCCGTGGCCTATCAAACGGCGGGGGGATTTAAGCGCGGCATGTTGTTTCAGGAAATTCCTCAGGATTCCACCGCGAAGGTGCTTTTGAAACTGATCAAACCTCGGGCCTCTAAGCCTGAATATAAATCCACCTGGAAATTGGCCATGCGGAATGTGTACAATCTGGGTGCTTCCGGTATTCCGCGTGAAGGCTTCGATGTGAAAATCATTTACTCGGTTACCGGCGAAGACCAGGAAGTGGACCCCAAATATAAACTGACTTTCAATTATCTCCTGGGGCTGGACCGCATTAACGAACAGGGGGAACCCGTGGAAGGTGGGGACAAGAAGGTGGATATCGCCAACGGATGGGTGTTTGATCTGGGCAATGGATACTTAATCTTCCCTTCGACGACTCCCTTCGCCCCGCGACCCGGAAGCAAATTTGCCTTCGATTCCACCCTTTACGTGAATATTTATGATATCAAAGATCGTACCCTGGAACGTACTCGTCACAAGTTCGAACTGGCCATAACCACCAGTTCGGTGGCCACTACTTACGACCTGGGGTTCAATGTGCTGGAGAATTCTCTGGTGGTGCGGGTAAACGGTCGGGAACTGAAAGAGAAGACCGGCTACATCATTGACTATTTCAGTGGTAAGCTGGAAATCATCGATCCGGAAGCTCGCCGGGCCGATGCCCAGGTCGAGATCGAGTATGAAAGAGGGGCCCTGTTTCAGCTGGACAAAAAGACCCTGTTGGGGGGGCGGCTGGAATACGATCTGGGAGAAGGAAAATTTGTGGGTCTTACGGCTCTGTATTATAATCAATCCACACTGGATCAGCGCATTCGTATCGGTCAGGAGCCGATCCGCAATTTCATCTGGGATATTAACACCGCTTTTAATTTTAAGCCGAATTTTATTACCAAGGCACTGGACAAGCTTCCCATTGTGGAAACTTCTGCGGAATCAAAGTTGAAGCTGGAGGCCGAATACGCTCAGGTCAATCCCAATCCCAACACCTTCAACGAGCCGCGATTGGGTGAAAATACGGGGGTGGCGTATATTGATGACTTCGAGGGAAGCAAACGCTCCACGCCCCTGGGGGTGAATTACCGAAACTGGAGTTTTGCTTCCATTCCGGCGCGTTTCCGCATTGTCAGCACGGGTCTGGATCATGGAGAAATCAATACCTACGATTTCGAAGAAATGTTGCGCTGGGATAAGGCACGGGTCAAAATGAACTGGTACAATCCCTTCGAACCGGTGCCCATCAAAGAGATCTGGCCCAATAAGGACGTCAATGCTCAAACGGGAACCACCACGCAGGTGTTGAATATCCGCTGGATAAATGACGATGTTCCCCGGGATAGTGCCTGGGCGGGGATCATGCGCAGTACCATCGCCTTTCCCGATCAGAAAAAAACCAAGTATATCGAGCTGTGGGTTCGCGGGGATGTGGGGCAAATCAACATCGACATCGGCCGAATCAGTGAAGATTATTGGATACGGGGCACCAATCACATGGGGCAGCCCTCTTTTGGGAATTTAAACACCGAGGATGTGAACCTGAACGATTTACTGGATGAGGGTGAGGATGTGGGGATCGACGGCATTCCCGATGGCCAACCGGGCGACGATCCCGAGGATAATTTTGTGGCCCCTCAGGATGCGGCCAAGATGGGATTCCCCGATCCTTTCTGGCGCATCAACGGTACCGAGGGCAACGGGGACCCTGAGAAGGGCGTTCAGGGGGTGCGCGCCCCGGATACCGAAGACCTGGACGGTCGGGGAAACCTGGACATCTTCAACGATTATTTCGAGTACAACATCGACCTGTCCGATCCCTATCATCCCTATATTCAGGGGGCCACCGAAAAGGGATGGAAGCAGTATCGCATTCCCATTCGAAATTACGATTTCAAGGTGGGATCGCCGGATACCACCTTTCAGGAAATTTTTTATGTCCGGCTGTGGATCAACAATCTGGAACCGGACGGCCAACCCCATGTCATTCAGATTGCCACTTTCGATTTCGTGGGAAACGAGTGGGAAGAAAAAGGCATGGCGGAAAGCGATACCTCCCGATTTGTTTTAAGCGATAGTCTGTTCATCCTTTCGGTATATAATACCGAGGAGAACGCCGAGTCGCCCATTCCGGAAATCGAGCCCTATCATTCGCCTCCAAACG
>WFTQ01000031.1 GCA_015485355.1 bacterium | reverse complement strand
GAGGGGAGCTTGGGCGGGTGATCGAAGGGACCCGGCGGCTGCTGCAGGCGCGCCGACGCAGCGGTTCCCGAACTCCCCTTGTGGCCCTGCAATTTTTGGTGATGAGGCATAATGAGGAGGAGATTCCCCGAATGAAACAACTGGCCCGGGAATTGGGGGTCGATCGGTTTCTGGTAAAAACGATCGAAGTGCGCACACTGGCCGAAGCCCGCACCTGGTTGCCCGATCGGGAGGCCTTTCGCCGCTACGAGGTGCGGGGCGATGCCTTTGTGGTCAAGGGGGTATCGAAAAAACAGAATTGCCCTCGACTATGGTTGTCGACCCTCATGAACTGGGATGGATCCATTGTTCCCTGTTGTTTTGACAAGAACGGCCGGTACCGGGTGGGACGCATTCATCGGGTGGAGGATTTCCGGGCCATCTGGAAGGGGGAGGCCTTGCAGGCCTTTCGTCGGCAACACCTGCACCATCGTCAAAGCATTGATATTTGTCGGAACTGCAACCAGGGTTTCGGAAACTTCCTGCCGACGCATCTGTGGCAACGCTGGATGCAGGGGAATCCGCCCCCCTCCCGCCGGGATCGGGTTTCACGACCCCTGGCTCAAATGATTTCGGACGAGGAGTGATGGAAACCTGTGCTCCGGGAAATGGGATGGGACTGCATGCGTACCATGCCCTCATTATTCTGCTGGCCGTCGGTTATGCGTTGGGACTCTTGAGATTGCGGCGAGGCTTTTTTCGGTTGACATATCCGGCTTCTTCCACATGGCCATCGGTCAGTGTGGTGGTTAGTTTTCATAACGAGAGGGAAAATGTGGTACCCTGTCTGGAACGGATAATCGGTCAGGACTATCCCCGGGATCGTCTGGAGATTATTGCGGTGAACGATCGTTCTACCGATGGCACGGGAGAGATATTAGAAGCCCTGGCGGAAAAATGGAGCGGCCTGCGGGTGCTTCATATTTCCACCCTGCGGGAAGATGTGGCCCCGAAGAAGCGGGCCATCGGGGAGGCCATCCGGAAGGCGCGAGGGGAGATCATTTTACTGACCGATGCCGACGGCCGTCCCGGCGATCAATGGGTGCGAGGCATGGTGGAAAATTTTTCCCGGGAAACCGGCATGGTGCTGGGTTACGCGCCGTATATCACCCGGCCGCCTTATCACGGATGGCTTCACGGCATGCTGGCGCTGGAATATTTTTCGCATGCCGCGGTGGCCGCCGCCACCACAGGTTTAGGATTTCCCGTCACCTGCGTGGGAACCAATCTGGCCTATCGAAGAGAAGTATTCCTGCAGCTCGGTGGATTTGGGCGATACCAACATATCCATACCGGGGACGACGACCTGTTTTTACAGCGGGTTCGAGAAGAAACCTCCTGGCAAATTCGCTATGCCACTCATCCCAAAACCTTTGTCTGGAACGCCCCCCCAACCTCGTTTACTGCATTTTATCATCAGCGGTTGCGGTATGCCTCCAAAGGATTTTACTACCCCATCAAGGTGACCCTGCCGCTGGCTCTTTACTATCTGTTCAACCTCCTGCTTTTTCTGGGAATTCCTTTGGCCCTGCTGAACGGCCAGTCCGTCTGGGCGCTGACGCTGGCACTGGGGGCGAAGGGATTGGGGGAAGGCTATTTCCTCCACACCGCCGCCCGGGTTTTTCGAAACGGCTCCATAATGAGATTTTTCTTGCCGGCATTCTTGCTGCACATCCCTTACGTGGTGTATTTTGGGTTCCTGGGTCAATTTCAGAAGTACCGCTGGGGAGGCCGCCGTCGGTAGCCGAAGGCTTCCGCATGCGGCATAAATGTCACGGGTGGGACAGGGAAGCCTCGCGGGTATTTTTCAAATAATCAATGGGTTATGGTTGTTTGGGACGTTTCTGCCCCAGCCTCCCCGGAACCGGCCACCCCTCCAGAAATGCTATAACTCCAAAAATAATAACTGATTACCCCTATTCAAATTTTCCGGCATCCCTCTTGCTCACCATTTCAATAAAGGCGATACAGGAAAATGAAACGGGTAATGATTTTAGCCAGGCAGGATGATTGGGAAATGGATTATCTGGAAGCGGAGTTAGAGAAGATGCGTTTGACCATCGACAAAGGTGAGCACAGCATGGATTTTCTGGAAAAATTTGCGCGCTCCTATGCCCAGCTGGTGGTTTTGGATGTGGATTTGCTGGGGGAAAGGCTGGGCCAACTGGTGCGCATTTTACGTTCCCTGAACCGCGAAGTGAAACTCCTGCTGGTATTGTCCCCAAACAATCTTAAATATTGTTCCGAGGTGATCTCCATGGGTGGAGTGAATTATTTTATCAAACCCGTTTCCATGAAAAATCTGGTGCAGATTGTTCAGTCGTTTCTTCAATCAAAAAAGGAGGAGTTATGATGAAGCGCTTCGATGTTCTACCTGTTTTGCTCCTGATGTTTTTATGGCCTCTTACCTTGCCGGCTCAGGACTTTGTGGGCTCCAATGCCTGTGCTTCCTGTCATGGAGCGGCGGACGTGACCCAGGCCGGTTACAATATTTATGAGGAGTACATGAAGACCGGGCATCCCTTCAAACTGAATCCGGTTTCCGGTGCCCCTCCAGAGTATCCGGCCAATACCAGTCCCGGGGTTCCCGAGCCTCCCTTTACCATGACCTGGGATTCCATCGCCTATGTGATCGGCGGTTTCGGCTGGAAGGCCCGTTTCGTCAAGCTGGATGGTTACATTTTTACGGCAAACGATTCGGCCCAATACAACCTCTGGGGAAGTGGTGAAACGCAATGGGCGGCCTATCATTACGGAGAACAGAAGGCCTATAATTACAACTGTTTCAAGTGCCATACCACCGGCCCCGATCCCAGCGGTTCCTGGAACGATCGGACACCCGACCTGGGCACCTTTGCCGAACCGGGGATTCGTTGCGAAAGCTGCCATGGGCCGGCCGGCGATCACATGGCCAGCGCCGCCACGCATCCGCCCATTCAGGCCGATAGCCTGCGCTATTCGCGTTGCGGCGATTGTCATTCCCGGGGAGGCAAAACCAATATGATCCCCGCGAAAGGCGGTTTTATCCGACATCATGAGCAGTACAACGAAATGCAGGCCTCCAAACATCGTTCCATGGGATTGACCTGTGCCACTTGCCACAATACCCACGTGGCCCTGTTGTATCCCGAGGCGGCGGGTACCGATAACAGCGGCAATCCCCTTTCGGGAATCGCATTGCAGTGCGAAAATTGCCATCCCAACAAGCAGATTACCTTTCAGGACGGCACGCCCCATGCAGCCGAATGCGTGGATTGCCACATGCCCCATGCGGGGAAATCGGCTCTGGGTGCTCAGATGGGCAATGGCTGGAAAGGCGATGTGGCCACCCACTTATGGAAAATCGACACCCGGCCGGTGGGACGAGACTCCATGTTCACTCCGGATGGCAAATATGTGCGCCTGGACGAAAACGGGTACGGGGCCGTTACCCTCGACTATGTCTGCTTATCCTGCCATCAGGATAAGACCGTGGAATGGGCCGCCGGATTTGCCACCAATATCCATACCAACGGCCTGGTGAGTATCGCCGATCTCCCCGAAGAGATTCCCACGGATTTCGCCCTGTTCCAAAACTACCCCAATCCGTTTAATCCGGTCACGACCATCGAATTTCATCTCCCCCGTACCACCCGGGTTCGACTGGCCGTTTACAACACTGTGGGGCAAGAGATCGCCGTGCTGGCCGACGGGATGATGGCACCCGGTAAACATCGGGTCTCTTTCCAGGCAGCCGATTTGCCCAGCGGAATCTATTTCTATCGCCTGGAAACCGCCGATCAGGTCTTCTCCCGAAAAATGGTGCTGATGAAGTAAGGCCGCAAGGCCGGCAAACGTTCTGCAGGATGATCGCTGTCTTCGATGCCACCGGGATCCCTCTAAGGGGATCCCGGGTATTGTGCCAATTTTCTCAAATGGTGCTTTCTTTTTATCCCGCCCATTTTATAAATTCCACCAGACGGAAAAATACCCGATAAACATCGGGGTTATCACAATGAGCTTCAAGGTCTCACACCTCTGGTCGTTTGTGCACACGTTGAAATTCCGCCTGATGGTGTTGATCACGTTGGCGCTGCTGATCGTCGTCGGCGGACCCATGATTCTATTGATCCGCATTCTGGATGAAAATTATAAGGAATTCACCATCAATATGTTAGAGACGACCAGCCAGGTGGTATATCAGGCGATTTATGCCGGAATGTTGCAAAACGATCGCCGCGCCATACAAAAGAATCTGGAATTGATTTCTCTGGAACCGACGATTCGGTCGGTGCGCATCTATCGCATGGATGGCACGATCTTATTTTCCTCCGATTCTTCCGAGATTTCGCGTAAAATCCAGGATCTCTCCGCGGATGTCCTGGTATCGAAGGACGAAATCGATGTGAAGGAAGCTTATTACACCCGGGGGCATACCTACTCCCATCATCATGGGATTTACATACAGGAAGAGTGTACCCCCTGTCATAAAAATCAAGGCGAATTGATCGCCATTATGGATTTACACGTCGTGTTGTCCCAGTCGGAGCAGATGTACCTGACGGCCAAGCGATTGACCATTTTCAGTACGGGCATCAGCGTGGTGATATTATGGCTGGTGTTAAATTTCATGTATCACGGGCAGATCGAAACGCGGTTGAAGCGCATCATTCAGGGGTTCGATCGGCTGGCGGAGGGAGATTTTCGGGTGAGCGTGCAGATGCCCGGACGCCACGAGCTGGCCTTGTTGGCTCGGAAGTTCAATAGTATGGTGCAACGGCTCAAATCCGCCCGGGAACGCGAAGCCACGTTAATGCGGGAAAAGATTGAACGGGCCGATCGGCTGGTTACCCTGGGCGAAATCGCTACCGAAATTGCTCACGAAGTCAACAATCCCGCCAGCGTCATTTTGACTCGTGCCGAATATTTGAAGAGCGAACTGGAACCCCGGCCCGCCTATGCCCGGTTCAGGGAGGACCTGGACATCATTATCGATCAGACGCAAAAGATTGCCGAAACCACCCGTTCCATCCTCCACTATGCCCGAAAGTTGCCCCGACCTTTTGAACGTTGTGAGCTCAACCATATTCTTCGGCAATCGATTAAAGTGCTGGAACCCTTGTTCCACCAAAAGAAAGTTCCCGTTCGGTTGGATTCGCGGGTCCCGCAGGCCACCATTTTGGGCAATGCCTCTCAGCTGGAGCAGGTTTTTTGTAATCTCCTGACCAATGCGTTGCATGCGGTGGCACCGGAACAAGGGGCGGTTGATGTGGTGCTGGAACCGCTGCCTCAGGCTTCTCAACCGGGCTACCGGGTGGAGGTCAGGGATAACGGTCCTGGGGTTCCGGAAGAACTGGGCGAACGGATATTTTCCCCGTTTTTTACTACCCGTCCCGATGGACAAGGAACGGGGCTGGGGTTGTTTATTGCAAAAAATATTGTGGAACATCATAAAGGACGAATTTATCTGAAAAACGCGCCCACCGGCGCAACCTTTATTGTGGAATTGGAGGCCGCCGATGAAGCCCATTGAATTATTGATCATTGACGATGAACGGGAAATGTTGGAAAGCTATGCCAAGATCCTGGAACGGGCCGGTTACCGGGTGATGGCCGTAACCAGTGCTCGAGAAGGCCTGGAGCGCTTATCCCGTCCCAACGACATTGCCCTGGTGGTATGCGACCTGAAGATGCCCGGTATGGATGGGATGCAATTTTTAAATCGAGTCAAACAAGCTCATCCCCAGCTGCCGGTGATTATGGTGACCGGTTATGGTACCCTGGAATTGGGTGTAGAAGCGGTGAAACATGGCGCCTACGATTTTATCGAAAAGCCCTTTCCTTCGAAGAAATTGCTCGGGGCCATTGAGGCGGCCCTGCAGGAAGCCGCCCCGACTCTATTGGCCCGGGAACAGGGCTGCCAATTCGATGGCATGGTAGGCAAGAGCCGCGCCATGCAGGCGATCTTTGACATGATCCGTAAAATTGCGCCCGGGAATGCGAATGTGCTGATCATTGGGGAGAGCGGCGTGGGGAAGGAACTGATCGCCAGAAGCATCCATAAAAATTCTTTCCGACGAAATCGACCTCTGATTCCCATCAATTGCGGGGCGTTGCCGGAAACGCTTTTCGAAAGCGAATTGTTCGGCTATGAAAAAGGCGCCTTTACGGGAGCCTTCCAGTCCAAACCCGGACTGGTCGAGCTGGCCAACGGGGGGACGCTGTTTCTGGATGAAGTGTGTGAAATGCCTCAGTCCATGCAGGTAAAGTTGTTGCGGATGCTGGAGGAACGCAAAATCCGCCGCGTGGGCGGAAATCGGGAAACCCCCGTCGACATTCGGGTGCTTTCGGCGACGAACCGCCAGCCGGAAGAGTTGTTGGAAGCCGGACTGTTGCGAGAGGATTTCTTCTTTCGTATCAATACCATCCAGATTCAGATTCCGCCTTTACGGGAACGCAAAGAGGACATCCCCATCCTGGTACAACATTTCCTGCATCAGTTGAATCAGAAATACAATCGGCAGATCAACCGTGTCGAGCCCGAGGCCATGGACCGTCTGAAAAACTATGAATGGCCGGGAAACATCCGGGAGTTGCAAAACGTGGTGGAACGGACGTATTACCTGGCCAATCCGCCCCTCATTCGAGCGGTGGATCTGCCCACTTATCTGGTTCAAAGCGGATATCACCGGTTGAAACGCCATTGGGAGAACCTCTCGTATAAAGAAGCCAAGGAACAGGTGCTGGCTGCGTTTGAGCAGGAGTATCTGAAATATCAATTGGAGCGCCACGGTTGGAACATCAGCCAAACCGCCAGGGCCTGTGGACTGGACCGCCGAACCATTCATCGGTTGATCAAAAAATTCCGTTTGCGGGAAAACAGCCGGTAAGCGGTGGCTTACCGGAAACGTTCGGGTGGCCGGATCGTGCCGGTAACCTTCGGGAAGTGGCGGTCAAAACGATCCCCCCCCGACCGCGGGGCATACCCGTGCATGGCCCATTACGGCGGTCTTCCGGGTCGCGTGGCCGATGAACCGCGATTTTTGGATAGACAGCCCCCCTCTTTACCCTTGATCCATTGGATCGAAACTTTTCCCAATCAGCGGATCGGCTCCTGTTTCCAGACCCCGTTGTCCTCTATCCAGCGGTACCGTGGCTTTCCATTCACTTTGTGCACCCGGACCCGTGAGATGACCAATTCCCCATTCCGTGGGAGTAAGATAAAGTCGATGTCATATAGGGTGCCCTCCGGTTCCTTCATGTCCACACAGGCAAAGAAGCGACCGTCTTCCAGCCGGGCCAGACGTTCTTCATGGATCGTCACCAGCTGCAGGAGTAGGGGGGTGTTGGTGCGCCGGTCCAGTACCACGTAATAGCCGTTGTTCAGGCGTTCCCCCAGGGCGATATGTTGCCGAACGGCCCGGGAAACGTCGGTTATGGTGAAGGGGCGGGTGGATCGTTTCGGGCGTTCCTGTCCCCTGCGGCGCATTCCCCGTCCCATCATGCCGGGATGTTCCCCCATGCCCATGGGGTGCTCCCCCCCGCGGCCGCGATGCATGCGCATCTGCATCATGGTGGGCCCGGAAGGTTCGCCTTTGCCTTCCAGGGATTGGGCATATGCCCACAGCGCCTCTTTTTCTTCCCGGCTCAGATGCGCAAAGGAGGGCATGTACATGGGACCATGGTTCAGGATCATCAAAAATTGGGCTTGGGTGAACCGTTTGGTGGCCCCGGATAAGGGAGCCGGCTTCATCATGGGATGCTCTACGGGCAAACCGGGCGGTTCCGGGTCGTGAATGGTGGCCTGATGACAGGAGGCGCAGTTGCTCAGGAATAACCGTTTCCCCAGTTCCACCGGTGAAAGGGGTTTTTCCCTCGGGGCAACCGCTTTTTTCCCCAGCAAAAAGGCTACAATGGCATCAATTTCCGATTCAGAGAGATGCTTGAAAGCAGGCATGGCATTTTTCCCATGAATCATCTGATCCCGAATGGCTTTTTCCGATTTTTTTTGCTGAATGTTCTTTAGGGAAGGGAACACGGGCGGCTTGCCTTCGAGATTTTTCCCATGGCAGGCGGCACAATTTTGAATGAACAATTGTTCACCGGTTATGGATTGTTCCTGGGCCGTAACCGGGCTTTCCAGAAAATAGCCCAGTAAAAGCGATGCCAGAAAGGATAATGCAATTGACATGTCGGAACCTCCTTGGATTAAGGGGATTCAAAGTCATCATGGTTTGGTGTTTAACTTTTTAACATGCGCAATCCATTCCCAATGACGACGAACTCGCTCAGCTCATGGCCCAGCACTGCCACGGGAAGGGTAAACGCGCCGGTCACCGCCCCGATGACCAATCCGCCGATCACCACGGCGGAGAGTATCAGATTTTGCCGTACCACCCGTTCGTTGCGCCGCGCCAGTTGCAGGGCATAGACCAGCTTTTCCAGATCGTCGGCCATCAGCACCACATCGGCGGTTTCCATGGCCACGTCGGTACCGGCGGCGCCCATGGCCACGCCCACGGTGGCTTCCGCCAGAGCCGGGGCATCGTTTACCCCATCCCCCACCATGGCCACATGCCCGTATTGCCGCGAAAGTTGTCGCACAAGACGGGCTTTGTCCTCGGGTTTCAGTTCGGCAAAGACCATATCTATGCCCAGCTCCCGGGCGATGGCGTCCGCCGTGCGTCGGTTGTCCCCGGTGAGCATGGCCACCTGTTGCACCCCCACCCGATGCAGGGCGGCAACGGCCCGGCGGGCGTTCTCCCGCAACGGGTCGCGAATGGCGATCAAGGCCAGAATCCGATCTTCTGTGCCCAGCAGAACGACCGTTTTGCCTTCCTGCTGCAAACGCTGGATCTCGGTGTGCAGGTGGACTGCGGTCAGCCCCAGATGATCGGTGAAAAAGGAGGGACTGCCCACATAAAAGGTTTCGCCGTCAATCACCGCACTGGCCCCCGCACCGGGCAAGGCTTTGAAGGTCTGGGGCCGTTTGAAAGCCACTCCCCGGCTTTCTGCGTAATGCACGATGGCCCGTGCCAGGGGATGTTCGCTGCCGCTTTCCACGGTGGCGGCCAGGGCGATCCATTCTTCCACTGATTGTTCCCGGGAAGCGCCGGTGGCAAACACGTCGGTCACCTGCGGTTCCCCCTGGGTCAGGGTCCCGGTTTTGTCCAGCGCGACCACGGTCACCCGGGCCAGTTCTTCCACATGAACTCCTCCTTTGATGAGCACGCCATGCCGGGCGGCGGTGCCCAGCGTGGCTACCAGGGTAATGGGAATGGAAATCACCAGTGCACAAGGAGCCGCCGCCACAATGAACACTGTGGCGCGAATAATCCAGGTGTTCCATGCAGCCCCCAGCAGCAGCGGCGGCAATGTCGCGATTAAAATACCGGCAATCAAAACCGCCGGGCTGTATTGTTTCCCGAAGCGCTCGATAAAACGCTGGCTCTGGCCTTTGCGTTCCTGGGCTTCTTCCACCATCTGGATGATCCGGGATAGGGTGTTGTCGGCAAACGCTTTGATCGCCCGCGCTTCCAGTAGCCCCTCCCCGTTAATGCTGCCGGCAAAGACCGGATCCCCGGGACGTTTTTCCACCGGCATGCTTTCTCCGGTAATGGGGGCTTCGTTCACGCTGGAAGTGCCCTTCAGCACCGTTCCATCGGTCGGGAGGGCCTGCCCGGGTTTGACGATGAAAATATCGCCCACCTGAATTTCTTCCACGGGAATCTCCATCTCCCGGCCGTCGCGCTTGATAATGGCAAATTTAGGCGCCAAATCCATTAAGGCTTTGATCGCCGAACGGGTTTTTTCTTCCGTATACCCTTCGGCCGCTTCGGAAATGGAATACAGGAACACCAACATGGCGCCCTCGGCGGCCTGGCCCATCCCGGTGGCCACCACCGCGGCAATGGCCATTAACAGTTCAATGCCCACCTCCCTTTCGTAAAGCAACGCCTCCAATGCTTCGCGACCGAAATAGTAGCCGCCGATCCCCACGGCGGCCAGATAGATCCCCCACTGAACGGTCTCGGAAATCCCGACGGTTCCCAGCAACCACCCCAGGGCCAGCAACAGCCCCGAAAGCACCGAGGTGATCACTTTGGGATTCTTCCACGGTTTCGGTGGGGAAGGCAGGTGTCTCCCATCCAGCGGCGGAAAGCCCAGCTCCCGCAAGGTAGCCTTTACCGCATCTGCGCTGGTCTTCTCGGTATCGATGACCAGTTCCACTCTGGCCGATTTGGGAAGCACGGTCAATTCCACAATGCCGTCGCCGTTGGACAGGCCGCGTTCGATGGCTTTGGCCTCGTTCTCGCAATCCAGATGGGCCACTCGAAGGCTCAATCGTTGTAAGGGCACCGGTTCGACCTCCTTTGCTTTATGGGGATTAGCTTCCTGGAGCACGCTCTCTCAGGCACCGTCCTGCCGATAGGGGAGGCCCGATTTCAGGCACCCCTCTGCTCGTGCCAGTTCTTTTCCCAGATAGGCGGCGTGATCCAGTCGGCTGATCCAGCCGTTTTCGATGATCGTTAAATAAATGCTTCGGGCATCGTTTCCCCGAATGGTGCGCAGCAGATGATGGTCGTAATCGTAATGTTCTGCCAGAATGTCCCGCCGGTTCGGGCGGGGAATGATGACAAAATAGCCGCGATCGTCCAGTTTTATTTTCGATGACGGCTGTGCCTCCACCACCGGCGGCGAAGGGATTGCCGGTGGTGCGGTTCCGCCGGAACAGGAGGCGCAAACGGGCGTTGATGACCTGGCCTTCCGGTAAAGGGATTCGATGGTTTCGACGATCCGCTTCACATTCCGAATGCCGATCCGATCCACCAGTTGCACCTGTCGGCGGAATGTATCCACTTCCGCCGGGGTCACGTTGCGGAGCACTGCCCGCTTGCCTGGAGAGCCGATCACCCGCATGTGGGCGTCCACGCCGTTCCGATGCAGGGCCAGCAGGGTCTGGCCACTACAATGGCCTTCGGAACTTGTACCGGTCACCACCAGATACGCAAGCACGGGATGAGTAATGGTGTTTTTGATGATTTTTTCGATGCCGATGTTTTCGGTTTCCGTTTTGCCCACAATGCACAGCCCCGGGGGATGGGCGTTCGCCAGGGCGGTTGCCAGAGGCGCATCGGCCAGGGTGGAAACAGCCACCGGACAATCCCCGTGGCGGCACAACACATGGTATTCTCCGGGCACCGGCGGCCAGCGGTGTGCTTGCTCCGGAAGCCCGCAGTCCCGATCGGGCGGGGCGGTGGCCGGAGGCAGGGCCCCTTGCAAGCGGTTCATCGCCGCGGCGGGATAACAACGGCGGCACCCCAGGCAGGTGTAGCGAATGGGGGCCATTTCGGTCAACCACACTGCCGCCTGTTCCTTCAACCGAGCCATAGGTTCCCAAGCATCGGATTCCGGGAGGGCGATTAGTTCTTGAAGGGCATCCCGCATACAGCCGCATCGGCGGCATTTGTTGAGCCGCATCCCGGCCTTGAGCTCACGGTAACCATCCGCCACGGAGTCCAGCAGATGCGCCTGGGGCGCTTTCATGGTTTCCCCCACCGATGACCACCCTGTCCTTTGGTTACCAGATGCCTTTTCTGAATCCCGATGGTACAGCGTCCATCGGTGCGCAGAGCCAGGCGCTGCCGCAGCTCCGCCAGGTCGCGGACGGTCGTGGCGTCGGCCAGCCGATCGATGGCGCGAAGAATAGGCTCCAGCACCGCATCCGGGGTCCGATTCAATTTAAAATATACCCAGCGCCCGGCTTTTTCCCGGCTCAGCAATCCTGCGGCGGCCAGCACCTTCAGGTGACGGGATACATTGTATTGGGTGACCTCCAGGGCGTCGGTTAGTTCGCACACGCACAGCTCCTCGCCGCTTTTCACAAACAGGTGCAGAATGCGCAGACGGGTTTCGTCACCGAGGGCTTTGAATATGTTGACTGTCTGCTTGACGGTCATCGCTTCATCCTTATTTGCATAATTGTGTAATCGTGTATATAATATAATCATCAAAAAGGTGAACGGCAAGCATTGAAACAATCGGAAAGCCGCTCTTGACGAAAACGATCCTGCGGTGGGAAAGGCTTTCGCGCTTTTCGCAAGGCGGCGATCGCGGACGATGCACTTGTCCTCCAGCCGAACGGTGCGCTTAAAGACGATGAATCCCTGCCTTTCCTTGCTTCTACGGAGTTAAGCGGGAACGGCTTCGGTGCCTCTCAGGCGAATGAGCGGCGGGACCTGCGCCGTTCTCGAATGCTGGCCGCCATAGCCCTGTTGGGCGCGCCTGTGTCCCCATCTCAACTCATCTGCATCCGGGTCGGATACGTCTGGGCGGGCATCGGGGGAGCTTTCCGATGGTCATCCTATTGACCCTGTTCTGGAATCGCTTTCCTGGACGGGCGGTCCTGATGACCATTGTTGCCGGCATGCTGTTTAGCCTTCTGTGGATTAGCACCGGGATGGAACAGGTGGTCTCCGCCCGGGTGATGACTTTTCTCGTGGCTGGAGGGGTGGCCGGGTCGGCTACCCTGATGGTTCCACCAAACGGCCTCCGGCCCGGTAGCACCGCCTTCAGAGACGAAGCGGGTGAGGACTATCGGGTTTTCCAGCGCCACCGGAACAGGAGATCCCAAAAACTATATCGGGGGACGGAGCGCAGGGAGTAGGGCCTCTGGGTCAGGATCGACCGGGCGGCCAACAGACCGCTGTGGATGGCCGGGCCGATGCCTTCTCCCATGTCCACAGTGGCCAGGCCTGCGGCATCCCCCACCAGGTACACCCGTCCCCGCTGCGGTTGCATTCCCGGATGCCGTAAAAAGTACTGGTGACCCTTGTGGGCGAAGGCATGTCCCTCGACCAGTCCCAGGGCGGCCAGTTTATCCTGCAATGCCAGCCAGTGGTCCCGTAATGATTCCCCCCTTTGTTTGAGTGCCTTGATTTTAGCCCCGATTCCCACATTGAGGTAGCCGTTGCCTTTGGGTACGTACCAGGAATATCCGGGCAAGTCGTTGTCGAAAAACCAGAGGTAACATTCGGAATCGCTGTAGGGGTAGGGAAACTCTTCCTCAAAAGTGGCAATCCGATCGGTTTCTCGGCGGGGAAAATGGGATTCAAAAAAGTGGTGGTACACCGGACAGTTGGTACCGCCTGCGCCCACTAAGAATCGGCAGCGGAACTGTTCGTCAATGACGAAGTAGGGTCCCTCTTCCCGGATGTGCCGCACGGTATGCCGGATGACCGGCGCCCCGGAACGCTGCAACAACCAGTGGTCGAATTCATATCGGCGGATGGAATATTGCCGGGTCGTCAGGGGAATGCGCTTGCCCCGGAAGTGGAAGATCAGCCGCTTTAGATGGATCAGGCCGTGGGGATACGCTTCCGGGGAGACCCCCAGCATGCGCCATACCCGGGGGGTGATCCACCCGGCACATAATTTCATCCGGGGAAAGGCTTTGCGATCCAGGATGAGTACCTGTTGACCCGCCCGTTGCAATGCCCAGGCACAGCTGCTGCCCGCGGGACCGCCGCCCACTATAATCACGTCTGATTCGGTCATCGCCTGCCCCGTTCTTTGATGATTCGCGATCAGGGGTTAACCCGCCGTGTTCCGCCGCCGAAAGCGGGCGCCCTTTCCCAATTTTGCCCTCCAACCCGCCGGGAAAGGTAGGGGTTAACTGTACCGGCACTCGGGCTGCTCCCGGCCGGGTTTGGTCATGACCACCTGCCACAGCTGATGGGTACGGGAACGAAAGCTTCCGGCGGAACTCAACAGATAATACCGCCACATGCGGTAGAATCGGTCTCCGTATTTTGCTTTCAGTTCGGGCCAGGCCGCTTCAAAGTTCTTATGCCAGGCCATCAAGGTTAAATCGTAATGGGGCCCGAAATTGTGCCAATCCTCCATGACGAACAGACCTTCCATCGCCCGGGCCAGCTGGGCAATCGAGGGAATCATACCATTGGGGAAAATGTATTTCGTCGTCCAGGCGTTGGCGGTGGTGGTACTGACGTTCCCACCGATGGTGTGGAAAAAGGCAATCCCATCGTCTTTTAGAGTGCGATCCACCACTTCCATGTAGGTGCGGTAGTTTTTATAACCCACGTGCTCCATGATTCCGATGGAGATGACCCGGTCGTATTTTCCTTCCACCTCGCGATAGTCTTGCAGCCGCAATTCCACGGGCAATCCTTTACAGAGTTCGCGTCCCAGTTCCACCTGCTGTCGGGACACGGTGACCCCTATCACCCTGACGTGGTATTTTTCGGCGGCGTATTTGGCGAATGAGCCCCAGCCACAACCCAATTCCAGAACCGTCATCCCGGGTTCCAGCTGAGTTTTCTTACACACCAGTTCCAGCTTGGCCTCCTGGGCCTGGTCCAGATTCTGTGCGTTCTTCCAGTAGGCACAGGTATAGTTCAGCCGTTTATCCAGCATGCGGGTGTACAGATCGTTTCCCACGTCGTAGTGTTTCTCTCCCACTTCAAAGGCCCGACGGGGCGATTGCAGGTTGAACCATTTAGAGCGAAGAATATGGAGTTTGATCTTCCAGCTCCCTTTCACGTATCGATCCAGGCGGGCACGCAGCACCTTATCAAAGAATTGGTCCAGTGCGGGGCAATCCCACCAACCGTCCATGTAGGATTCTCCCAGTCCCAGAGCCCCATCCCTGAGCGCCCGGGTGTAGAATTGGGGATGATGTACCTGAATGTCCCAGGGATTGGGCCCGTTCACCTCCACACCGGCCATGGCCAACAGATCGCGAACAATGGTTTCGGCTTTTTTGGTCCCCATAACAGGCCTCCCATGTTTTAACGATATAAAGATATTAAATTTCCGGCAGATTTCATAGAGTTGTTCAGAATCCGTCCATGACGGCTGTTATTTGCGTAGAATGCTCCCCGGAGCCCTAACCCTTCACTCCCTTTCGATGGCGCCTTTCCACCCCCTGAGCATTTCCGAAACCAGGCGGTTTGGGGGCCACCGGTCATGGACGGGATATTCTGGAAGATAAGCCTCGAAACGGCCGGTGAACCATGGTCGTTGCAATACCCTATGCCATTGCGTGGTCTCACCGGGCGGGATTCGATTTCCTTACGGAAAGGGAGAGGGAGTCAAGGGAACTGATAGGGTAAAAAGGGTTTGGAAAGGCCTCCTTCGATGAGACACAATCGACCCTAAGAAGGGGATTCGCCGGTTCAGAAGGTGGGGCCGGGCGCCTGGCGGCATAGGGGCTTTCGCCGGATTTATCGATAGAACAAGGGAAATCGCCGGGGGTCGGATTCGTGCATTATCTGGTACACGGTTTCGAAAATGTCCTCGGCATTGGGTTTGGAAAAGTAGTCGCCGTCAGAGCCGTAAGCGGGTCGGTGGGGTGAGGCGCTCAGGGTGCGCGGTTGAGCATCCAGCCAATAATAGCCCCCTTGCTTTTCGATCACCTCCTGGAGCATGTAGGCGGTGGTGCCGCCGGGAACGTCTTCGTCTACGAAAACGATGCGGTTGGTTTTTTTCAATGATTCCAGGATGAGGCCCCGCCGGTCGAAGGGTAGAAGGCTTTGCACATCGATCACTTCGACCTCGATTCCCACACCGGCCAGTCGCTCTGCGGCCTCCAGGGCGATACGACACAGGGCGCCGTAGGTGACCAGAGTAACATCCTGACCCGGCCGGAGCACCTCGGGCACCCCGAGGGGGACGGTAAATTCGCCGATATTATCGGGCAAACGTTCTTTCAGACGGTATCCGTTTAACACTTCTACCACCACGGCGGGTTCATCGGCTTGCAGCAGGGTATTGTAAAAGCCGGCGGCCTGGGTCATGTTCCGGGGAACCAGCACGTGCATTCCCCGAACCAGATGAATGATCCCCGCCATGGGGGAACCCGAATGCCAGATGCCTTCCAGACGATGCCCCCGGGTGCGGACGATGACCGGGGCCTTTTGTCCTCCTTTGGTGCGCCAGTGGAGCGTGGCCAGGTCGTCGGACATCAGTTGAAGGGCATACAGGATGTAATCCAGGTACTGGATTTCCGCTATGGGGCGCAATCCGCGCATGGCTAAACCGATGGCCTGTCCCAGAATGGTGATTTCCCGAATGCCCGTATCGGCAACCCGCCATTCCCCGTATTTGGCCTGTAATCCCCGAAAGGCCTGGTTCACGTCTCCCAGGCGTCCCACATCTTCGCCGAAAGCGATCACGCGAGGATCGCGGGCCAGGGCGGCGTCGAAACAGGCGTTCAAGACCTCAAAACCGTAGACCAGGGGGGATTGATCCGAGTATTGAGCCGGGGTTTCCGGTACCACCAGCGCCGACTCCGATGATTGACTGTAAAGGTGAGAACCGTAGCGTTCCCGATTAACCCGCCGCTGCCGTTCCTTCCATCGAATCAGTTCCCGTACGCCGGGCAGGGCTTCGTCCCGAACCGCAATAAGCACGTGCTGAATGGTTTCGAAAATGTCTCGCCGAAAGAGGATGGGTTTGCGTTGCAATTGCTGTTTTAGATGTTCCAATGTCTGCCCGTGACGGGAAGAGGGAATGAGCGAGTCGATGATCGCCACGACCCGTCGCCGCTCTTCCCGAATGGGTTTTTGAAAGGCCTCCCAGGCTTGGTCGCGAATGGTTTCTACCAGGCGACGGTCTTCAGCCTCCCAGGATTCCAGAGCCTCGGCGGAAGCAATGCCCTCGGCGATCATCCATTCCCGCATTTTTTTTAAACAATCGTGTTCCTGCTCCCATTCCAGCCGTTCTCTGGATTTGTACCGTTCATGGCTTCCGGAAGTCGAATGCCCCTGCGGTTGGGTCAGTTCGACCACATGGATCAGGGAAGGAATGTGCTCGTTACGGGCCGTTTCGGCCGCCCGCAGGTACGTATCCACCAGCGCCGGATAATCCCAACCCTTCACGGTGTAAATGTCGAACCCGTCTTTGCCGCCCCGTTTGCGTTTAAATCCCTTTACAATTTCGCTGAGGTTGCCCTTGGTCACCTGATGTTCGTTGGTGACCGAAATACCGTAGTCATCGTCCCAGATGGAAATCACCACCGGTATCCTCAGCACGCCGATGGCATTGAGGGTTTCCCAGAACATGCCTTCGGCGCAGGATGCATTGCCGATGGTGCCGAAGGCCACCTCGTTGCCGTTAAGCGAGAATTGGGAGAATGATCGCAAGTCTTCCAGTTCCCGGTAAAGTTTGGAGGCCAGGCCCAGGCCCACCAGTCGGGGCATCTGAGAGGCGGTGGGGGAGAGGTCCGCCGCCGAATTGCACATCTCGGTTAAATTTTTCCATCGTCCATCGGGATGCAGGCTGCGGGTGGCAAAATGACAGTTCATTTGCCGGCCGGCGCTGGCGGGATCGAACGCCTCGTCCGGGTGGGCATACAATTGGGCGAAAAATTCCTGCAGGGTCAATTCCCCCAGGGCCAGCATCAGGGTTTGATCCCGATAATACCCGGAACGGAAGTCCCCTTTGCGGAAGGCCTTGGCCAAGGCCAACTGGGCCACTTCCTTCCCATCCCCAAATATGCCGAATTTGGCCCGTCCGCTCATCACTTCCTTGCGTCCCAGAATGCTGGCATGGCGACTGCGCACCGCCAATCGGTAATCCTGAATAATTTGTTCTATGGTGAGTGCAATGGATTTGAATTCAACCACGTTTTGTCTGGCGTTGATCATGCCCCGCTACCTCATTTTGTCGTTTGCTGGCGAAGATGCCGCTGGCTGCCGGACGAAATCTATAAAAACAGGTTGGTGTTTTCGTTCCCTATTATCGCCGGAGCAGGGAACCCATCTCCCTTCCGTCTCCGATGCCGTCTGTACCGCCGTTGTTATTCAATCGGAACGCAACGCTCCCGGCTTTACCACTCGTTGGTCGTCCTGTTCAGGATGGGTAATATAATCACTTGAGAGGGGCATTTTAAAACGGATTTTTAGTTTTTCGGTTATGGGGAATGGAATTTGTGAAAAGGGTCATAAAATTTTTTATTGCTGGATTTTTTTCCTTCAGTTTTAAATATTTAGGCCTGGTTTTTTCTGGAGTTTAGGGTGTTAACCCAATTCCACTGATCAAAATAAAGGGAGAGAATCTTATGATTGTCGGAGTGCCAAAAGAGACATTTCCGGGCGAGCGACGGGTGGCGTTGATCCCTGCCAGTGTCCCGGCGTTGACGAAGGCTGGATTTGAGGTGTGGGTGCAGGCAGGTGCGGGATTGGAAGCGGGTTTTGGGGATGCAGAATATCAAGACAAGGGTGCCCATATCGTTTCCTCCCGGGAAGACGTGTTTCAGAAAGCGGATGTCATCCTACAGGTCCGCACCCTGGGGGCGAATCCACAACAAGGCATGGACGATTTGCAACGGATGCATGAGGGGCAGGTTATTATTGGATTTATGGAGCCGTTGACCGCGGTCGAACCGCTGCAGGAGTTGGCCCGCCGCAATGTGCAGGCCTTCGCCATGGAGCTGATCCCTCGAATCACCCGTGCCCAGAGCATGGATGCATTATCGTCCATGGCTACCATTGCGGGCTATAAGGCGGTGTTGTTGGCCGCCAATCACCTTCCGCGGATGTTTCCCATGATGATGACGGCGGCGGGGACCATCGTTGCCGCCAGGGTGTTTGTTGTGGGTGCCGGGGTGGCCGGATTGCAGGCCATTGCCACGGCGCGCCGGCTGGGGGCTGTGGTGCAGGCCTACGATGTGCGTCCCGCGGTCAAAGAGCAGGTGATGAGCCTGGGGGCTAAATTTGTAGAACTGGCGCTGGAAACCGCCGAGGCCGAAGACAAAGGCGGGTATGCAAAGGCCATGGATGAAGAATTCTACCGGAAGCAGCGGGAGATGATGACCCGGGTGGTGGCCGAAAGCAATGTGGTCATTACCACCGCAGCGGTCCCGGGCAAAAAAGCCCCCATCCTGATTACCGAAGAAATGGTAAAAGGCATGCAGCAGGGTTCGGTGATTCTGGACCTGGCCGCCGAACGCGGGGGGAATTGTGAATTGACCCGACCGGGAGAGGTGGTGGAAACACACGGGGTAACCATCGTTGGGGCCCTCAACCTCCCGGCGACCATTCCGTATCACGCCTCCCAAATGTATTCCAAAAACATTCAAAACTTTTTACTCTTGATGGCCAAAGAAGGGAAACTGGAGATCAACCTGGAAGATGAAATCCTCCGAGAAACTCTGGTAACCCAGCATGGCCGGATCGTCAATGCCCGAGTAAAAGAAATCTTTGGGCTGTAAGGACATTTTGAAGGAGGGTCATACAATGACGGATTTTGTAATGATATTGACCATTTTTGTACTGGCGATTTTTGTCGGCTTCGAAGTGATTACCAAAGTTCCCCCCATTTTGCACACCCCGTTGATGTCGGGTTCCAATGCGATTTCCGGCATTACGATTATTGGTGCGATTCTCTCGGCGGGCACCCAGCACACCGCCCTGACCACGGTGCTGGGTTTACTGGCGGTGATTTTTGCCACGATTAATGTGGTGGGTGGGTTTATGGTGACGCATCGAATGTTGGAAATGTTTAAAAGAAAGGAATGAGCCATGTCTGAAGCATTGATCAACCTGGCCTATCTGGTTGCATCGGCTTTGTTTGTATTGGGATTGAAGGGGCTGGCCCATCCTCGGACGGCCGTTCGAGGCAATTTGATGGGGGCCTTGGGAATGTTGATCGCCATCGTGGTCACTCTGCTCCATAAAGATATTATCGATTACAAGCTCATATTCACCGGATTTGTTGTGGGCGGGGCCATCGGCGCGATTTTGGCCGTAAAGATTCAGATGACGGCCATGCCCCAGCTGGTGGGCCTTTACAACGGATTTGGCGGCGGCGCCTCTTTACTGGTCGCCGGAGCTGCCTGGATCGAAACACTGACCATGGCCCAGGCGGGTGATGCTCAGGCAATGGCGTTGCTCGGTAACGAACAGTTCAGCGTGGCCACGATCGCCTCCGGCATCATTGGAGCCGTTACCTTCTGGGGAAGCCTCGTGGCGTTCGGTAAGCTGCAGGGATTGGTGACCGAAAAACCGGTTCGATACTCCGGCGAGCAGGTGGTCAAGGTCGTGCTGCTGGTGGGTGCGATCGTGCTGGGGGTGTTGTTGATCCAGACCCCGGAACATATTCCCTTCTACTGGTACATGGTCGCCGTGGCCTCGGTGTTAGGGGTGTTGTTGGTGATGCCCATCGGCGGGGCGGATATGCCGGTGGTCATCGCGCTGTTGAATTCCTATTCCGGATTAGCCGCAGCGGCCACCGGATTCGTGCTTTCGAATAATGTCCTGATCATTGCGGGCTCTCTGGTGGGAGCATCGGGAATTATCCTGACCAATATCATGTGCAAAGCCATGAATCGTTCCCTGCTGAATGTGCTCTTCGGTGGATTTGGTGAAGTGGCGGAAACCGCCGAAGAGGGCGATATTTACGCCGGGAAGATAAAAGCCACCTCCCCGGAAGAAGTGGCCATGTTGCTGGAAACGGCCCAGCGGGTGGTGGTGGTGCCCGGTTATGGTATGGCCGTGGCGCAGGCGCAACATGCCGTGCGGGATCTGTTCAACCTCCTGGAATCCAAAGGCGTCACCGTGGAATTTGCCATCCACCCCGTGGCCGGACGCATGCCCGGACACATGAATGTCCTCCTGGCGGAAGCCGATATTCCTTACGATAAGCTCAAAGAAATGGACGAGATCAATCCCCAAATGGAACAGGTGGATGTGGCCATCGTTCTGGGTGCAAACGACGTGGTGAACCCGGTGGCCCGCACCGATCCCAACAGTCCCATCGCCGGTATGCCCATCATCGATGTCGATAAGGCCCGAACGGTGATTGTGATTAAACGAAGTCTCAGCCCGGGATTCGCCGGTATTCCCAATCCCCTGTTTGCTCTGGACAACACCCTCATGCTCTTCGGCGATGGAAAGCAAATGATCCAGGAAGTCATCAATGCATTGAAGGAAGGATAACCCATCACTCCCGACGATGGTTGAAGGGGGCTCTCACCACAGAGCTCCCTTTTTTCATGGGAACCCGTAATCGGAGAAAAAGACCTGTATATCCGATCATTCATTGCCATCGATGTCCCGCATTCGCGGAGGGAAATTTTTTTACGAATGCTTTGCATTTGAATCGTCGGTTTTATTATATTCTCTGCCTATTTTTTAATTTCTGTTTAAAAATATAGTGATGTTGTAATATTCTGAATCCATGGGTTCCAGGGCACCAGGGTTGGTGGGGCCGGGAGTGTGAAAAAGTCTGTGGCAATGCGAAAGATTAAAAGTCAGGAGATTATTCTATGGTTATTTGGGATGCACTGATTTCGCAGCCGAGAGCTGACCACCTGATTGTTGCAAAATATATGGTGATTGTCCTTTCACTGTTTTTCTTTCCTTATATATCCCTTCTGTTCGGTTCTCTCCTGTATGCATTGGGATTAAACATCAAGGGGCGTGCGGATCAAAACCCTCATGAAATTCGCCTGTCGGCGGATATAATGGGCACCTTGGGAGGTGGACTGGGCCGCGGGTTTTTTCTGGGGATTTTGCCCATCATGGTGATTGGGATCGCATTTGCCCAGATTTTATACGACTCCGATTTTAAAGTGGTGCTCCATTTCGGTACGCTTCTGGCGCTGACCACTCTGGGAATCATTTTTCACTTTTTTGCGCACTCCTATGCGCTGGAAATTCAGGCCAAGGAAAAGGTGTTTCGCATAACCGCAACCCTGGCCGCTATTTTCCTGTTTTTAACCCTATATGGTTTTGTAGCAACCACCTCGCTGATGTACTATCCGGGAAAATGGGCCCACATGAATTCCGGCCTGCCGTCTCTGTTTTCCGCCGTTGTGTTTGTTCGGCTCCTCTGGGCGTTAACTTTTGCCCTGGGCTTTGCGGCGGTGACCCTGTTGTTTTTCTTTTTTCTTTGGGGTGAGGGACTGGACTTCGAGAGCGAAGGATATAAACGGTTTGTACGCTATTTTTTATCCGGAAATGCCTTTCTGTTCACCCTGTTGCAACCCTTGTTTCTGGTTTGGGATTTATACATCTTTCCAGAAATCGGTAAGACCGCGGCGGTGTACCATTGGACGGCTGCCTTTGTTTTGCTGCTGATGTTGTGTAGCGTATTTCTCTATTATGTGATTATTAAACAGAACGAGCGGATCGGGCGGGCGGTTTTTCCCATGTATGTGGTTGGAGCGCTGTTATTCTTCGTGGGCGACCACACCGGTCGGGAAACAGCCTATCAGGAGCACACCAATTATTTATTGACCCAGGCCCAGCAATTGGAACAACAGCGCATCGTGCCGCCCGGGCAGGCCCCGGAGGAAGCGGTCGCCGGCGTCGAACTGGGTAAGCAAATTTATAACATCCGGTGCGCCGCCTGCCACGCATTCGATCGCAAGATCGTAGGCCCTCCCCACATCGATGTGTTACCGAAATACGTGGGGAAGAAAGAAGAACTGGTACAGTTTATTCTCAATCCCGTGCGGGTGAACACCGAATACCCCCCCATGCCCAATCTGGGATTGCAACCGCACGAAGCCGAAGCCGTGGCCGAATACCTGCTGGAAGAGTTTGAACGACAACAACAGGCGGCCGGTCAGTAATGGTTCGTAGGTAGGTGAAAAAGACTAAAAATCGGGAGATGGTGGTGAAAGAGAAACTGATTCCCATTGGGATTGTCGGCTATTTTCTGGTGATGATCGCCTTGATCGGGGTGTTGGGATGGTACTGGCAGAATTTTCAGAAGACCCCCCAGCAACCCATCGAGTTTCCCCATAATGTGCATGTGGGCAAATTAAAACTGGATTGCCAATTCTGTCATCAATTTGCTTCCAAATCGCGGTTTGCCACCGTACCTACCGTCAAGTTGTGCGTGGATTGTCATAAAACGGCGGCCACTGATCGCCCGGAAGTAAAGAAACTGATGAAATACTGGGAAGATCAGATCCCCATCGAATGGTTGAAGGTGTATAGCTTTCGCAAAAATGCTAACGTGAATTTCAGTCACAAGCCGCACATCCGTGCCGGGGTGGATTGCTCCACCTGCCACGGACGGGTTGACCAGATGATTACGGCGCGAAAAACACGTAATATCAATATGGGGTTTTGCGTGTCCTGCCATCGGCAAGCCAAGGCGCCTACGGATTGTTGGACGTGTCATAAATGATAGTTTAGCGGAGGAATTCGATGAAAAGACGTGATTTTTTGAAGGTTGTCGGTGTGGCTTCCAGTGCCACTCTCCTTTCCTCCTGTGGTGTGGAAAAGAGCACCGAGAAGTTGATCCCCTTTCTGGTCCCTCCAGATGAAGATTACATTCCCGGCCAGGCGACATACTATGGCTCCACCTGTACGGAGTGTCCGGCCAATTGCGGGGTATCCGTTAAAGTGGTGGATTTCAACCCCATCAAATTGGAAGGCTTAGCCGACCATCCCGTCAATCGTGGTGCTCTCTGTTTGCGCGGACAATCATCCATTTTGCGGTTATATCATCCGGATCGGGTAAAGCAGCCCTTAAAACGGGGACCCGATGGTCAGTTTCAACCGGTTAGCTGGGAAGAAGCGTTGCAACAGGTGGTGCAAGCCCTCAAGGATGCCTCCGGAGCAGGGCGGAGCAATGTGTACCTTTCGGGCCGAACCACCGGATCCCTTTCCCGTTTATTGGACGATTTCGCCAAGGAAACCCGGGTGGAGCGCCTTCCTGAATATGAGCCGTTTTCCCATGTCAACCTTCGGGAGGCCTATCGGCTGGTGTTTGGACGCAAGGAAATTCCTTTCTTTCGGATCGAAGAGGCCGATTTTTTGCTCACTGTGGGTGTGGATCTCCTGGAAACGTTCGTGAGTCCGGTAAGCTATGCCCATCAGTTGGGGCGGGCCAAGGCGCGGGATGATTTCCACTGGGTTCATTTCGAACCGCATGCATCGTTAACCGGATTCCAGGCCGATCAACGGTTTGTGGTACGGCCGGGAAGCGAGGCCTACCTGATGGGGTTTTTGCTGCATTATATTTTGACCAACGGGTTAAACAAGAAACGAATTCCTCCCGAGATCACCAATGCGTTACCGAAAGTGGATGTGAATCTGGTGGCGGAAAAAACGGGGCTGGATGCCGAGGTGTTGAACCGGCTGGCCGCCCGACTGGCGGAGGCCCGCACGCCTTTGGTCTTGAGTGGCGGGGTTAGCGTCCATCAGAAAAACGGACTGGAAACCGCGGTGCTGACGGCCCTGTTGCAGTGGGCGCTGGGAGCAACCGATCGGGTGGTGGACTTTTCCCGCGCGGAAAATTATGCCTCGGTGGGGAGCGTAAAGGACGTCCAGAAACTGGTGGAACGATTGTCCCGGGGAGAAATTGGGGTACTCTTGGTTAGCCGTGCCAATCCTGTGGGCACGCTGCCGGCGTCGGTGGCGCTGGCGGAGGCCATGGCCAAGGCCGGTTTCCGGGTGGCTTTAACCGATTTTGTGGACGAAACCGCCCGACAATGCGATCTGATTTTGCCCCTTTCGCACAGTCTGGAAAGCTGGGGAGATGCCGAACCGAGAAAAGGCCTGTTGAACCTGATTCAACCCACCGTGGAACCCATATTCAACACCCTCTCTGAAGGCGATATCTTGTTGGCCATTGCCGATGGCTACCGGGGACGGCCCAACGTGCTGTCTTATCAACAATGGCTGTTGCGGGAGTGGAACCGCGCCTATGGCGAAGCGTTTGTCGAAGAATTCCTGAAGAAAGGCTTTTTTGAATTTCCGGCGAAGCCGCTGCCTCTGGGTTTGAATCGTCCGGCTCTCACGGCGTTCCTGAAGGCCGCCCGGCTGGATGCCCCTCCTCAGGGCCATTGGTTGTATGCCATGCCCTCCTTGAGAATGTTCGACGGTCGAAGCAAAGTGCTCAAATTAACCAGCGAAATTCCCGATCCCCTGACCACCATATCCTACGGAGAATGGATCACCGTATCCGACGAAACGGCGGAACGATTGGGAGTGCAAGACCGGGATGAAGTGGCCTTTCTGCGGGAGGGTACCCGGCTGGCCCTGCCGGTGAAGGTTCAGCCAGGCTTGAACGGAGAGGTCTCCACCATCCACTGGGATCAATTGGATCGGGCTTTTCTGGAAATGGACCCGCGCAGTGGGGAACTATTGGCGGTGGTTGCAGAGGGACAGCTCCAGAAAACCGGTAAAAAGATTGCGGTTCCCATTCTGTCGGGATCCATGGAAGAGGCCTATGAACGAGGCATTTTCCCGGATCATAACGGCCATGGCATGAAACATCATGCCGAAGTGCGGGAAACGCTGTATCCGCCCCACGAACATCCAGAATATCGCTGGGCCATGACCATCGATCTGGAAAAGTGCATTGGTTGTTCGGCTTGCGTGGCGGCCTGTTACGTGGAAAACAATGTGGCCATTGTGGGTGAACAGGAACACCTGAAGGGCCGGGAAATGGCCTGGATTCGGATTGAACCCTTTTATGGTAAAGATCGCGACCGGGAAATGAATTTTATGGTGATGTTATGCCAGCAATGTTGTAATGCACCTTGCGAAACGGTTTGTCCCGTGTACGCCACCATGCACAATCCCGAGGGACTCAACGCCATGGTGTACAACCGCTGTGTGGGTACCCGGTACTGCCACAACAACTGTCCGTACAAGGTGCGTCGGTTTAACTGGTTTGATCACCACTGGGAGACGCCCCTGGATCGCATGCTGAATCCGGATGTGTTTGTGCGGCACAAAGGGGTGATGGAAAAGTGTACCTTCTGCGTGCAGCGGATTCGGGTGGCCCGCGATCATGCCAAAGATGAAAACCGCAAGATCCGGGATGGCGAGGTGATTCCGGCCTGTGCACAAACCTGCCCCACCGAAGCCATCGTGTTCGGCAATCTGCTGGATGAAACGGCCCGGGTCACCCAATTGGCCCATTCAGATAGATCCTATCGGGTGTTTGAGGAAATTGGTACCGAACCAGCTGTGTATTATTTGCGGAAAAAGGAGATAAAGGATGAAGCATAAAGAGGTTGATACAGCAAAACCCATGACGGTTCGAGAAAAGATTGACTATCAGAACGAGATCGAGGAACGTGTACTCGGCGCCATGCGCAAACCCACGCCCTTATACTGGGTGGGTTTGGGGATCAGCCTGCTGATGGTACTGATTGGTGCCATATCCTGGACGCACCAGATTCGTATCGGTATGGGCGTGGCCGGGATTAACAATCCCGTAGGTTGGGGGGTCTATATCACCGACTTTGTCTTCTGGGTCGGAATCGCCCATTCGGGGACATTGATTTCGGCGATTCTCTTTCTGTTTCGGGCGAAGTTCCGCAGTCGCTTCAATCGGTCGGCGGAAGCCATGACGGTGTTTGCTGTTTTAACCGCCGGGTTGTTTCCGCTTATTCATCTGGGACGTGTCTGGTTTGCTTACTGGTTGTTCCCCTATCCCAATCAGCGACTGTTGTGGGTCAATTTCCGCTCCCCCCTGATCTGGGATGTGTTTGCCGTGAGCACTTACTTGACCGTGAGCGCTATCTTCTTTTATGTGGGTATGATCCCCGATCTGGCCATCGTGCGGCGCTTCAAAAAAGGCTTTGCTAAACGCATTTACAGCGTCCTGTCCTTGGGTTGGACGGGGACTTTTAAAGAATGGCAACATTATAACCAGTTGTATAAGTACCTGGCCGCCCTGGCTACGCCGCTGGTTATTTCGGTGCATTCGGTGGTATCCTGGGACTTCGCCATGAGCGTCATTCCCGGATGGCATACCACCATTTTCGCTCCCTACTTTGTGGCCGGCGCCATCTTTTCCGGATGTGCCATGGTGATTACTCTGGTCGTGCCCATGCGCAAAATGTTTAAACTGGAAAAAATTATTACCGTGGATGATTTCGATAAACTGGCGCAAATTCTTTTGTTTACCTCCTTAATCGTAGGCTACGCCTACATTGTGGAATATACCATCGCCTTCTGGAGCGGCAATGTCTTCGAGGAGTCTCAGTTTATTTACCGGGTGGTGGGCGAATACAAATGGTTTTACTACCTGATGTTTTTCTGCAATGTGATCCTCCCGCTCACTCTCTTTTCAAACCGGTTGCGGCGCAATATTTCGTACCTCTTCATCGTATCCATATTTGTGAACATCGGCATGTGGTTTGAACGTTTCAATATCATTGTGATGTCTCTGGCCCATGACTTTGACCCCTATGCCTGGGGTTTTTATATGCCCAGCCTGGTCGAGTTTGGAATTACCCTGGGTAGCTTCGGGTGGTTTTTTACCTGGTTTCTCATTTTCGCCAAGACGCTGCCCATCATTTCCATCACCGAGCTAAAGGAGGAAGTGGCATGAAGGAAGAATTTCGATTCGAGGATCGGGAGGAATTTATCAAAAAATTAGAAGAAGTCCTGGCCAGTGGGGTTGCACCCGAAAAAGTCAACGCCGTCTACCCTCACCCGGATCATCATATTGAAGAGATTTTCGAAAAATACGTGCCCAAAAGCAAACTGAAATTTTTTACTCTTCTGGGGGGATTATCCGGTACCATCGGTGGGTTTGCCCTGACCATCCTGACCGTATTACACTGGCCCATGATCACCGGGGGCAAACCCTTGATTTCAATCCCGGCATTTATTGTGATAGCTTTCGAAATGACCATTCTGTTTGGGGCGCTGGCCTCCTTAACCGGATTTGTATTGCTCTCCCGGGTACCAAATTTCAAACGCATTCTATATCCGGAAGATTATGGAAACGAGTTTGTGTTACAAATTGAGAGAGAGGATCCGTAATGAGCCGAACAAATAGCAAGCTGTTGCAATTTACGGTTGTTTTTGCGGTCGTCAGTGCGCTGGTCTATTTGATTGAATATTTCATCCCTTCAGGCAAAGGGGGGTCTTTACTGTTTAATCTGCTCTTCTGGGTGGCCATCGTGGAGGGAGCCGTGGCCGTTGTGGCCGCCGCAGTGGTAACCAATGGGAAATGGATCTTTCCCTATAAACGAGATCTGCTGGGTGTGTATCCCCTTCTCCTTTTAATCACCTTTTTATTTGTCGCCTTCATTCCCCGAATCGAATATTATCCCTGGGCGCACGAACCGGGCATCTGGTTAAATAAGAATCTGTTTATTATCCGTTGTATCGTGTTCTTGCTGGCGGCCTTCGGAACGGCTCATTTGCTGGCGCGAGAAGTTTTGCGGGACGGACCCAAAAAGCGCTTTTATGCTGTGATCTACCTGTTGGTTTATGTCATTTCTCAAACCTCAGTGGCGTTCGACTGGGTGATGTCTTTGAACTATCCCTGGTACAGTACCCTGTTCGGCGGATACTTCTTTATAGAGGCGTTTTATACCGGACTGGCCCTGGGCGGCATTTTGACCTTTCTGCTTTACAAGCAATATCAACAGATGGAAGGGTTCCCCAAAGCGCAAATGGACATGGCAACCCTGCTGTTCGCCTTCAGTGTGTTCTGGGGATCGCAGTTTTATACCCAGTATCTGGTGATCTGGTATGGAAATCTTCCCGAAGAGGTCTCCCTCATTGTTCACCGGATTTCACATTCTCCCACGCGGGAGCTGTCCTATCTGGTGATAGTGCTGCTATTTTTTATTCCTTTTGTAACGCTGATTTCCCGAAAATTAAAGGCCAACCCGCGGTTTCTTTTGATCATCTCTCTGATTGTCTGGTTGGGGATTGCGTTGGAGCGGCTGATCTTGATCGGCCCGGTGTTAACGGTCCATCCCGTTCCGTTGATCATCGAGTTCTTCCTGGTAGGGGCCCTGTTCATCTGGGTTTTTCGGCAACGGGATCAGTTTTTGGCGGTGGCTGGGCCCTGAATCCGTGCGAACGTAACCCATGCCCGCCGTGGATCCGGCGGGCATGGGTTGATAAATGCATGAACACCCTTTCCTCTCTCCATTAAGCCTGTCCCCGAAAACCGCGTGAACCCTAAATCCCCGGTAATCCGTCCGGAAATGGCGGCTTCCCTGGGCACGCTCTCCATCCATGGCGCCGTTCGGCTGATCGGATACGGAAACGAAAAAAAATGCCTGTCCCTCCGCTTATTGCTTGCAGATTTGCTCGATTTTTTTCATATTAAAACAAAAATTCGGGGGATTTATCAAGTGTCCTTTAATCCATAGGAGGGCCTATGAAAGTATATGATATCTTGAGGTATAAGGGCAGTCACGTGCATACCATTCGTCAGGATTTCACGGTCTACGATGCGGTGTGTCGACTGGTGGAGCACAATATCGGCGCCCTGGTGGTTACCGATGAGCACGAGAATGTGGTGGGTATTATCTCCGAACGCGATATTTTGAGAACCACCCATAAAAGTCTGGAAAAATTGAAAGCGATCCCCATTCGGGAGGTGATGACCAGGGACCTGATTGTGGGCACCCCCGATGACGATGTCGAATATGTGGAAAAGATTATGACGGTAAATCGGATCCGTCATTACCCGATTTTTCATAATGGAAAGTTAGCCGGCATCATTTCCATTGGTGATGTGGTCAAACATAAATTGACGGATTTGACGGTGGAAAACCGGCACCTGCGGAATTACATCGAGGGGAAGTATCCGGCGTAAACGCATGGCATGCGGAGAGCTCCGGTAAAGAATTCCGTTTGGGGGGATGCCCTGAACGCATGGGCGGGCGGTTCTTCCCGCCGCCGTCGGGAAATCCTCGATGACCCATCAATGGGTGGAAACGGGATTGGGAAGGTGTAAATCGGTTTCGCTTAACAACAAGGTTAAAACGGCTATGGCGGCGCTGCCCAGTTCCAGTTCCCGGGGGTGAACCGCCTCGAACACATCATTGGCCGAGTGGTGCACATCGAAGTAGCGCTGACTATCGGGTACCAGGCCGAATTTTAAAGGGCAGTTGGGGATGCGGGATACATCTGCGCCGCTTCCTCCCTTGCGAATCCAATCGATACCGGCTTTTTTTAGGATGGGTATCCAGGCTTGCATCCGGGCGATGAGCACGCTGTCTGCGGTGACCGAAAAACCTCGCGGCGTGAACGCCCCACGGTCGGATTCAATGGCCGCATAGTGATATTCCTCTTTTTGGGCCGCCCGACGGGCATACGCCCGGGCCCCCCGCATTCCGTTCTCTTCGTTGATGAAGAAAACCACACGAATGGTCCGGCGAGGCTGTAGTTGTAATCTCAGGAAGAGTTCGGCCGCTTCCAGCGCCTGGATGCAACCCGCGGCGTCGTCGTGGGCGCCGTCCCCCACATCCCAGCTGTCGAAGTGCCCGGCGACAACGATAATCTCTTCCGGTTTCTCCCGGCCACGGATTTCTCCGATCACATTGTAAGAAAGGGTGTCCGGCAGGGTTCGACTGGACAATTGCAGCCGTAACTCCAGTTGCGGATGCCGGCGCAGCAACTCGGCGAGCCGGTCGGCACTTTGCCATCCCAGGGCCACCGCGGGAATTTTTTTCAGCGTGTCTGCGTAAAACAGCACGCCCGTGTGAGGAACATCATCATAACGGGTGGTGATCGAGCGAATAAGAACACCAACGGCACCCACCTTGGCGGCTTCTATCGCACCGTATACACGATACCGCACCGCCTCCCCATAACCTGCAAAAGTAGGAACTTTACCCGCATCCATGGGGAAATCGAAAAATACGAATTTGCCCTGAGCCTCCTCCCGGTGTGTTTTCAGCTCCGCGAAAGAGCTTACCCTTAAAACGGAAGCCTGCATTCCCTCGGTCGATGTCCCCACACTGCCGCCCAGTGCCAGTACGCGTAGGGGAACCGCCCGCGAGGTTCCAGGCAGATGCACGATCGCCTCTTCGACTTCGCCTCGAACCCAGCGAGGTACCATCACCGGTTGTAACCATACGCGATCAAAGCCCAGCGCCTTCATCTTTGCCCGGGCCCATTCAATGGCACGATAAGATTGGGGAGAGCCGCTTAGACGAGGGCCCATGTCACATAACTCTTTTAACCAGGCGTAACCCTTTCGATCCATCAGCGCCCGCCGAATCATTTGATCGGCCACAACCTCCGGCGATGGCAACGATTGAGCTGTGACCGAGGACGTTCGAATGGGTAAACATAAGGCGACCAGCAGTACCGCTATTGCATCTCGGTATCGCATAGGGAATTCCTCTGTTTGCTTAAAAGCGAAATTTAAGACATTTTTTTCCAATTAAAAAACCGTTTTCGGGAACCCGTTTTATTTGATGGGCGGACGATGGTTGTCTTTCGGATGTTTCCGGATTTTGGAAGGATGCCGCCGGTTCATCGATGGGTAGGAATGCCCGCAGGTCCTGTAGGGCATGGATCCCGGAACCCGTGTGATTGGGGTTTACCTTCCGGAAGAAGAGCGCAACAGTTGCTGAAATCGATGGGCATCGTCCCACATGGAGAGATTGTTGAACAGGCAGTATACTTGGGAGGCTGTCGTTTGGTAGTGACGGATCTTGTGGAGCAGCCGTTGCAAATCGGCATCGCGATATTGGTAACGATACGGTTGCTTGCCGGGGGGTGAACCGTGCAATCGCAAATATACCACATCGCCGCAAACGGGATCTTCCTTGAAGGGATCCACGCCGTGGATCAGGTGCAGATCGGTGCACAATTGTTGAATGGTGGCGGGGTTCCAGGGTGCCCGGAATTCTATCACACAAAGAAATTCGTTCGTATTCATCTCCTGAAAAAACCGGTAGAGGTTTGTTAGATGAGAGTCGTTTTCTTGAAACATGGGGGGACACTGAAAGAGGATGATGCGAGCCTGAAGGGAGCGGGCGATAAGGGCCGTCCTTTGCCAGGCCTCTTGCACTACCGGAACGGCTTGAAAAAAACCGGCCTTGTTGCCCGCCCATTGTCGCAGGCGTTGGCTCATCCGCCGATAGGTTGGCGAGGAAGGAGGATGGGTAATCACCTGCCAGGCTTTCAAACAAAATTCGAAATGGAGGGGAGCTCCGGTCCGCCAGCGCCGGGCGGTATCGGGTTGGGGAAGCTGGTAAAAGGTGCTCTGGAGTTCCACCACAGAAAACGCCTTATAATAATTCGATTTCGCCACAGGAAATCCACAACATCCAATGCGAACCTTCATGGGGAATCTCCGGATATGAGTCCCGGACAAATTTAAGGGAAGAGGGTAAGGCCATGCAAATCTTCTTTGAATGTAAAAAATATTTCCGGTTGTGTTTTTCCGGGCCGGACGTGTATTATTGATTTTAGCTGAATTGGAGCGCATAACTTCAATTCGAAGACGGTAAACCGAATGAAGCCGCGGGCACTATGGATATCGAGCGTTTGGTGATTCTGTTCCTTGTGGGCTCCCTGGCGGGATTCATTAATGTAATGGCGGGCGGGGGTTCAACCCTAACCTTGCCGGTACTTATTTTTATGGGACTGAACAGCGCTCTGGCGAACGGTACCAACCGATTGGCCATCTTTATTCAAAACATCTTCGCTATCTGGTCTTTCCGACGACAGCAAGTGCATCGTTTCCGCGAAAGCCTCAAACTATCGTTCTGGACGCTGCCCGGGGCTATTTCCGGAGCCGTATTGGCGGTACGCATCAGCGACCTCTGGTTTCAGCGGATTTTAGCCATGGTGATGATTGCCGTGGTGATATCCATGCTTCTGCCGGGAAGCCGTTATGACAAGGAACAGGAAGAACAAGCCCGGAAAAAATCTTGGCTGGTCTACCCGGCCCTGTTCGGGATTGGTTTTTATGGGGGGTTTATTCAGGCCGGGGTTGGGTTTCTGTTCATGGCGGCGCTGTATCATCTCCTCAGGGTGAACCTGGTGTACGTAAACATGCATAAAGTATTTATTGTGTTTATTTACATGATTCCCACATTGTTGATTTTTATCGGCACCGGAAATGTGGATTGGATTATGGGATTGAGCCTGGCGGCAGGCAATGCCGTCGGGGCCTGGTGGTCTGCGCGGATGGCGGTAAAAGGCGGCGAAACCGTCATCCGCTGGGCACTGGCCGCGGCGTTGTTGATCATGGCCGGAAAACTGTTAGGGGTATCCGGTTAACGTAGAGTAACCCAACTGGTGGACAAAACGGAAACCTCTCCTCACCGGGATAATAAGGAGGTCGCATCGATGCAAAAACGGCTGTATCTTTTAATGGTGGTAATGAGCGTCGGGGTATGGATGAGTTGTATTCAGAAAAAAACCTGGAGTGAGGCCGAAGCCCGGGAAATTGAATTCCGCCTGCAAAAATACGTTATCGTGCCCATGGAATATGACTTGAGCCGCTATAGCGAACGGGACCGGGAGTTGCTGAAGATCCTGGTCGAGGTGGGGAAACTGGCGGATGAAATTTTCTGGCGTCAGACTTATTTCGACAATATCCGGCTGCGGGAACAGGTCGTGCGATCGCGCTCCCCGGACGATCCCGTGCGACGTTTCTTTTTGATGCAAGCGGGGCCCTACGATCGGTTGGCCCACAATGAACCCTTTATGCGGGTGCCACCCAAGCCGCCCACGGCGGGCTTTTATCCGCCCGATTTAACCCGGGAAGAATTTGAAGAATGGATCCAGCGGCATCCGCAAGATAAAGAAGCCTTTCTCAGTCCCTACACCGTAATCCAGCGGGACGGCGAACGGTTGATTGCCGTGCCCTATCATAAAGTGTATCGGGAATGGGTTCAACCTATGGCGGATAAATTGCGTCGCGCCGCCGAATTGACGGACGATGACCACTTTCGTAAATACCTGCTCGCCAAAGCCGAGGCTGTCCTTACCGATCGGTATTTTGATGCCGATGTCGCCTGGATCGATGTTCAGGATTCCCGATTGGATATGGTGATCGGCCCCTTCGAAGTGTACGAGGATGAACTGAACAACTTGAAAGCCGCCTACGAGGCCAGTGTCGAAATGGTGGATCAGGAGGAAAGCCGGAAGCTGGCGGTGTATACCCAACATCTGAGCGCATTGGAACAATATTTACCTTATCCCGATGTCTACAAAAGCCAAAATACACAATTGACCTCTACCTTTGTCGTGGTACGGGATATCTATCGTGGAGGGGATATCCGGGTGGGTTATCAGCCGGTGGCTGCCAATTTGCCCAACGATCCCGAAGTGCACGCTCGAAAGGGTTCAAAAAAGACCATCTGGAAGAATATTCTGGAAGCCCGAGTGCAGCACATTATCTTCCCCATTGGTAAACGGCTGATCGTCCCCGAACAATTGCCGTATTTATCTGGACAGGGGCTTTTTGATTTCGTGCTCATGCACGAAATCGCCCATGGTCTGGGGCCGCGCTATGTTCATGGTACCCGGACGCCGGTGAACGTTGCTTTAAGGGAGTTGTATTCCTGGATTGAAGAGAACAAGGCGGATCTGGTGGGGCTTCACAGCTTGCGCTATTTCCGGGAGAAGGGGATCCTATCCCCGGAAATGGAGGCCCGGCATCTGGTCAGTTTTCTGGGCGGTATCTTTCGCACCCTACGATTCGGAACGAGGGAGGCCCATGGAAAGGCCGCTCTGGTGACGCTGAATTTTTTCCTGGAAAAAGGAGCGGTCCGATACGATGACCATACCGGCCGCTACGCCATTCAATTTCAAGAAATCGATGAGGCGGTTACGGAGCTGGCCCACGAGCTGTTGATGATTGAAGCGGAGGGCGATTATGCCCGGGCCCGGGAACTGGAACAGCGTTACGGAAAGACCCCGGAAGTGGTAAAGCGGTGGGTAAACCAACTGAAAGACCTGCCCATCGATGTGGTTCCGGAATATGGTATCAAATGGGAATAATGGGGAGGCATGATCATGATTGGCTTTATAGGAACAGGATTGATGGGATTCCCCATGGCGCAGCGGTTGCTGTCGGCCGGTTATCCCTTAATGGTGTATAATCGAACACGGGCAAAGGCCGAACCATTGCAGGCCGAGGGGGCCGTCCTGGCCGAAACGCCCGGCGAGGTTTTTTCCCGCTGCGACATCATCTTCCTGATGCTTACTGATGGACCGGCGGTGAAGGAGGTCCTTTCCAGCATCCCCAGGGTTCAATTTTCCGGAAAAATGATCGTTCAAATGGGCACCATTTTGCCGGAAGAGAGCCTGGAGTTTGCCCGAACCATCGAAGACGCGGGAGGCGAATATCTGGAAGCTCCGGTGCTGGGCAGTACACCGGAGGCGTCTTCCGGACGATTGATTGTTCTGGTGGGCGGTTCCAGGGAGCAGTATCAACAGATGCTGCCTTATCTTCGGCTGTTCGGCCCAGAACCTTTCTTCCTGGGCGAAATAGGAAAGGCCGCCACCACCAAACTGGCCCTCAACCAGCTCATTGTTACCCTGATAACCGCCTTTTCCATCAGCCTGGGCATGGTTCAGGCCGGTGGAGGAGATGTGGAACTGTTTATGCGGATTTTACGGCAAAGCGCCCTCTATGCCCCAATGTTCGATAAGAAGTTGGAGCGTATGTTGAATCGGGATTTTCGACGGCCCAATTTTCCGGTCAAACATCTGCTGAAGGATGTGCGGTTAATCATCAAAGCCGCGCAACATGTGGGAATCTCTACCGAGGTTTTGCAGAGCATCCAGGACATTCTGCAACAGGCCGTCGACGCCGGTTGGCAGGACCTGGACTATTCCGCCATATTCCAGGTTCTTGCTCGTGGGGAACGTCTGTGAACTCGTACGGGTGCGCTTTTGCTGGAGGGGCGATTCTTTACCGCCGTCCACCTGCCTGAGGTGGCGGTCCAACCGGGATGATGTTCGATCAAACGGCCGTGAACGGCCGGAAATGACAGCCTGCCGTTGTTTTTGGATCGAATAGAAATTAACTTTTTCGTGCTTATAAATGTACACAAAATGATGAAGGAGGTCGAAATGAAGCGCTGCCATCGCATAATGATAGGACTATGGGTGATGCTGTTGTCGGGTGGAGTTTCCGCCCAGGAGAAATTCGTGGTCGATCCCTCGCACACGCATATTGGGTTTACAGTCACCCACATGGTGATTACCAAGGTGCATGGTAAGTTTGATCAATTTGATGCCGTTTTTTATCTGGATCGGGAGGCCATTACCAACAGCCGGGCCGAAGCCCGCATTCAGGTTGCCAGTATCAATACGGAACATAAAAAACGGGACGATCATCTCCGCAGCAAAGACTTCTTTGATGCCGAGAAATATCCCGAGATTACGTTTAAAACCACCCAAATCGAAAAAACCGACGATGGCTATGTGGCGGTGGGGAAATTAACCATTAAAGGGATTACCAAGGAAATCCGTCTGCCGTTTGTCCTCAACGGCCCGATCACCGACCCCTGGGGGAACGAACGCTTTGGTGTTGAAGCCGAGGCCCAGATCAATCGGCAGGATTTCGGTATTCGATGGAATAAAACCATGGATAATGGCGGGTTGGTTGTGGGGAACACGGTCACTTTGCGAATTCATGCCGAGTTTATAAAGGCCGACAAAGAGGCTGGTGAATAAAGGCAAAGGCGGGTACCCACCCGCCGTGCCGGGGATGCTTCGTCGCCGGCGCTCCTCAGCATGACACCCCGCCCCCTCCTCCGCATGACGGCAGCTCTCCTCCTGCCCGATGCAGCCGATCCGGGTGGTTGATCCTTCCTGGATGGCGGCCGTGGGGGAAATGATGGAGGAGGGGAGAGGGATGGCGGGGGACACGAAAATAAAAAAGCCTTGATTTTTTCGGGTGTGAATGTAATTTCCTACAAGGCTTGATGCTGTACGGGACGGTGAAGGGGTCTTGATACGATAAGGCAGGAGATGCGAATGGGGCCAAACTTTCGCTTTCATCGGTTGTTTCTGCCGAACCCCACGCTATCCATCATCTCTTCTTTACCCTGTTCATGCAGAGATTTCACGTTTCAAAATAAAAGGAGGTAGAGCCATTAATACCTTGAGTCAATTCATTCGGTCCAGTGTGGGAAAGAAGGTGATCATGGCGCTTGCCGGTTTATTCTGGATTCTCTTTTTGATCATTCACCTGCTGGGTAATTTGACCATCCTGACGGGCAGGCCCGAAACCTTGAATCTATATTCCCACAAACTGATCAGTACCGGTCCTCTATTATATCTGCTGGAAGGGTTGCTGGCAGGGGCCTTGTTGTTGCATATTGTGTATGGCGTAACGGTTTTTTGGGACAAGCGTCGCTCCCGACCCCAGCGGTATGAACGCCTGCGCAGCAAAGGGGCCCCCAGCAAAGAAAACATTTCCTCTTTGACCATGATTTATAGTGGTGTCCTCCTCTTTATCTTTTTAATCGTGCATCTGGCGAATTTTAAATACGGTCCGGTATATACCGTGGAGTATAATGGTGAGCAGGTACGGGATCTGTATCGGCTGGTCGTGGAGGTGTTCCATCAACCGCTTTACGTGCTGTTTTATGTCGGTATAATGATTCTGCTTTTCTCTCATTTGCGCCATGGTTTCTGGAGTGCTTTTCAATCATTAGGACTGGCGCATCCGCGTTATACCCCGGTGATTTATGGAATCGGCATCGTATTGGCCCTTTTGCTGGGGTTGGGTTACATCATGGTGCCGATTTATGTTTACTTTTTTGTTTCCCTGCCTTAGGCGACAGACCGGGGCGGATAAGGGGATTAAACCGTCGGCAATTTTTTATAAACGAGGTGACCTATGGCATTCAGTGTGGAGAAAATTAAAGAAGCGCAACCTCTGGATGGGCGTTTACCGGATGGGCCCATTGAACAGAAATGGGACCGCCGGAAGAACGAACTGAAGGTAGTGAGTCCCGCAAACAAGCGGAAATATACCGTTCTGGTGGTGGGTACCGGATTGGCGGGGGCATCGGCGGCGGCGGCTCTGGGAGAATTGGGCTACAATGTGAAGAGCTTTTGCATTCAGGATTCCCCTCGGCGGGCGCACAGCATCGCGGCTCAGGGGGGCATTAATGCGGCAAAAAATTATCAGAATGACAATGACAGCATTTTCCGTTTGTTTTACGATACCATTAAGGGCGGCGATTTTCGGGCCCGGGAACCCAACGTTTATCGTCTGGCGCAGTTGAGTTTGGACATCATCGACCATGCGGTGGCCCAGGGTGTGCCCTTTGCCCGCGACTACGGCGGCCTGTTGGCTAATCGTTCCTTTGGTGGCGTGCTCGTGTCGCGAACCTTCTATGCTCGAGGCCAGACCGGCCAGCAGTTATTGCTTGGTGCCTACGGGGCGCTCATGCGCCAGGTCGATCTGGGGCAGGTGGAAATCTTTCCCCGTCGGGAGATGCTGGATTTGATTTTGATTGATGGAAAGGCCCGGGGCATTGTGGTCCGCAATCTGGTGACCGGGGCCGTCGAATCCTATGTGGGGGATGCGGTCATCCTGGCCACCGGCGGATACTCCAACGTCTATTTCTTGTCCACCAACGCCAAAAACTCCAATGCCACGGCCATCTGGCGAGCCTATAAACGGGGAGCCTATTTTGCCAATCCCTGTTTCACTCAAATCCACCCCACCTGTATTCCCCAGAGCGGAGAGTACCAGTCCAAGCTGACTTTAATGAGCGAAAGTTTACGCAACGATGGCCGGGTGTGGGTGCCCAGGAAAAAAGGCGATACCCGCCACCCCAACAGGATCCCCGAAGACGAACGCGATTATTATCTGGAACGCAAATATCCTTCCTACGGGAATCTGGTTCCCCGGGATGTTGCCTCGCGGAACGCCAAAATGGTATGCGATGAAGGGCGGGGAGTAGGCGATTACGGGCGGGCCGTTTATCTGGATTTTGCCGATGCCATACGCCGCCGCGGTATCGACTACATTCGCGATAAATACGGCAACCTGTTTGAAAT
>WFTQ01000030.1 GCA_015485355.1 bacterium | reverse complement strand
TTAAAAGGCGCCGAGGTGTTATTTACCGATATGAAGGACGATGCTTTACGACTATCGGAAATGAATTGGTTGATGAATCTGCAAACCCCGGCGCAGACCCAGCGGTTGGACTGGCGATCCCCCGACTTGAACCGCCGCTTTCCGGTCATTCTGGCCTCGGACGTCGCCTATGAAAAACGACACTTCCACCCGTTGCGGAATACACTGGACAAACTGTTGACCCCCGGCGGAACGATTTATTTGAGCGAACCCAACCGACCCATTGCAGAGGAATTTTTCCTCCTGCTGAACGCGTCTGGATTTTCCTGCCGGCGTTTTACAGAACGAGTCGTCTTCCGGGGCCGGTCGCTTTCCATTTCCGTTTATAAAATCCGCCGTGTCCGGAGCCATTGATCCCCTTAGGGGAAGCCCGTGGGAGCCATCCGGGGTGAACCGACGGGAGGCCTTGTAAAGGGTTATCCCTTTCCAGCGCGAGTGTTCCCGGGTGCCCCCCGTAGATGAGAGCGGGCGATGCTTCCGAAATCAGTGCCTCTTTCGGGACATTGATTCCCGCCCCTGCCGCAAAGCGTAAATTTTCCAGAAAATCTTTTTTTCAAAATAGGTGATTTCTCATTAAATTTTCGGTTCATTTGAGACGAAGTATAAACAGGGTAGGTAAAGGAGAAACATCCTTGGCAGATGTATTAAAACCCGAGCGTCCGGTGGGAATTGTCGGTTATGGTGCCTACATTCCTCGCTATCGGCTGCCCGCCCGGGAGATCGCCCGGATCTGGCGGGGCACGCAGGAGGCCGAGGTGTTGCCCGTGGATCAGAAAAGTGTACCCGGTCCGGATGAGGATACCATTACCATGGCGATTGAAGCGGCGGAGAATGCCCTGATGCGGGCCGGTATTGCCCCGGAAGTCATCCGTGCGGTCTGGATCGGTTCGGAATCGCATCCGTATGCCGTGAAGCCCTCGGGCACGATTGTGGCCCAGGCGCTGGGGATCACCCCCAATGTCAGCACCGCGGATTTCGAGTTTGCCTGTAAGGCGGGAACCGAAGCCATGCAAGCCGGTTTTGGATTTGTGGGCGGCAGGATGGCCGATTATGTGCTGACCATTGCCATGGATACGGCCCAGGGGCGTCCCGGCGATGCCTTAGAATACACCGCGGCAGCCGGCGGGGCCGCCTTTGTGATCGGACCGGCGGAACATTCCTTGGCCCTTCTGGAAGGTGCTTTCAGTTATGTAACCGATACCCCGGACTTTTTCCGCCGGGCTCATCAGCTGTATCCGGAACATGGGCATCGCTTTACCGGAGAACCGGCCTATTTCCATCATATTGTCCATGCCGCTCAAAAACTAATGGAAGGATTGCAGCGCCGGCCACCCGATTATGCCGCCGTGGTTTTTCATCAGCCCAACACCAAATTCCCTTTCAAAGTGGCCAAAATGTTGGGATTTCGGGAAGAACAAGTGCGCACAGGGCTGCTGGCGCCCTTTATCGGGAATACCTATGCCGGGGCTTCGCCCCTGGGATTAACGGCGGTGCTGGACCTCGCCCGTCCGGGCGATCGCATTCTGGTGGTCAGTTTCGGTTCCGGTGCGGGAAGCGACGCCCTGAGTTTTCAGGTGACCGAACGGATTGAGGAGCGCCGAACACGGGCCCCGTTGACCCAGACCTATATCCAGCGCGCCAAAAGTATCGATTACGCGACCTATGCAAAATGGCGCAACAAAATTGTGATGCATTAACGCAGGAGTGGACGATGCGACCTGTGGCCATCGTTGGAGTGGGACAAACACCGGTTCGAGAACACTGGGATGCCGGTCTGCGCGAACTGGCGGTACAGGCGGTCTGGCAGGCTTTGGATGAAAGCGGGCGCACCTCTGTGGATGTCTTCTACGTTGGCAATATGCTTAGCGGTACCCTGACGGGGCAGGAACATCTGGCTACTTTGATTGCCGAATATGCGGGTTTGGCCGGTGTGGAGGCCGTCAAAGCGGAGGCGGCCTGTGGTTCCGGGGCGGCCGCTTTTCGTCAGGCCATGCTGGCGGTGGCCTCCGGTGCGGCCGAAGTGGCCCTGGCCGTAGGGGTGGAAAAACTGACCGAAACCAGTACCCATAAAACCACCGATGGGCTGGCCTCCGCCGCCGATGCGGACTACGAAACGGCCATGGGAATCAGTTTCGTGGCCCTGAACGCCCTGCTGATGCGCCGGTATATGCATGAATACGGCTATCGAAAAGCCGATTTTGCCGCTTTCGTCGAAGTGGCCCACCGCAATGCCGTGCATAACCCCAACGCAATGTTCCGACACCCGGTTACCCGGGAACAATACGAACGCGCTAAAATCGTGGCCGATCCGGTCAACCTGCTGGATTCCAGTCCCATCGCCGATGGCGCCTCGGCGGTGGTTTTGACCAGCCTGGAACGGGTGAAGGAATTCCCTACCGTTCCCGTCTGGGTGGCCGCCTGTGAGGTGAGCACCGATACCATTGCTCTGGACAATCGGGAAAATCCCCTCTGGTTAAAGGCCGCCGAGCAGAGCGTTCGGAAGGCGCTGAAAAACTCGGGACTGACTCACAGGGATATTCAACTGTTTGAGTTGCACGATGCCTTCAGCATTATGTCCGCCCTATCCCTGGAAGGCAGTGGTTTCGCCGAAAAGGGAGAAGCCGTGAAACTGGCCGACGAGGGGTATTTTGCCATCGACGGCACATTGCCCATCTCCACGTTTGGAGGGTTGAAGGCTCGGGGTCATCCCGTGGGGGCCACAGGATTGTATCAGATTGTCGAAGCCACTCTGCAGCTTCGCGGGGAGGCCCCCCATTCCATTCAGATTCCCGACGCCCGAACAGCCATGGCCCAAAATATCGGGGGCAGTGGGGCAACCATCATCACCACGATTTTAACGAAAGAGCGCTTGTGAGGACAACGCTATGATGGGAATCCCAGGAAACTGGCGTTTACGAAAACAACGCTACCAGCTGGCGGGAACACGCTGCCGGGATTGTGGAACCATTCATTTTCCCCCAAGGCAGGTGTGCCCCCGGTGCAAAAACCGACATTTATCCGACTTTAAACTCTCCGGCAAAGGCACGGTCTATAGCTACACCACCATTTACCAAACCACGCCCAAGTTTCAATTCTTTGTTCCGTATGTGGTAGCCCTGATTGATCTGGAAGAAGGCCCCCGCATCACCGCCCAACTCACCGATGTGGACCCGGAGGCGGTGACCATCGGTATGCCCGTAGAGATGGTATTACGGAAGATCAGCGAACAGGGTGAACGCGGCCTGATTCATTACGGATACAAATTCCGTCCCCGGTTGAGGTGATCTCGCCATAAGCCACGGCCCTTGCTTTGTGTGCCGTTACGGTCCCTATGTCCGATCCGGTCGCCTCGATCGGCAAACCGATCGCCCGGGGATCAAAGGTTTTGAAAGCCTAAGCACTGATTGCCTCCGTTCTTTTGAGCCTGCTGAAGGGCTTCCCTGACCATATTCAGCAGGTGGTCTTTCTTCATCAGGGAGAAATTGGGAACCAGGGTGGCGTAACCCACAGAAACGGTGATGTGATGTTTCATTTCCCGGTCCGGGTCCAGAAAAGGGTGACGATCCACGTTTTTGCGAATTTTTTCGGCCACAAAATGCACCGGGACCTGTCCCGTATGGGGGAGGATAATGGCAAATTCATCCCCGCCGTATCGAGCCAACAGATCGGCCTGCCGCAAATTCCGTTTCAGAATCTCGGCGGTCTGCTCCAGAATGGCGTTGCCCGTTTTAAACCCGTAGGTTTGATTGAACAGAGTAAAATGATCGATGTCAATCATCAGGAGAGAGATGGGATGCTCGTAGCGGGCCGATTGAGAAACGGCCTTGTGTAAAAACTCGTGGAAATAGGCATGATTGTACAATCCTGTGATGGGATCCAGAAAGTTGTTCAGGGAAATTTCGGCCTGAACCCGTTGCAGCTGCGATTTTAATTGTTCAATTTGTTCCCGGCTTTTGCTCAGTTCTTTCAGTAAATCGTCGTAGCTGATGATCCGCTTTTTGACGAATGCCCGATTTTGCAGAAGGATGTGGGTCATCGATTGCTCTTCCAGATCGGACAATCCCAATCCCAGGGCGAAGCCGGAAATCTTTTCCAGGGTGGTTCGGATGGTGTGGGGAATCGACTCCGGAGATCGCTGCAACAGCCGGTGGTAACGGGCTTCCAAGTCGTTAAACCGGGGGGCATCCGGTGTTTCCAGAGTGATGCGGGCCAGGTCCAATGCCGTCGATAAGATGCCGGCCGTTTTTTGGACGGCGGCGTCGGCGAGGGTTTGTTCTTCCACGGCATGATGGAACCGAATGGGTTGCTGAAATTCCGGAGGGAATCCCCACTTTGATACCAGATCGGCCGACAGTTCCGGATGGGTCCAGCCCAATTCCTGGGCCTCGGTGCTCTCCGGTTTCCGGCGGTGAGTTTTGACTTTCATCAAGCGATCGAAAAGTTCCGGAATGCAGCGGGACAAGGCCAGATAGGATACATCCTGCAGCAGGGCCTGTAAATACACCTCTTCAGGATGGGGCAGGGTTAGTTCACGGGCCAGTTGTTCCGCGAAGACGGCCGCCAGAAAATATTGTTTCCGAAATAGGGGGTAATCCAGCCGTTCGTACCGATTGGTGGGTTCCAGATGGGCCAGCCATAGGCTGAAGATGATATTCCGGAGAATCGAAACGGGAACCAGCTCCACTAAAGTCTTGCCGTCCTGTATTTTTTTTCGAAAATTGAAGTAACGGCTGTTGACAATGGGGTAGAGAACATTTTTGTATTCACTGATCAGGGGCAGAACGGCCCGATGGGCCCGACCGGTGCGGTTGCTCTTTTTCTCGTAAGATCGATGGATGAGTTCCCGTAAAATCTCCGGAGGTGCTGGAAATCGGGGGGATTTGTCAAAGATTTCCAGGATGCGTTCTTTGTTCATGCTTTCATGTTCCTGAATAAAAAGCAAGGGAACGTTGCTCTAACCCAAAGGAGGCTTTTTATTAAAAGGGATGTCCCACGTCCCCGGAGCAACGTTCCCCAATTTGTCCCGCAGCGTAAATCAACAAATATCGTGCCTGGACTGTTTTGCGATCCGAATTTGTTGAAAATACGAAAATTACTTGCCTTCACGGGTGTTGCCTTGTCCCGGGGTGATGGGATTCCAGACACTCACCTGTCGATTTTCTCAACCGGATTTCCCGTTTAAAGGCAGGGTATTGCAGGATGGGATGTTGAGAAAATAACGATGAAGGCGGTTTCGCTTCGGTCTTTAAATTGATAAAAGCGTTTCCGACTTTTGTTTTGGCCGGTGGAGAATGTAAATTCGCTCCGAAGGGAGGGGCGGGTAAAAGATGATTTCAGGAAAATAATTCGGTTGTATCCCCCAATAAAGGATGCTATCTTTACAAAAAACAACGAGGTGTAGATGAAAGTAGGAACCTACATTGCCGAGTTGAATGAACAGTATCAAATTCACATACCGGTGGAGTTGCGGGAAAAATTGAAGCTCCAACCGGGCGATAAGGTCGAGGTTTCCATCAAGAAAATCAAATCCAGCCGATTGGAGGCCCTACTGCTTCAGAATCCGTTGCATCAACTGTGGAAACTTATAGACGAACAATAATCGGGACGGATCGAGCCTATGCGATTATTTATCGACGAGAGTGCCTGGATCGCCATATTAGATCGAGGGCATGAACATCATGCGGCATTCCGCCGCCATTTCAGTGAGGCATTGCAAAACGGTACGAAATTGTTTACCAGCAACGTGGCGATGGGTCTGGCTATCGGCGAATTGAAGGAGCGGGTCGGGGTGGAGAAAAGTCTGAAATTTTATGAAATTATCGAAGAAGCTTATCTGGTCAATCATATACGCATCTTGTGGGTTGGGCGGCGGGCCCAAAAGGAGGCCTTGCGCTGGATGCGCCGCTATCAGGAGTTGTCCCTGGGACTGTATGACTTTGCCCATGCCGTTTTCATGGACCGTCGGCGGATCCATACCATTTTAACCCAGAAAGTGGAATTTACTCAAATTGGTTTTCGCACGATACCAGAATGGGAGGGAACTTCGGAATGATCTGGCAAGAAGCGCTGGTGCTTGATCCCCGATTTCGGACGTTCGCCTTTGCTGGCGGCAAGGGTCGGAAATATCTGATCCGCAAGCTGGCCGAGGAACTTTCTCGCCGGGGGAAAAAGGTGTTGATCACGGGACTGGATTCCATCAAACTGCCGGTGGCCGGTGCCATTGTCGTGGGGCAGGATATCCCTGTGCTGTTGAACCAGGTGACCCGGACCTTCGAACAGGAATCCGTTGTCGATGCCGGCAAGGGGTTGATGGATGCCATGTTGGTCGGTTTTAATCTCAAAGAATTGCAGGAAATTCAACGGCACTGTCCGGCCGATTATTTGCTGATAGAGCTGGGTGGTTCTCAGGAAAAACCCATAGTGGACGCCCGCTTGGCGAAAACATGGGCGCGAACCCGTATCTGGGATCAATTTATCTTTTGCATGGAGATTCGTCTCATAGATTCGCAATTGACCGTCCAGACCGCGGAAGATTTTAAACGTTTTTCCCGTGATTTCGATCAAACGTTTACTCAGGAGACCTTTCTGCAGTATTTACTGGATGAATCTCGAGGTCTGGGAAAGCTTTTTAAAGCCTCCTGGCCGATCCTGTTTCTGTTTACTGATGTGGAAACCACTCCCCTGGAAAATCGGGCCTTGGCCCTGGCTAAAGAGTTGTATCAGAAGGGTATCACCCATCTGGCCCTGGCCAATGTGAAAGAAAACAGCATACGGAAATTGAAGCCATGAGAGACCTGCCGCCGGTGATCATTCTGGGAGGGAACGAGCTGGCCAGTGCGACCGCCATAGACTTGGTGGCGGCCGGATTCCGGGTGCTGATGTATGTTGTCCCGGAGGAAACCTATTTGCGTTACCCGCTTTGCTTTGGGGATGCCTTACGGGCGGGCCAAAAACGGATCCAGGAAGTTACGGCCTCGGTCATTCCCGAAGAGAAACTGGCCGATCTTCGGGCCATGACTTTCGCCGAAAAAATCTGGCAGGCCGCCCAATTCCTGCAACTGAATCGGCAGATTCCCATCGTTGCCGATGTCCCCTTGTCCGAGCTTTTCAGCCCTTTGAAGGAGGCGGTGGTTATTAACACCCTGCCGGCCGATGCGATTCAGCTTCCCGATGGCTATGAACATTTGCTTTACCTGGGATGTTTCCCGATGCATCGGGATGAGAGGCGATATCGCTTTCTGGTCGAGGTTCGCTGGAATTACCAGTTGGGTAAGATCGTGCCCCCGGATGTGGGGGATACCAGTAAACTGAAGCGGGATCCTCACTTTTTTCATTTTCCGTTTCAAAGTTGCCATACCCCGCTGGAAGGCTTATGGACGGCCCTCAAACAGATCGGGGAACCGGTTCGTTACAACGAGGCCATTGGCGAGGTGGATGGCATCGAAATCCGTTCTCCCTACGATGGGCAATTGTGGGGGCTGGCTCATAGCGGTCAATTTGTGGCGGCGGGACAAGAAGTGGCGCTGATTTATACCGGTCGTCCCACGGAAAATTATCGGGATTTTAGTTTTCAGGAACGTGTCGTGGCCCGGGGGTTTCTTGTGGCCATCCTAAAGCTCATGCCGTCCTGAACGGGAAACGACAGGCAAGGGACTTTCCATGGAGAGTGTTGCGCAGCTGGTCACCCTTATCGGAAACCTGGTGTGGGGCATACCCCTGATTGTGTTGTTGGTGGGGACTGGAATCTGGTTGACCTTTCGCTTAAAAGGGTTGCAGTTTACTCGCCTGCTTTATGCCCTCTATCTGGCGTTGATTCGGCGCAAGGAAGACGACGATCTTCCCGGGGACATCACCCACTTTCAGGCATTGATGACGGCTCTTTCGGCCACGGTGGGGACCGGAAACATCGCCGGCGTGGCCACGGCCATAGCCGCGGGAGGTCCCGGGGCCCTCTTCTGGATGTGGATTACCGGTCTGTTCGGCATGGCCACCAAGTACGCCGAAGCGGTGTTGGCGGTGAAATATCGGGTTCAGGACCGCTATGGTACCATGAGCGGCGGTCCCATGTATTATATCAGCCGGGGACTGGGCTGGAAATGGCTGGGGGTGCTGTTTGCCCTGTTTGCCTCCGTTTCGGCGTTCGGAATTGGCAATATGGTGCAGTCGAACTCCGTTGCCGATGCCCTGGAGAGTACTTTCGGTTTACCCTTCTGGCTGACCGGCATGGTTTTGATGCTGGCCACGGCGTTGGTCATTATTGGAGGCATTCGGAGTATTGGACGAGTCACCGGATTCCTGGTGCCCTTTATGATTGTTTTTTATATGGGAAGCTCGTTCATCATCCTTTTGTTGAATTTCCGGGCCGTCCCCGAGGCCTTCTACTTCATTTTCCGTTCGGCCTTTTCCTCCACAGCCGCCACGGGAGGGTTCCTGGGTGCCACTGTGATGCTGACCATTCGTATGGGTGTGGCGCGAGGGGTCTTCTCCAACGAGTCCGGGCTGGGGAGTTCTCCCATTGCGGCTGCCGCCGCCCGGACCCGAAATCCGGTGACCCAGGCGCTGGTTTCCATGACGCAAACATTTATCGACACCCTGGTAGTGTGCACCTTAACGGGGCTGGTATTGATAACCACCCATACCTGGTCCAGTGGGCAAACCGGTGCCGAACTGACGTCTATCGCTTTTAGCACCGGCCTGGGAAGTGTAATCGGTCAGTATATTGTTTCGATTGGGCTGGCTCTGTTTGCATATTCGACCATCCTGGGCTGGAGCTATTATGGGGAAAAATCTATTGAGTTCTTACTCGGCGAACGAGCGGTCGTTCCTTATCGCTATATCTTTACCCTGTTTGTGGGTATCGGTGCGGTGGCGGAGCTGGAATTGGTCTGGAGCATCGCCGATATCTTTAATGGATTGATGGCCTTTCCCAATTTGGTGGGCCTTTTGGCGTTGACCCCGGTGGTTGTCCAGGAAACGCAAAAATATTTTCAAAATCCCCTCAGGTAGTCAGCGGAAATGAGGAGGCCCGGACACAGTGACGCCGCCACCTTTCCGGGGGATGCGGTAATCTCTATGCAGATCGGCCGCCTGGGGGAATTGGATCGATCCCTGCCGAATACCACCGCCCGTGACGGCCGACTCCAATGCTCCGGGGGCTCGTGAAGAAAACAACTGGGACAAATCCATCCCAAAATCCTTCCGTCGTTTACGATTCGACGAACAATTCTGTAGTAATCGTGCGGGTGCGTCCGTCCCGTCGGCAAGTTCACCCTGGCTTGAATCGAAAGCATTGATCCCTCGGCTCTTGGGGCCATTGGCCAGGAATTCCCTCATTTTCTGATAGACAATCCGATAATACTTCTGTATTTTTATTCTGGGACGCTGGTGCAAGCAGTAAGGGGTGACGCATGAAGGGAAAGGATGCCGGGGAAAGTAATACTTTGCGAACGCCCAATCCGGTTTTACGGTTTATCGGGCGGTTAATGCTGGCGATCCCCGGATGGAAAATCCGGGGAATGTTCCCGGACATTCCCAAGCTGGTGGTTATTGTGGCCCCTCATACTTCCAATTGGGATTTTTACTTTGGACTGGCGGCCAAGTTTACCCTGGGAATTAAGGCGCACTGGTTGGGGAAACATACGTTGTTTCGCTGGCCCGTTAAGCGGATATGGCTCTGGTTGGGTGGCATCCCTATTGATAGAAGCCAACGCCGCGGTGTGGTAAATCAACTGGTCGAAATTTTCCGGCAACGGAAGACCATGATTCTGGGTCTGGCCCCGGAAGGCACCCGGCGATTGAAAACCCGCTGGAAAACCGGATTTTATTACACCGCTTTAAAAGCCGACATTCCCATCCTCCTGGGCTACATCGATTACTTGAAGAAAGAAATCGGGATCGGCCCTCTATTGCATCCCACTGGAGATATCCAGAAAGATTTTCAAATCATCGGCGAATTTTATCGCCATGTGGTCCCCAAGAAACCGCATCAATTTGCCCTCCCCGAAGTGGATGAATTGAAAGCCTCTTCGGCCTCTCAATCGGCTTCCCTCGAGGAATAAACAGGGGAAGGGGATTGCGTACCGGGGCGTTCCGTCCCCGGCGACGGGGAAAAAGCAAAAACCGCCAGCTTCGATATTGACTGGCGGTTCTTGTAGCGCGTACGGGATTCGAACCCGTGTTACCGGCGTGAGAGGCCGGCGTCCTAAACCCCTAGACGAACGCGCCCTATATCGTACGCCCGGAGGGAGTCGAACCCCCAACCCTCGGATCCGAAGTCCGATGCTCTATCCAATTGAGCTACGGGCGCATCCATTCACCGACAACGGCCAATTTAAAGTGGATGAACAATTAAAGCAACTCGCAATTGCAATTCCTTTTTCCATCGATTCTTAATGGATGGGGTTTCCGGGTAGGAGGAGGGAAGGATAAGGGGCCTTCTGCCCGGCAGAAGACCCGGTCAATCGTCTTCATTCTATCGATTTAAGGTTCTAAGCCAAAGCGTTTGTAGTTGATCGCAATGTACTCGTTCCACTTCTCCGGAACTTCGTCCTCCGGAAAGATGGCTTCCACGGGGCATTCCGGTTCACAGGCACCGCAATCAATGCATTCCTCGGGATGAATATACAGCATTTCGTTTGCAGCACGCATTTTTTCTTTGTCTTCATCGCTCAAGGTATACCCTTCAGCGGGATAAATGCAATCCACTGGACAAACCTCCACACAGGCCGTATCGCACACGCCGCGGCATGGTTCGGTTATGATGTAAGCCATAGTTCGTTCCTCCTTGGATTTTGATAATTAACGGTAACCTAACTTAAATAATAAATAAACAATTATCCATAGAAAATTTCCTTTTTGAGCGCGGGCATCATCGTCAAGCCTCCGGTTCCCGGGTCAATCGTTCCAGGTCAAACAATGCTTTTATCTGCTTATCGTTCAGGAGGCCTCTTTCCCGAACGATTTGTTGAATCGGTTTGCCGGTGGTCAGCGAGGTTTTCACCATTGCTGCGGCCTGTAAATATCCCAGCCGCGGATTTAGCAATGTGCCCAGAGCGGCGCTTTTTTCGGCTAATTCCCGGCAATGTTTCGGGTTGGCTTGAATGCCGTTTATGGCTTTGCGGGTAAATACCGGCAAAAAATTGATGAGAAGGCGGAAACTGTGCAACAGGTTATGGGCCATCAGGGGCATCATGACGTTGAGTTCCAGTTGGCCGGCCTGCACGGCAAAAGCGACGGCCGTATCGTTTCCCAGAATCTGGAAGGCGATCATGTTCAGGCATTCGGCCATTACCGGGTTGACTTTGCCGGGCATGATGGAGGAGCCGGGCTGGACAGCCGGAAAGCGAATTTCGTTCAGTCCGGTGGCCGGACCCGAGGCCATCAATCGCAGGTCATTCGCCAGTCGAATCAGTTCCAGGGCCAGACTTCGCAGGGCTCCGGAAACGTTCCCCACGGCTTGTCGGCTGGCCATCGCCTCCCGCAAATCCGTCGCTGAATACACCGGAAAACCGCTCAGTTCCCTCAAATGCCGAATGACCCGGGACCGGTATCCGGGTTGGGTGTTCACACCCGTTCCCACCGCCGAACCGCCGATGGCCAGTTCCAGCAAGTCCTGACGACTGTGTTCGAGGTGTTGCAAGGAGCGTTCCAGAGCCCTCGCATAGGCTTGAAATTCCTGGCCCAGCCGCAAGGGCAGGGCATCCTGTAAATGGGTCCGTCCCGGTTTGATGACAGAATCAAATTCCCGGGCTTTGCGTTGCAGGGCCGAAATCAATGCCTTTAGAATCGGTTGAAGATCCTTCCAGAGCATCAGGGCGGACAAATGGATCGCCGTGGGAAAGGTGTCGTTGGTGGACTGACCGGAATTCACATGATCGTTGGGACTGAGAAAAGCATAATCGCCCCGGGGACGTCCCAGGATTTCCAGCGCCCGATTGGCGATTACCTCATTGACGTTCATGTGAAAGCTGGTACCCGCCCCGGCCTGGAACACATCGACAACAAACTGATCCCGAAATTGTCCCTCCAGAATTTCCCGAGCCGCCTGGCAGATGGCGTCCCCGCGCTGCGCATCCAGAACCCCCAATTCCTGGTTCGCCCGCCCGGCGGCCAACTTAATTATCGCATACGCGCTGATAAAAGCGTCATCCATCCGTAAACCACTTACCGGGAAATTCTCCACCGCCCGTAAGGTCTGAATGCCGTAATACACCTCTGCCGGAATTTTCCGCTCTCCTATACTGTCCCGTTCTATCCGAAATTGTCGTGGCATGATCTCATCTCCATGTTTTTGCTAAATATGTTTATCCAGTATCGTTAAAGACAAGTCTTTGTTGAGAAGCTCCAGGGATTTTTCCCACCGGGTTCTGTCGCTGTCGGTATGCCGGGGGGAAGAAGGCGGCACCTCCCAGGAGGTACCCGAAGCCTTACCTGGGGATTCCCCGGTTGGGCTGGAGCATGCCGGTGTTGCCGGCTATTGTGGTGGGTTTCCCGTTCCCCCGGCATGGGAAGAATATTGGTACCTGTCCCAGGGGCAATCGACGGTGACTTTGGGTGATGGCGGGCGCACCCGGGAAAGTATTGAAACCCGGTTAACGAACGACGGTGAATGTTGGGGATATGCCATGAAGGTTAAATGGATTGTGGGCATTTTAATGTTTTTGATTTTTGTGAACTTGGCTGCTCCGGGCCCTTATGGGTGCCGTCGCTGGCAGGAGCGAAGGCGGTTGGAGCCGTGGAGTGCATCACCCGATCGGCGGCATGTGCCGGGAATGCATCCTCATCGGGCTCATCGAAAGAATTATCCTTTTTCTTTCCCGGCCGATGATTATTACATTAGTCGGTTACATTAGCAAGGGAATTGGATTAACTTGACGGGTATGAGTAAACGGGCATTGGTATATTTTTACCTCCTCCTGGGTGGTTTGTTGATTCTGAGCCTTTATCAGCTTTCCCGATATTGGGGGGTGAAAAAGCCGACGGAGTTCTATGTTCCCCGAAAGAATGATCAGGATACCCTCGTTATCTTAAGTGGTCCGGATCAGAAGAATCTTTTTCCATATCAGGCTACTTATGATGATGAAATTTTTTTAATCAATCAAATTTATCAAGGATTGGTGAAACTGGATCATCGGATGCGCGAGGTGCCGGACCTGGCCCAGCACTGGGAAATCAGTCCCGACTTTCAAACCTACACCTTTTATCTGCCCCGGGGGCGAACCTTTCATAATGGGCAACCCCTGACCAGCGATGATGTGGAGCAGAGTTTGCGATTCTACCTGCGCCATTATCAAAAAAACTATCTGTTCCCCTATTTTTTGGTCATCCAGGGAGCGGGGGCTTTTTCTCGGGGGGAGACGGACGAGTTAGCGGGAATCGAAAAGGTATCCCCTTACATCATACGCTTTCGGCTGGAAAGGCCTTTCTTACCGTTTTTAAAGTTGTTGTCGGTGGCCGAGGCCAAGGTACTACCGGGGGGACTCTTGAACAGCAATCCGGATTATTTAAAGGCCAATCCCATCGGCTCGGGTCCCTATCGGGTAAAACGGATGACCGATTCCACCTTGTTTCTGGAGGCGGCGCAATGGGATGGGGGCAGTCGATCCGCCCCCTTTGTGCGGTATATAAAGATCGTGTTCGGCAAGGCGGCCTCTCAGAAGCGGTTGCCGGGGTACCGTTTTCAGATGACCAACTATTTTTATCTGGTCAGCAAAGAAGCCCGCCAATTGTTCGACGAATTGCGATTATCCACTTTAACCACGATTTTTATGGGATTGAATTGTCAGAAATTTCCCACCAACCAGGTGGCCTTTCGCAGGGCGTTGTTGTACGCCTTGCCGCGGCGGGAGATCACAGAGAAATTCTCCGGGCAACTGGCCCCGGCCGATTATTTTTGTCCCCTCAATTTGCCGAGGGATACCGCTGACGTCCATCTCCCGGAAATGGATCTGATCAAAGCCAGAAGATGGATGGAGGTTTTCCGCCGCAAAAACGGGCTGGTTCCCCTCCCTCGGCTTCGCATCGCCATGGACACTTCCCTTTATTCCAGCGATTTTCTGAAGGTGATTACCCAGACCCTGGATCGATTGACCATCCCTTACCAGGTTACCTATTACCGGGGGCTGGAATGGAAGGAAGAAGTGGAATTTCTACGGCAGTTTCATATTTTTTTGCTGGGATGGACGCTCGATCTGCCCGATCCTCAATTTTATTTCGATATTTTTTTCAATAGCCGGCAGGTGAACAACATCATGCAGTATCGCAATCCGGAGGTGGATTTGCTTTTGCAGCGGGCAAACGAAACCTTTCAGATTAAAAAACGATTGAAGTATTATGTACAAATTGAGGACATTTTGCGGCGGGACGTGCCCATCATCCCCATTCAGGAAAATTATGAGAATATCTTTTACAAAAAATACATTCGCAATATCATGATGAATCAGATTGGGATTTCGAGTTTGGATTTATCGCAATTATGGATGGATGTCAATTTGAAGCGACAGATCGAGCGGCGGGAGAGATGAAGCGCAAGGAAATTGAACAGTTTTTTGACGAAATCACTCATCGGGTGGTGGAGGAGAACGAGCGCATGTTGTCTCCTTATGCGACCCGAAGCGAGGATGCGGTGCGCCGATTTCCCGAGCCGCCGGATCCCAGAAGCCCCTTCGCCCTGGATCGAGATCGCATTTTATACAGCGGTGCTTTCCGCCGGTATGCCGGAAAAACCCAGGTCATCTATTTCGCCTCGCTCCTGGATGAAATGTTAACCTCCCGAATTCTCCATACCCTCAGCGTCTCCCAGGTCGCCCGAACCATTGGAAAGTTTTTGGGATTGAATCAGGAACTGATCGATGCCATTGCGCTTTCCCATGATCTGGGACATTCCCCCTTTGGTCACGATGGGGAAAAATTTCTGTCCCAAATTTGTGAAGCGCATGGAATCGGCCAGTACCATCATCACATCCAGAGCCTTCACATCGTCGACAATGTGGCCAAAAAAGGCAAGGGTTTGAATTTGACCTTTCAAGTGCGTGACGGCATCCTCTCCCATGATGGGGAAGTCCACAATCAAAAATTGGTGCCCCGGCCCCATAAAACCGAAGAGGATCTTCAGGAGTATATCCGTGCCCGGAAAAGCGGGCAATATATGGACATGATGCCCATGACCCTGGAAGGGTGCGTGATGCGCCTTTCCGATACCATTGCCTATATTGGTCAGGATATTGAAGATGCCATCCGAATTGGATTGATTCAAAGGGACGAGATTCCCCGGGACCTTCAAGCCGTTCTGGGCCGCACCAACGGTGAAATCATGGATACCCTGATCAAAGACGTGATCTACAACAGTTATGGAAAACCCTACGTCTGTTTCAGCCCCGAAATATCGGAAGCCCTGCTGGCTCTGAAAAAATTCAATTACGATCGCATTTATTTAAACCGAAAATTGAAACAGGACCACGAGAAAATCGAACGGGGATTCCACCTTCTTTTCGAAATATTTTATCGGGATCTGCAGACCGGCAACAAGCGATCGCGCATTTTTCGGGATTTTCTGGAAACCAAAGACCAACGTTACCTGGACATGACGAACAATGCGGAAAAAGTACGAGATTTTATTGGTGGAATGACGGATCGGTATTTTGTCGAAGTGCTGCAGGAATTGACCATTCCCCGCATGAAATTACGAGAACGATAATCAGGAGGAGCGAGTGCGTACGGTTATATCGGGGTCGCTGGTCGGCAGTGTTGTGGTCTGGTTGTACGGGTTCACCCTATTTCATCCCACGCCGGTAACCGCTCAAGACCACCCTCCACGGCCCCTTTTTAAATGGCAAATCGGCGAGGATCTCACCTATCAGGTCAAATGGTCGTTTTTTCGGCTGGGAACCTTGCGCATTCAGGTGGTGGAGAAAAGAAAACATCGAGGCGAAACCGTTTATCGCTGTCGCTTGTTTATCGATTCCAATCCCTCGTTACCCTTTGTGAACATCCACGATGTTTACGAGAGTTACATCGGCGAGGACATGTTCAGCCGGGCGTTTTTTGCCTGGGAGAAAAAATCCGGACACGTGATATACACGGAATATCAAATGGATTACCGGAATAATTTACTGCACATTATCGTTGAAAAGCATACCCCGCAGGATACCACCCGGTTACTGGATTCCCTGGCCACACTGGATAAAAAGATTCTGGATGGGTTGTCCATACTTTTCTTCGCCCGGGCCATGGCCAAGCACCCCGTTAAAATCTTTGTGCCGGTAATCGCCTATAATAAGATATCCGATGCCTTTTTAAACATTCGAGGAGAGAAACGGGCCGTGAAAACGCGGGGCGAAAAGGTGGAAGGATACTACCTGGATGGCCGGCTGAAATTTGTCGGCATAGCAGGAATTAAAGAGGGTTTTCGGGGCTGGTTTTCCCCGGATGATCAAAGCGTGCCCATCAAGGCCTATATGAAAGCCTTTATCGGAAGCGTTCGCATAGAGCTGGAACAGTGGCACCGCTGGAATGCCCGACTGGTATTTAAGAATCCCGAAAATTGGGGCGGGTCGTTTCCTGCCATTCGGCAGGAACTCGATTGAACCCGGTGAGCCCTCGGTTTACGAGAAAAGCAATGCAAAGCTATTGAATAATTTCTCTCCATAATCTAAATTTAAACGCATTCCCAGGAAGCGGTCTGAACACCTATGGTATTCCGGGTCGAATCGAACCCGGTTTACGAACCCTGGTCCGAGGGGGCTTGATCCATCGCCGGTGGACGTCCTGACGATGCATTTCGATCGAGAAGGACGCAAAGCCCCTCAACACCACCAACGATCAATCATGTGTCCGGAGGAGACGATGTGTCTGGTTCGTTGTTTACCCCTGAACCTCCTTTTCCCGGGGTTACTGATGAGTCAGGTCGTTTTTACGGAGGTGATGTTTTACCCGGATACCCTGGCGGCCTATACGGAATATGTGGAAATCCATAATGCCGGAAATTACCCCGTGGATTTATCGGGCTGGCGGGTGGGAGATAGCCTGGACCTGGATGCCCTGGTGGCGAGGGAGAATGGGCTGATCCTGGCCCCCGGGCAATATGGGATCATTCTCGATCCCGGGTACTTTACAAACGCCACGATTTACGACCCTAAGATACCGGACGGGGCGCTGGTCCTTACCATAGAAGACGCCCGCTTGGGTCGGTATGGGCTGCCGAACAACAGGGCTTTATCTCTGTTGCTGGTCAATGCGCTGGGGGATACTGTGCAGATCATGCGGTACAGGGCGGACAATCGGCCGGGGTATTCGGAAGAAAAAATACGGCCGGTACCGGATAACGCCCCATCCAATTGGGGAAACAGTCGGGTGTTCCGGGGGACACCGGGTATGGTGAATTCCCTCACCCCCCGGCAATTCGATCTGGCACTGGTGGAGGTCGGGCTGTCCCGAAAGCAATGGCCCCTGGGGACACCGATCCCTGTTCGCTGGGTGATAACAAACCAGGGGCTGAATCCCGCCGTTCGCTACCGGGTGGTTTTATTCTGGGACGAGGATGGGAACGCCCGCCCCTCGGAGGATGAGGTTTTTTCCTCCATTGAAAAATTGCCGACCCTGCTTCCGGAAGATACCCTTGAGGCGACCTCGGAAGTATCCCCCGCCGTCGTGGGGTTCCGGCGGCTGGGAGTCGGAATCGATTTTCCAGCCGATGAGGATACCCTGGATAATGTGCGGATTGAGGAAATTTTTGTTGAAGATATCCAGGCGCGGCTGGTGGTAAACGAGATCATGTTTCAACCCCGCAGCGGCCGTGCAGAGTGGGTGGAGATATACAATCCGGGAAACGATGCGGTAAACCTGATGGCGGTTCGCCTGGCCGATCTGCGGGATACTGTGGCCATTTCCTCACAAGAAAGATATCTACCCCCGGGAAATTATCTGGTGCTGGCAGAAGATTCCGCCGTTTTTGAGGAATACCTCCTGCCGGAAGGGCAGGTTATCGTTGTACCCGGCTTTCCTACCCTCAACAACGATGTGGACGAGCTGAGTGTGATATCGCCCGCCGGCCGTTTACTGGATCGGGTACGCTATTTTCACGACTGGTACGGTCGCGAAGTCGATAAAGGAACGTCTTTGGAAAAACTCCATCCTTTGCTGACGGCCCAGTCCCCCAGGAATTGGGCGGCCAGCGTCGATCCTCGGGGGGCGACCCCGGGAGAGCGCAATTCTGTTTTTGTCGAACTGCTGCCCCCCACCTTGACGGTCGAGGTGCATCCCAATCCCTTCTCTCCCAATAACGATGGTTTCGAAGATTTTACCATTATTCAATTTGAAGTGCCGGTGGAAACGGCCTTGGCCCGGGTGGTTATTTATGATATGAACGGGCGATTGATTCGGGTACTGGCGCGCGAGGAGGCCGTTGCCCATCATGCCCGTTTCGTCTGGGATGGGCGGGACGATCAGGGGCGCATGGCTCGAACCGGCATCTACCTCTGTCTCATTCAGGTGCGGAATATCCAACGGAAACTTTATCGGGAAGTAAAGACCACGGTTGTGCTTGTAAAAAAATAATTTATGTCCATTGAATTTTTCTTCCCCGCCTCGTATTTTCTTCACGAACCAATACCGGCAGGAGGGTGTGTGAGCGCTTTAGGCAAACGGATACTGGTGGCCCTGTTTGGCATTCCCGCCATTCTCGTTCTCACCTATCTAGGGGGGATTTATTTCTTCCTTTTTATTATTGTTGTTCAGGGCCTGGCCCTGTGGGAATTTTACGACATGTTCGAAAATAAGGAAATTTATGCCAACCGCTGGTTGGGGCTGTTTTTAGGCTCTGTGCTGGTCATCCTCAATTTCCAGCAAGGCTGGCCGATCACCCTATTCGTTCTGGCCATTGCTATTACTTCCATCCTGTTTATGAATATTTCCCCACAACGAGGGATTACCAGTCTCAATAGTGCGATCACCCTGATAGGAATCTTATATATTTCGTTTCTCCTGTCCATGGCTTTGCAGGCGCGCCTGGTGTTTGATCACTGGTTTTCCGGATATGCGGCAACTATTGCGGATGCCGGGGGAAAATATTTTGTCCTCCTGTGGGCCTCCATCTGGATTTGTGACACGGCCGCCTATTTTGGTGGAACCGCCTTTGGAAAACACAAGTTGGCTCCCCGGATTAGTCCCAACAAAACCTGGGAAGGGGCAAGCCTGGGATTCCTGGCCGGGCTGGTGACTTTTTTATTACTGGGACCGATTTTTCTGCCCGGATTCCCCGCGGGCTTTTTCTGGATGAGCGGATTGATTGTGGGGCTGATGGGTCAGATTGGTGATCTGGTGGAATCCCGGTTCAAACGAGACGCCGGGGTGAAAGACACCTCTACCATTCTACCGGGGCATGGAGGATTCCTGGACCGTTTCGACTCTTTTATTTTTGTGTCTCCTTTTATCTTTGCGCTGTTATATTATTATCGGCATGTATTGAGTTGACCGTTTACCGGGAAACCCGCACGTCCCGTGCGTGGCTGTCGTTGGGCCGGAAGTACAAGGGGTCTTTGACCGGGGTAATTGTCAGAAACGAGGTGGCTGAATTGAGTGGTACCCAGAAGGCAACCGGTGCAACAAAACCGGGGAAAAGAGACCTGCTGCTGCATTATCTGGCGTTAGCCAGGGAATTTCGGAGTCAGCATCTATTTCAAAAGGCCGAAGCCACCCTGAAGATGGCGTTGGAGAAATCCCCTCACAATCCCACCGTTTTAACCGCTCTGGCCAATCTTTATCTGAAGATGAATATTCCCGACCAGGCCCTCCGGATATTGAATCGGTTACTTCGGGCACATCCTCGGTGGAAAAGCGCCCTGTTCCTGCGCGGCAAACTCTATCAGCGACGCCATCAGATTGGTAAGGCTATTCTGGATTTTCGGCGGGCCCTGACCGGAAGCATGCGCGACCTGCCCGTGCTGAATCGGCTCATTCCGCTGTTGCTGGAACGGAAGCGATTCGAAGAAGTGCAGCGTCTGATTCAACAGTATCGTTCCGTTTTACACACCCCGGCCCGTTTGCTGGAATGGGAAGCCGGCCTGTTGAAAGAAAAAGGGCGCTTGCAAGAAGCGGTGGAGAAAATGCGAGAGGCGGTGATCCAGGATCCGGGTGATCGTTTTCTGTTGAAACGATATCTGCAACTGTTGATTCAAGCGGGTCTTCGCGATCCTCTACCGGCCTATCAGTCTCTTCAAAGTTTTTTCCCCGATCTGGCGAAACTGAGCGACCGGGAACTCGCCGAGTTGGAAATCGAATACCTCATCCACAAAGGCGAGAAAGAAACGGCCCTGAAAAAACTGGAAGCGTTGCTCACTCGGCAACCGGATTCGTATTATCATCGCAAGCGTCGGGCGTTTCTGCTTCTGGATATGGACCGGGAAAAAGAAGCCGTTGAGGAACTGGTTCGTCTGTTCCGAAGACACCCCGAGGACGTGTTCGTTCGGAGTAAACTGGAGCATTATTTTGTAGAGACCCGTCAGCTGAGCCGCTGGAAGTCCATTTTAAAAGAAACCTTGCTGGTGGCGCCCGGCCGCGGTGAGGTATTCGGCTATCTGAAACGCAGCCGTTTATTCACCGATTGGCTGGCTCATTCCCAATTAACCTTTGCCGAATATCAAAAAGAGGTCCAAAAACTGCCCATCGCCTTTCCGGTGCTGGCCGATCCCACTTACGCCAGACTACCGTTTTATGCTCTGGAAACCCTGGTTCATCAAATAGCCCTTCACGATCGGATTCCCACACCCCGGGCCCTCTGGCAAATCATCCAAAAAGAAAAAGAGAAAAAAGGCCATGTTCCCCCTTTTCAATTGGAAGACCTGGAAGTGGCTTATCCGGTATGGCTGTTTGGCATTCAATTCTACTATTTGTTTAAAGAGGTTGGCGAATGTCGACCGATATTTGTACCTTCTATCTTTCAACGACATCAGATCGCGGTTGTTCTGGAGAAAGGGGCGCATCGGATACAGCTGGATATCGGCCATTTGATCGATTCCAAACGGCGCAAGCGGAAACCCTGGATAAAGAAGGGTCGTGACTACGTGTACCGCTGGCCGGGAGCGTTGCCGGTCACCACTCGAATTCGGCATATTCCCTTTTATCGGGTGGAACAGGCGCGGCAGGTGTTGCAGGACATGATGTCGGTTTTAACCGGGGGATCAATGCTGGCATTGTAAACGGAGAGGGTTTTTCATGAATCGGGGGTTCGATGCCGGAAGATGTCAGGGAGGCGAAAGGCGACCATGAAAGAGGTAGCCACCTATCGCCGCTTATTTCCCCATATTGAGAAAGGGGTGATTTATTTCAATCATGCGGCGGTGTCGCCCATGCATCGGCGATCGCTCCAGGCTCTGGAGGCTTACCACCGGGAGCGGGCCGAAGGCGATATTGAATTTTGGCCCGGCGTTTTAACGGTGAAAGACCGCCTGAAGCAGAGCATTGCCCGTCTGATCCATGCGCGCCCGGAACAGATTGCCTTGGTCGGCAACACCTCAATTGGGTTGAACATCCTGGCCAACGGACTGGATTGGCGCCCCGGAGATCGTATATTACTAAACAATTTTGAATTTCCGGCGAATGTTTACCCCTTTTTGAATTTGCGTCGCCGGGGGGTGGAGATCGACTTCGTTCCCCATCACGAGGGGCGGATACCCCTGGAAGCCTTGAGTCGCCGCATCACCTCTCGTACCCGATTGCTCAGCATCAGTTTTGTGGAATTTCTGAATGGATTTCGCAATGATCTTCAGGCCGTAGGGGAACTGTGCCGTCGCCGGGGAATAATTTTTTGCGTGGACGGCATCCAGGGAGTGGGGGCGCTGGAGCTGGATGTGGAGCAACTGGGGATCGATTTTCTGGCCAATGGAGGACAAAAATGGTTGATGTGGCCCCAGGGGCTGGCGTTCATTTCCGTTGCTCCGCGGATTTTCGAACAACTGTATCCCGTTTTTGCCGGGTGGCTTTCCGTGGAAGATGCCTGGGATTTCCTGGATTATCGGTTGAACTTTCTGCCTGACGCCGCCCGTTTTGAACCCGGTACCCTGAATGTGCCGGGCATGATTGGGGCCCTGGCATCGATGGAATGGTTTCTACAAATTGGGATTCCCCGGATCGAACAACGGATCTTGCACCTGACCGATACGTTGATTCAGGGGCTTCAACAGCAGGGGTATCGGCTGTTTACGGTGACCGAATCCAGATTTCGTTCGGGAATCGTTACTTTTTTTCATCAACGTGCCGAATCTTTATGGGAATTCTTGAAAACCCAGAAAATTCACGTATCGCTTCGTCAGGGAATGATCCGGGTGTCTCCACATTTTTACAATACCATGGACGAAATCCAGGCGTTTCTGGAAGCCTTGACGTATTTCGATCAAAACATGTGAGGGGGTAAATGAAGAAGGAATTTGGACGAAGACTGGTGATTGGTATCGGCGCCGGTGTCGTGAGTGCCGTGTTAGTCTGGGTGTTGACCCAGTGGCTTTTCGCCTCTTTTTTCTACCGTTTTGAGGCGGCCAGTTACGATTTGCGTTTGCGCTACGACTGGAAGTTGCGCATGCCGGACGATCCCGCGGCGGTTAAGCCGATCGAAGACATCATCATCGTGGATGTCGACGAACGCAGCATACAAAAATTAGGGAAATTTCATTTATGGCCGCGTACCTACTGGGCCAAGGCCCTGAAAATAATGCAAGATAGCGGGGTGCGTTTGGTGGGCCTGGATTTTCTGTTTGATGAAGACATCCGCCATCCCGATGAGGACCAGCTGTTCATCGAATCCTTGCAAGAACTGCAACGCGTGGTGCTGGCATTTTTCATGGCCGAGGCCGATAGCGAACATTTCCTTTATGCCATGTCCAGCGAGCCTGCCGGGCTCTCCGCCGAGAAATTTATGGTCGAGGTGCCCGCCGAACTCAAATATCGGCTCCTTTCGGGCGATCGCATGGATCCCCAATTCGTACACCTGCTGAACTCGGCCGCGGCACTGGGGTTCGTCAATATTTTTCCGGATGAGGACGGCATTTTCCGACGGATTCCCATGTTCATGCGATTCAACGAGCATGTGTATCCCGCCTTTTCCCTGGCCATGGCCATGAAAATACTCAACATAGAGGACGTGCAATACCGGGAGGATGAGCAGCAGGTCGTGCTTGTCGCCGCCGATGGGAAAACCGTTCCCGTTCCCGTCGATGACCAGGGAAAATTGTTGATTTATTATCAGGGGCCGTTTCAGTCCTTTCGCTATATCCCGTTTTACGATCTATTGATGGGGTATGTGGATCCCAACTATTTGAAGGGAAAGATCGTGCTGGTGGGGTCGTCGGCGCCGGGATTGTTTGATCTTCGGGCCACGCCTTTGCAAAGCCGCTTTCCCGGAGTGGAAGTCAATGCCAATGTGTTGTACCAGGTGCTTCAGGGCCGGTTTATTCGAGAATGGCGCGCCTCCTCTAAATTTCTGTTTTACATGATCGTGGGAATCGGGGTGGGCTTCCTCATCCTCGTTTTGCGTCCCCTGGGTGGCATTCTGGCTTCCGCCCTGACGGTATTGCTGATCTTCTTCGGCTCCTTTTACGCCTTGTCCAGCTATAGTCTCTGGGTGCCTTTCATCGGGCCGGTCCTGGTCGTTTTGTTTACCTACATGCTCAATTATGCCTACCGGTATGTGGTGGAAGAAAAGGACAAACGGCAGATCAAGAGGATATTTTCCCATTACCTGTCCTCCAGTGTGGTGGAAGAGCTGTTGAAAGACCCGGACAAGATCAAACTGGGTGGGGAAAAGAAGGTGTGTACGGTCATGTTTTCCGATCTGGCCGGGTTTACCAGCCTGTCGGAAAAAATGGATCCCGAAGACCTGGTTAAGGTGCTGAACAGTTATTTGACCGAGATGACCAATATCATTTTTGAAAACGAGGGCATGCTGGACAAATACGAAGGGGATGCCATCATGGCCGTATTCGGGGCCCCGGTGGATATCGGGAATCATGCCTTAAAAGCTTGCCGGGCCGCCCTGCGCATGCAGGCTCGCCTGGAGCAAATTCGCGAGGAGTGGAACAAACAGGGATATCCCAGCCTCCATCAGCGGATCGGCATCAATACGGGATCGATGGTGGTGGGGAATATGGGCTCGGAAACCCGCTTCGACTACACAGTGATGGGGGATTCGGTCAATCTGGGCTCCCGGCTGGAAGGGGCCAATAAAATGTATGGCACCCAGATTATGATTGGTGAAGAAACTTACAAAATGGCCAGGGATCACATCGTTGTGCGGCAACTGGATTTGTTGCGGGTGAAAGGAAAAACAGAGCCCGTAAAGGTGTTTGAACTGATTGCCCTGAAAAAGGACTCCCTGGATTCCCGCATCAAGCGGTTGTTAGAGGTGTTTCAAAAGGGCTATCAACATTACCTGGCACAAAACTGGGAATGGGCCATGCGTTATTTCAAGCAGGCCCTGGAGATTGTTCCGGACGATGTGCCTTCTCAAGTATACCTGCGGCGTTGTCAGGAATTTATCAAGCATCCCCCCGGAAAAGATTGGGACGGCGTATATACCTTGCGAACCAAATAGGTGGAACCGGACGGGCCTCCTCGGGAAGCCGGAGGCCGGAGCGGATGGCCGGTCTTGGGGACGATCGATCGGAGCTTCCGGGCCGGGGCGCAACACCAAGGGGGTTCAGGCGCCGAATTTTTTAAGACGCAGCGCGTTGGCCAAGGCCAGGATGATCAAATGTCGGGTTTCCATTCGTCCCATATAACCGCCTGCACAATCCCTCTCCCCAAAAGCGGTGACCGCATCCGGACGGGTATAGGGAGACCACAAAAGGGCGGGTACCGGATGCCAGCTGTGGGATTTCAGCACCGATGGTGTGGAGTGGTCCCCGGTTACCACTATGACCGCCGGGTTTAATTCGGTCAAACGACCGGCCCAACGATCAATTTCTTCGATCACTCGCACTTTTTTCTCAAAATCGCCGTCCTCGCCCGTACTGTCGGTTTTCTTGAAGTGGATGAAAAAGAAATCGTAATCCGGGTAGTGTTCTTGGAGCTGGCGCCACATATCGTCATACGTCTCGGGTTTGGGGGGGACGTCCATGCCCACCAGGCGGGCTAATCCACGGTACATGGGGTACTGGGCGATGGCCACGGCTTTTAGTCCATACCGCTCTTCCAGGGTAGGGAGGGGGTCATATTTGGCAAAGCCGCGGGCCAGAATAAAATTGGCCGGGGATTCGTCTTTTAGGATGTCCCGGACCTGATCTAAAAATTGTCGCACGAAGGCGGCGGTCCTTTCGGAGGCGGGGTCTTCTCCGCGGGGTGCCAACGGTTTTTCCCCTACCACCTGGGGATCGGTGTCGTTGATATTGCCGCCCAGGTCTTCTCCACGGAGAATCAGTACCGCCCGATGTTCCGACTCGGTTTCGAGGAAAACCTCCACCTCCGGTCCCAGGTCTACCTGTCGGCGGATCTTTTGACACAATTTTTGATTCCATTCGGTGGGAATCCGTCCGGCCCGGCGATCGACCACCACGCCGTTCCCGTCGATCGTGCAAAAATTCAACCTGGCCGCGACATCCTTTTCCGTGAGATGGAACTCCACCCCCAGGGCGGACAGCACCCCTCTGCCGATGATATATTCCTGGGGATCGTAGCCAAAAAGGGCCAGGTGACCCGGGCCGCTGCCCGGAGTGATGCCCGGAGAGATGGGGTCCAGCAGACCACAAATACCCTCGGTGGCCAAACGATCGAAGTTGGGTGTGCGGGCCGTCTCCAGCTCGGTGCGATCCCCGCCGGGTTTCGGATGGCCTCCCAGCCCATCCAGAATCAGGTAAATAATCTTGTGATCGTTTCGAATGACGAGTTCGCGTAACAATTCCTCTTTCATGACGGGCACTCCTCGCAATTTTTCCCAAAATTACACGAGGGGGCGGAAGGACGCAATAAAAGAAAAAATGGTCTGGAAATCCTCAAAGGGCCGGGTAGCAGGGCTATTGGCTCCGGGGAAGAAATTCACCGGGATGGTTCTGGTTGGAAGCACCGGTACTGTTTAGTACCCGATGCAGTTCCCGCCGGATTTTGGCGATATTGAATGGCTTTTGGATGATGCCATCGACGAATCGGTTCGATTCGATCAATTGTTTATCCAGTTGATTCCATCCGGTAATGATGAATACCGGAATGTTGGGAACACTTTTTTTCAGTTGTCGCGCCAATTGAATGCCGTTCATTCCGGGCATGCTTAAATCGGTGAAAATCACATCGCATTGATATTTACGAAATTTCAAAAGGGCTTCGTCGGCATTCGAAGCGGTTACCACTTCGAAGCCTTCTTCTTCCAGCATTTCGGCCAGGGTTTCCCGCACAATGCCTTCATCATCCACCAGCAGAATACGGCAGTGGGTCATGGCTTCCAGGGAGTCGTTGCTGCGGATAATTTCCAATCGCCCGGACACCACCGGCAATTCTATCATGAAGATGGAACCCCTTTTGGGGATGGAGTCCACATAAATCTTCCCCTGGTGCCGTTGAATGATATCGGCGGCGATGCTCAATCCCAGACCGTTGCCTTTTTCGCCTTTCGTGGTAAAGAAAGGTTCAAATATTTTCTCCCGGAGGTCTTCGGGAATTCCGACGCCGGTGTCGCTAATGAAAACCAACACCTGGTTCTTTTTCAGAGAGGTCTGGATCACCACTTTGCCGCCCCGGGGCATGGCATCCAATGCGTTATTCAATAAATTGAGAAAAACCTCCCTCAGGGCTCCAGCGTCTCCCAATACCGGCTTGATGCGTCCAAAGTTCAGCTTCAGATCATAACGAATGCCCAGGGACTGCGCCTCCCGTTCGAAGCGGGGACGGGCGATCTCCACCACTTCCTGAATCAGGTGATTGATATTGACCGCCTTTTTTTGAAGTTTTTGGGGATTTTGCGCCACGGCGCTCTGTATACGACGAATGCCGGCCGCCCCATCATTGGCCGCCTGGTAAACGAGCTCCAGATCGCGGGCAAAAGGGCTGTTCTGAAGCTTCTTTTTCAGCATGTGAGTTTTACCGATGATAACGCTCAGGATATTATTCAAATGATGGGCCGCGCCGCTGGCCAATTCTCCCATAATCTTCATGCGTTCCAGATGTTTCATGTAGGTCTCGTAACGGGCCTTCTTTTCCAGCAATGTCTTCTTCTCCAATAGCTGGGTGATGATATAAAAAATGAACCGATAGAATTGCAATTCTTCCTGTTTCAATTGTTCCATCCGCCGCTGAAATGCAATGATCCAAAGGCCCTGGTAAGAATAATTCATTTGAAAGGGAAATACCACGGCGGAGTTCACCGGAACCGCCGACAGGGCGTCTTTCAAAGCCGGAGAAAAAGGATGGGAAACGAACTGATCATGCCAGAAGAAGTACTCATTCCCCTCGAAAACCGATTGGGGCACTTTGGGCAGATCTTTTAATAGTTCAAGTGCTAAATTGGCAAATTCCGGAGAATGATAACACTCCTCCACGGTACGCCAGCGGGTATAAAACCGGTTGGTCAAAAACAAACCGGTATATCGGGCTGTCTCGGCTTCCAGGACGTTTTTCATTAAATGCGCAATAACGCTTTTCGTCGAATTGCGGGCGGCCCCTTTGGGCAAAATGGTTTCAAACAGTTTATAAGATCCGTTTTTCTCGGTGATGTAGTCGTATAGATAAATGTTTTCGATGGCAAAACTGACCATGTTGCAAATGGTGGACAGGAATTGTTTGTCCTGCACCCGCAAAAAGCGTTCGGGGTTGTCGTCCCAGATCACCAGAGCCCCCAGTACCTTGCCCCTTACTACCAGAGGGATACCCAACCAGGAGCTGGCCGTTACATCGGCGGTGTTCAGATTCAAGTTCTCGCAAAAGGCCGCATAATTGTTGGTCAAAAGGATTTGTTGTTTTTCCAGTACATGGCTGTACAGCGTGGTATGGTCGTAAAGTTCGTCTGCGGGGACTACCTGGTGTGAAGAACTATCGTACACAAACTTTACCAGACGATGGTTTGTGTGGGTGAAGATGATTTCGATATGCTGGTGAATGTAAATCTTTTTGAGCTCTTCGTAGAGGATGTTCATGATGGATTTGAAGTCTTTGGCGGAAAAGAGCCGGCGGCTGAAGGCCGCGTAGTACTCCAGCAAGAGGTTGGTGCCTTCAACGCTGTCCAGTAGTAAATTGAGTGATGAATAGGATTTATTCGGCATTGCCCGTTACCATTGTTTTGCAAATTTTTCCCGGTAACGACGCGACAGTTCCACGTAGATGCGGGCGTTTTCCCGGATTTTTTCTACCACCTCTTCATTGATGGTTCCCACCACTTTTCCGGGGATTCCCAGCACCAGAGAGTGATCCGGAATGGTCTTGCCTTCGGTCACCACGGCACCGGCGCCAATAATGCAATGATTACCGATTCTGGCGCCATTCAATACGGTTGCTTTGATGCCGATGATGCAGTTATTCCCGATGGTGGCCCCGTGCACAATCGCCCCGTGCCCAATGGTGACATTGTCACCGATGTGCACCGGAAAGCCGGCGTCCACATGGATCACGGCGTTTTCCTGAATGCTGGTGGCTTCGCCGATCCAGATGGGCTCCAGATCGGCCCGGATGATGGCCCCGTCCCATAAGCTGGAATATGCTCCGATCGTCACCGCCCCATATACCCGCGCCAGGGGCGCCACGTAGACGGAAGCATCGATGTCCGGCCGTTGATTTAACAGATCTTTCATATACACCCTCACCCATTGGTTCCGAATAATAATCTTTAAATTTAGAAAAATCAAGAAGAAATACGTGAAAATCGTTTGCTCCGCAGGCCAATGGAACTGCACGGTGCGCTCCAAAAGAATGGGAATACGGAATAGAGGTCTAAAAATTTCCGATATTCCAATTTGTGTTTTCAATCAAACACCCTTCGGGGGAATCGGTATTAGCGTTAAGAAAATTCAGAAAACGGGCGATAATGTAGCCAAATAAAATAAAAGGAAACAGAAAATACAATCATCATGGTGCGCATTGAGTAACAAGGCGCGCATACGGCAGGCATCATCAAGAGGATCACTCCCGGCGATTCTGTTTCCAGGATGGAGAATGTTGATCCCGGCGGGTTGTCAGGGTTGAAAATCGTTTGAGGGGAATTCCTATGTCCACCACGGTGTTTGCCATCGTTTGTCATCCGGATAAACGTCGGGTCCTGGAAAATCTATTCCAGGGCGCCGATTATGATTTGTCCATTTACGAGTGCTGGAAACAGCTTTCCCCCGGGGAGGTTTCTCGCAACCAGCCCGTGGCTGTCCTCATCGATGCCGGGGTGGGGGCCCATTTGCAGGACTGTGTCGAGATCGGGAAAAAGATACGGAAAACGTTTGGCCTTCCGGTGATTTTCCTGTTGGAGAAGGAGCTGCTGCCCCGATTCCGCCGGTTGAGCCGATCCACCCCGAGTGCTTATCTGACCTATCCCCTGCAATGGACGGCACTGAAAAAGCTGATCACCGCCTTTTCTTCCGGGGAAACGTTGTCGATGCAGGCCGGTAAAAACCCGGAATGGTTGTCCGGGATACTCAAGAGTTTGGGAGAGGCTATTATTACCACCGATCTGAAGGGGAATATCCGATTTTTCAACAGCCAGTCGGCCGCACTGTTCCGGCGGAAAGCCTCGGCCCTCCGGAAGGGAAAGAAAATCTGGGATGTTTTTGAACTGCTGGATGATCGGGGATGCTCGGTGGTGAAGCCCGTTTTCAGCCAGGTGTTGATGAATGGGAAGATTCATCGGCAACAGGTATTTTGTACTTCCCTGCACCCGGAGAACCTGTTTGAGCTGGAGGTGCTGGTCAGTCCGTTAAAAGACCTGGAGGAGCGGATTCTGGGCACGGTATGGACGTTGCGCGATGTTTCCGAAAAAAAGCAGATCGAACGCAGTCTGTTTGAAAGCGAAATCAAATATCGGGCCGTGATCGAGCAAAGCCCGGATAATATCTTTTTTGCCGATGCCGACACCCACCGGATACTGGATGCCAATCCCGCACTACAGCGATTGTTGGGGTATACCCGGGAAGAACTGTTGCAAATGACCCCTTACGATTTCATCGATCATGATCGCAGAGATATTGACGACAAGGTGAAAGAAATATTGCGTGCCGGACGATTGTCAATGGGAATTCGACGCTACCGTACCCGTCAGGGAGGCATTGTATATGTGGACGTGTACGCCAGTGTGGTGGATTTCGGCAACAAAAAGGCCATTTGTGTGGTCTCCCGCGATGTAACCGAACGCCTTCGGGAGGAAGAAGAAAAACGCCTCCGCGAGGAACGCATAGAAACGTTCAATCGGGTGTTGCTGGATCTGACCCTGAAAAAGGTGTTTATAGAGGCGGACTTTTACGCCGCCCTGAAGGCGGTGACCGAAATGGCCGGAAAGGCAATGAATCTGGAGCGTACCAGCATCTGGAGGTATGAAAAACATTCCGAAGAGTTGATCTGCCTGGACCTGTACCAAAAATCCCGGGATAACCATAGCCAGGGGATGGTGCTGCGGGCGCTGGATTATCCCCGTTATTTCAGAGCACTGGAAAGAGACCGCCTGATCGACGCCAGCGATGCCCTGACGGATCCACGCACCCGTGAATATCGGGAAAATTATCTTTTGCCGCTGGAGATTAAATCCATGCTGGATGCCCCCATCCGACTGGGACAGCAGCTCAAGGGCGTGATCTGTTTCGAGCACCTCCGAACGTTTCGGGAATGGACCCTGGAGGAAAAAAATTTCGCCTCTTCCATCGCCGATCTGCTTTCGCTCATGTTCGAATTCCACGAACGCAAGAAAGTGGAAGAGGCTTTACGCAGCAGCGAAGAACGCTATCGCAGCCTCTTTGAGGGTGTCCCCATTGGCCTGTTCCGTTCCACACCGGAGGGTAAAATACTGGCAGCAAATCGGGCCTTGCTCTCCATGCTGGGTTTTGAGGATGTCGAGGAGTTAAGCCGGATTCGTGCCGCGGAATTGTATCAGAATCCCGAAATCCGCCGGCGGTGGATGGAAAAGGTGGACCGGCAGGGCACCGCCCAGAGCATCGAACATCAACTGATTCGTAAAGATGGGCAATCCATCTGGGTGCGGGAAAATATTCGGGCGGTGAGAGATGCGGCCGGTAACATCCTGTTTTACGAAGGCAGTATCGAAGAGATAACCCAGCACAAAGAAACCGAAGAAGCCTTAAAATCCAGTGAAGAACGCTACCGCGACCTGGTGGAAAACAGCCGGGATATTATTGGCACACACGATCTAAAGGGGTACATGTTGAGTGTGAATAAGGCCACTCTGGAAATTCTGGGGTATAAAGACAAGTCCGAACTTCTGGGCCGGCACCTGACCGAGCTGGTCGAACCCCAATTTCGCCGATTGTTTCCCCGTTACCTTAAGGAAATTGAAGAAAAGGGCGTTGTGCGGGGGATTATGCGTATTTTAACCCGGGATGGTCGGGTACGAATCCTGGAATATCACAATTCCCTGAAACAGAGTGGCGCCGAACCGCCCCTTGTTCGGGTGCTGGCGAGGGATATTACCGAGCACTATAAAGCGGAACAGGCCTTGGCGGCCGAGAAAGAGCGCCTCGCGGTGACCCTGAAAAGCATTGGTGAAGGGGTGATCGCTACGGATAAATGCGGGTGTATCATTTTGATGAACCGGGTGGCCGAAAAGCTTACCGGGTGGCGATTGGAAGAGGTCTATGGGCGCCCCGTGGACGAGGTGTTGCGTTTGGAAAGCAATGGGAAAAAGCCGGTGCATCCTGTGGAACGCGTCTTAAAATCGCGTAAAAGCTTGGTTTCGGCTTATTCGCGGGTGCTGCAGCATCGCCGGGGACGGCGGTTACTGGTTAATTTAAATGCCGCCCTGATGCATAACTCCCGTGGGGAAGTCTTTGGCGTGGTGGTGGTGTTTCAGGATATCACCGAGCAGAAACGCATGGAGGAGGAACTCCATAAGGCCCAGAAACTGGAGTCGCTGGGCATTCTGGCCGGCGGCATTGCCCACGATTTCAATAACATTCTAACGGGTATTCTGGGCAATATATCCCTGGCACGCATGGGTTCCGGGGGAAATCACGCCCTGGCCGCCCGTCTGGAAGAAGCCGAAAAAGCCTGTTTGCGAGCCAAGGATTTAACCCAACAACTGTTGACCTTTGCCAAAGGAGGGGTTCCCATCAAAGAAACCGCTTCCCTGCAAAACATCCTGACCGAAACCGTCGAATTTGTGTTACGAGGAAGCCGGGTCCAGTATCGATCCCATATGGCAAGCGACTTATGGCCTGCGGAAGTGGACAAAGGGCAGATCAGTCAGGTGATTCAAAACCTGGTCATCAACTCCGTGCAGGCCATGCCCGACGGGGGCACCCTGTCCATTCGGGCGGAAAATGAGGCCATCCATCAGACGGCGGAAATTCAGGGGGTCCGTATCCCCCCGGGTAATTATATCCGCATAGAGATTGAGGACGAAGGGATTGGCATCCCTCAAAAATATTTAGATAAAATATTCGATCCTTACTTTACCACCAAGCAGGACGGAAGCGGTCTGGGTCTGGCCATCTGTTATTCCATCATCCGAAAACATGGCGGTTATATCCTGGTGGCCTCGGAGGTGGGAAAGGGAACCGTATTTACCATCTATTTACCGGCAAAACCGGAAGAAGTGAAGAAAAAGCAGGCGGAAGATATGTTTCCCAATTACTTACCGGAAGGCGGTGGAGGTCGGGTTCTGGTTATGGATGATGAACCGACCATTTGTGATGTGGCACGGCAGATGTTGGAGTACATGGGTTACGAAGTGGAAACCGCCGCGGACGGCCAGGAAGCCATCCGGCTCTATCGGACGGCCATGAAGCGGGGATGTCCCTTTGACCTGGTGATTATGGATTTGACCATTCCCGCAGGCATGGGGGGAAAAGAAGCCATTCAGGAGCTGAAAAAGATTGATCCCCATGTGCTGGCCATAGTCTCCAGCGGATATTCCAACGATCCCGTCTTCGGGAATTATCAGCAATATGGATTTCAGGGGTGTGTCACCAAGCCCTTTGGGTTAAAAGAGTTAAAAGAAGCCCTTGTTCGAACCTTCGCCAGCCGGAAAAACCGCGCCGAATCCTGTTGACGGCGGGACGGGAATGCCGCCCCGATTGTTCTTCCCCGGCCCCGAAGCATCGCCCGGGGTGCTCGGGGCAAGGCAAGTCCATCGGCATCGTAAAGTCAGCAAGGTAAAGGCAGGGGATTGCCTTCCACCGACCGGGGTTGCTTAAGCGCATCCGGCCGTCCGCAGGGGTCATGAAGAGAACCTTCCAGGGAATCTGATAAAGCCGTTGCAAAACGGCCCTTTAGCCATTAATTTCAATTCTTCTAATACGTTAGAAATCTGCAGCGATGAAAAAGTTCGCCGTCATTGGATTAGGAACCTTTGGAGAAAGCGTGGCCAAGTCCCTTACCGAAAAAGGGGCCGAAGTCATTGCTATCGATCGGGATATGGAACGCGTGGAGGATATTCAGGATTATGTCTCCGTCGCCGTTCAGCTGGATAGCACCGACGAAAATGCCTTACTGGCTCAGGGCATTCACGAGGTGGATGTGGCCGTGGTGTGCATTGGAGAAGATTTTGAGTCCAATCTGCTGACATCTGTATTATTGAAACAGATCGGGGTCAAAGAGGTCATTACCCGGGCCACTCGTCCCATCGAGTCGAAAATTTTAAAAGCGGTGGGAATTGAACGGGTGGTGAATCCCGAGGAGGAAGTGGGCGAGCGCCTGGCCTATTCGTTAATGCATCCGACCTTGAAAGAAATATTTTATCTGGCCGGAGACATTTCCGTGGCCGAACTGGAAACCCCCCACCTGTTTGTGGGTAAAAGCTTGCAGGAATTGGCGTTACGGGCCAAGTACGGGATCAATTTGATCGTTATACGATCGCCGGTTCTGGACAAGGAAGCCGAACCGGTGCGGGAAAAAGTCATTATGCCCACGGCCGAAACCGTTATCCAGGCGGGCGATTTGCTGGTGGTGGTGGGCACGAAAGAGGCCATCAATAAGGTCACCGCTTTGAAATAAATATGGGAACACGACACCCTGGTGGAAGAAGACCGATCGCTTGACCGAAAGTCTGAAAAACGAATAACATAGAGGGGTCCATGCTCAAGTCACCGCGCGATTCGTTAAACCTGATCATCCGGGCGAATATTTTAAAGACATTGCTTGAAGGACAGTCCCTGGAAGCCGTCTACCCGCGTTTAACGGTCTATCAACTCCAGGAGTTACGGGATTTTCTTCAAGAAGAGGTGGTCTATCTGTCGGGTTTGAAAGATGATAGTCCTCTAACGATTGCAGATGTGAAGGAACGCTTTGAGCCCATTCCCAATTATTATTATCGGCAGGATTGCCGGGAGCCTCTGGACTCCTGTTATAACGAGACCTGCCTGACCTCTAACCCCATTTGTTTTTCTAAAAAAATGAAAGGGCAGCTGAGCGAGTTAGTGCAGTTACTGCAACCGTATTTACCAGTCAAAGGTGGCGATGAGCAATCCGGGTAAGGAGTATAATCGTATCAAATTACTCGTTTCCTTGCTGGAATGGGCCCTGACCCTGATCTTCCTGGGGGTTTTGAGTTTGGGAGGGCCAGCAAGCCCTCCGGCCGATCGGGTGCGTTCCTGGACCCCGCACCCCTATGGCCGATTTCTGTTGTTTATCATCCTCATGGGAATGATCCGGTTCCTTTACAGTGTTCCCCTGGGTTTTTATTCCGGCGATTCAAACCATCCAAAAGGAGAAATCCAATGAGAAAATGTCTGTTTAGTTGGCTGCTGTGGGTGGGGGTACACCTCTCCCTTTGGGCACAACCGGCGGTTCAGTGGGAATTCCCACCCTATAAATATTTTCAATATGAGAACGGTTTCCAGTTGCTGGTTATGGAAAATCATACCAATCCGCTGGTATCGGTGGTGGTGATCGTTCGGGCGGGATTGCGTCACGAAACTCTGGAAAATAACGGCGTTTCCCATATGCTGGAACACATGACCTTCAACGGAACCACCCGGCGATCCCAGAAACAGCTGTACGATGAACTGGACAGCCTGGGCATCTATTTAAATGCGCATACGGATATGGACTACACCAATTATCTGGCCCTGACCCATCGAGATTTTCTGGAACAAAGCATCGAGATTATGGCGGATATGTTGTTGAATTCCACGTTCCCTCCGGAGAAATTCGAAAAGGAAAAGGGCATCATTGTCGAGGAAGTGGGTAAAGATTCGGACAATCCGGATTATCAGAAGAATATTCGTTTTCGTCGGGAATTTCTGAAGGGAACGCCCTATGCCATGCCCGTTATTGGTCGTGTAGAAAGCATCCGCAACATGCAGCGGGAGCAGGTGATCGATTATTACCGGACCCACTATCAACCCAACAACATGATGGCCGTGGTGTTTGGTGATGTGGAGCCGGAAGCGGTCAACCGACTGTTTGGAACGCATTTCGGCAAGTTGGTGCCCCGAGAGGTACCCCGATTGCGATTCCAGCTGAGTCGGGATTATCCTTATGTTTACCAGGAAGCGAATGGAAATCGCAAACTGGTTTATATGGTTTTCCCGGCCCCCACGTTTCAGAATCGCTATTTGATTCCCTTTACCGTTTTTTTTAATTATGCCCTGGAGTCCGAAAAATCCCGCATGATAGCGAGGCTTCTGGAAAAGGATTCCCTGGGCATTCGGCGGATCACCTCCAGCTATGAGTATCATCCTGATTTCGCCCATCTTATTCTCAAATTTGATGTATCCACCGATGTGCCGATCGCCATGTTACAACGGGGCGTGAGCGACGAATTCCGGCGCTTACAGCAAGAAGGCATTGACGAAACGGACTTGCAGCTCGTCGTCAGAAATTTAGCCATTTCCGACATCTTACAGCGGGACCAGGTGATGTATTACGGTTTCTTTAAATCGCATGAATTCGCTTTGACGGGTAAAACGGCCTTCGAGACCGTAATCCCCGCCCTCCTGCAATTGGATGGGGAAGAGGTGAACCGTTTTATGCGGGATTATCCGGGGATGTGGCACGATCCGGAGGTTTTATATCGTGCCTATCCCTGGACCGAAAAGCTTTCGATTGCCGCCTATCAGGGGAAAGCGAGCCAGCCGTACAAAGGAAGCGGAGAGATTTACCGCTGGGAGTTCCCCAATGGATTGACCTTGCTGCACCTGTATAACACCGACAGCCCCATTCTGGGAATCCACCTGCTGTTTAAGAATCGGAGTGTCTGGGAAAGCCCGGACAAGGCGGGGATGGTCGAACTGCTGCACCGCTTGTTATTGAAACGGAGCCGTCACTACACCGCCGAAGAAATCAACAACCAATTGAAGTATATCGGGGCGGAAGTGAAAACCCACGACTGGGATTTTATTCCCTTTGATGATTATTACAACGTGCCCCAATACTCCTATGTGCGATTTAAAACACTGGATCAATTTGGCGAGCAGGCCTTTGCGTTATTGGCGGAAGCGCTGCTGAACGCGGCCGTTACCGCGGAAGATTTTCAACAGGTAAAAAAGCGGATGTTGGCCAACGCGCAGAGAAACGAGAAGAAAGGCAGTTTCCAGGCCCGCTACGGATTTTTACGCCTGCTTTTCGGAGAGACCCATCCTCTGGCCCGTCCGGTAAGCGGCACCGTGGAAAGTCTTAAAAATATTACCCTGGAAGATGTGCAACAACTCAAAGATCGATACTTTCGGGCCAATAATTTGATTTTATCGGTGGTTTCGGGCATCGAGCCCGAAACGCTTAGGCTATTGGTGGAAAAGTATTTTGGAGATATGCCGGGTGGAGGAGAGGCGCCGGCGTGGCCGCCGATATCGGTGACCACGGGGGTGGTTCAAGATTCCCTGATCTTGAACAAACAACAGGCCCAGCTGTACCTGGGATACGTTTTTCCCTCCAGGGCTTCCGGCACAGCCTTGGAAGTGGCCAATCATGTGCTGAGTAATCGGTTGGCGTTTCATCTTCGGGAAGAGAAAGGATGGGCTTATCGAATGGGCTCCAGTGTACAATCCTTTGGCGAAACGTCGATGTTTTACGTGCGTATGGGTACCCAGCCGCAAAACCTGAAACCCGCCGTTCGCGCAATACTGGAGGATATGCAACGTTTCCGGGAAGAAAGGATTCCGGAGAATGAAATTGAGCGCTCTCGAAACGCACTGCTCGCCGGAAAAATTCGACGGCGAGCCACCCGGGAAAATCAGGCGTATTTCCTGGGCCTTTTCGATTACCTGGGATATCCCAAAGACTATTTCTTCCGTTCTCTGGAATCGTTCAAACAGGTAACGCC
>WFTQ01000029.1 GCA_015485355.1 bacterium | reverse complement strand
GTGTAGAGGTGACCAAAACAATGGGTTCTGCTCGTATGGAAAGGGAAGAGCGCGGCGGGGTTTGCTTCCCGCAGGCCGCCGAGAGAACCGCTTGCTTTCCGGTTCCCGCCAAGGCAGGGAGAGAAGAGGCGCACTTTCATGGTTGAGGCCAAGCAAACGTTTCCCATTGTCCTGGCCCATGGAATGGCCAGACCCGATTATTTCATCGACTCTGTCGTTCGCACTTTAAACCTGTCCCTCTACGATTTCGGTCTATTGTCCGATCGTTTTCATTATTTTCGTGGAATCGCCGGCTTTTTGCGCAAGCATGGCTTCCGGGTATATCATTCCCGGGTGAGTTTTGCCGCCCATGTGGAAACACGCGCCCGGGATCTTAAAGCAGAAGTGTTGCGCATTCTTCGGGAAACCGGGGAGGAAAAGGTCCACCTTATCGCCCATAGCATGGGAGGGCTGGATGCCCGATATATGATCGTCCGGGAAGATATGGCCCATCGGGTGGCCAGCTTAACCACGATCGGTACTCCCCATTTTGGAACCCCCATTGCCGATTACGTCATTTCCATGGGAGTGGATAAATTGATCGAGGCCTTTAAATTCTTTATAAGTTTCGAGGGCATCAGTAGTGTGACGACCTATCATGTGCAACGTTTTAACGAAACGGCCCGTCATCAGGAAGCGACCAACCCGGTCGTTTATCAGACCTACGCCAGTCATCAGGAGCGCGAGCGCGTATTTTTTCTTTTTCAGAAATCCTGGGATTATATTTTCGAGAAGGAAGGGGCAAATGACGGCCTGGTGTCCCGGGTCTCGCAGCGCTGGGTGGAACGGCTGGTCGGCAACGACGGGCGGGTGAAGCGCATTCGGCAACGGGAATTCCCGTTTCGGGCCGATCATCTGGAACAAGTGGGTTGGTGGAATTTGAATAAGATGTTGAAGGTAGGATGGTGGAACATTTTCGCCCTGGGAGAACGGATACAACACGAAAATCGCATAAAAGAGGTGTACCTGGATATCGCGCGGGGGCTTTTTCGCTTGCAGCAAGCAGGGGAAAGGGAAATGGCGGAGGCCAACAGGGACTCGTCCCCCGCACCCGGTTCATCCAGGAGAACGTCAAAATAAATAAGGTATATCCGATGAACACCAGTTTAACCATTGCGGCATTATTATCCCTGTTCATGGGCATGGTTCATTCTTTAATGGGAGAGAAGTATTTTTTACCCCGTCTATATAAACCGGTATTGCCGTTTCATCTGGGGACGGAGTTGTTCATCAATCGCACACTTCGCACGGCGTGGCACTTTATCACCTTGGCCTGGGTGGCTGCAGCTCTGGTGCTGTGGCTGTTGGCGGCCCGCTTTCCCCTGAATGACGACGTCCGCACGGTGGGTTACATTCTGGTGGGTTGGTATCTGGCCAGTGCCTTCCTTTCCCTGATCATCTCCCGGGGACGGCACTTTTCCTGGGTTGTGTTATCGGCCATTGCCGCATTGACCTGGCTGGGGATCGGGGGATAACCTGTGCCGGACCCGCCATGCCCGGCGATCATGCCGATGGAACCGTCTTTTGATTCGAATTCCAGTATACGGGCTCCTGTCCCGGCTTGCGGGATTCTCACAGGAGGCCGACGGCTGTCGCTGTGTTGCCTATGGGACGCCTTCGACAGGGGCCCATCGGTTGCCAGAAGAAGGGTCCCTTTAGATGGATGAGGTTTGAAGATGGGATCGTCCGGGTCGACTTGCTTTATCGGACTTTCCTGAATATCTTAAATCCGGAATATCGGCGCGGATAAAATGTCGGGAAGGCCGTATTAAACTCCGGGGTGTCTCCGTGATCGAAGCGATTCGGAATCTGTTTGATTGGGTCGACTACACTTATTTTTTTCTGTCTGCGGTATTGTTTCTGGCGGGCATTTACCTGGCCCCCAACGTGGTGGAAAAGAACATCCGCTTCTTACTGCGCTATCCCCGCTGGATGCGGCGCCTCATGGAAAAATATTTTACCCGAAAATATCCGTTTCTGGTACTTTTTTTAATCATTTTTTCATTGAACAATGTATCGCTCTTCGTCAGTTTCCTTTCCGGCTTCATTCTGATCGGTCCGCCCGTAGCCGCCTTCCTGACCGGATTGAATGTGGCCGTTATCAGTTACGATATGCTGGGATGGCGAGGCATCTGGCAGGTGTTGGTAAATCCGGTAGCCTGGCTGGAATTCCCCGCCGCGTGGATCAGTTTTGCCTTGGGTTTTCGTCTATCCGAAGCGTTCTGGAGCAGCCATGATTGGAGCCGGGTGCAGGAACAATTCTGGATACTCTTGCCGCTGTATGTCAAGTACGTGATGGTTCTGTTGTTTATCGCCGCGTTGCTGGAATCCGCCTTGATTGTCCTGGCCGAACGGATGAAGGATGAAGACGATGTCTAACCCTCTTCATGGTGCGGTGTTTTTATGAGGAAAGAAGGCGATGGTCCTCTGAAGCCCCCGAGCCGAGCGACTGAGCAGGGGGGAAAGGGACGGGCTTCAAACGAATGGGCCGGAAGGGAATGCGGTAAAAACCGCATGGGAGCTCCCGTCAACGGGTTTAACCCCGTTTGCCCGACCAAACCCGTTGGGGGGCTTCCTTCGTTGTGGTCGCCATGGGGTTACCGGGGATCCGGTCAACGATGCGATACACTCCGCAGGTGCAGCAGCTCGTGCAAGCGACGAAACCCACGGTGTGAATCGCCGTAGAACAGAGAAGATCAATCAAGAGGTCCACCGTGATGGAATTTTTAATCCTTTTCATCGTGCTGGCTTTGGTGGTGGGCGTAACCAAACTCATGGTCTGGTTAGTCAAAGCAGGGGTATTCGTGTTGGTTTTGCCGCTGAAGATTCTGATCGGCCTGTTTGCGTTTGGATTGACCTTATTCATCCTCGCGGGGGTCGCCTTACCCATACTGGGCCTGGTGATCATTCCGGTTGTTCCCTTGATACTGATTATTCTGGGAATAGTGTGGTTGCTGAAATGAGTCTCGAGCGGGACCGTTCGCTGAGGTGAAGCCGGAACGCCTCTGGAATTCGACGGTGTTGAAAGGGGAGTGTGAGGAGCGAGCCGGGTGGAGAAAAACCCATTTCGCCGTTGATTGAATCCCTGCTTTGCATTAAATTAGGTCATGCAATTGCCCCCGTAGCTCAGTGGATAGAGCAATGGCCTCCGGAGCCATGTGCGCAGGTTCGATTCCTGCCGGGGGTACTCTTTTTCTTCCGCCTGCCCTATGGGGCGAAATTTCCGGGAAACAATTCAGGCGGTAGCCGGGATCGACGAAGTGCAGGTTTTGATCCGGGACGGCCGACAAGTGGGTCGGTTATTGGAAATGACCGGACCGGTCGGGCAGCGGTTCTGTCTGACCAAGGTGACGAAGTCCCGGAGATAAGCGGGAATTATTTGAGTAGTTTGGCCAGAATGATGCCCAGAATCAGCCAGATGGGGATGGAGAACAGGAGTGCCCACACAAAACCCTGTACGGTGCTCAGGCGTTCCTTGAGATTCTTTTTTTCAAAGGCTCGTTCGATCCGAATCTTCACGTCTTCCATATGGAAGGGCTTGGTGATGTAATCGTAGGCGCCTTGTTTGATGGCCTCCACGGCGGTTTCGATGGAAGGGTATCCGGTGATCATCAGGAAAATAACGTCCTTATCTTGTTCTCGAATGCGTTTCAGGAGTTCCAGGCCGTCGATGTTGGGCATGAGCAGGTCTGAGATGATCAAATCGAAACTCCGGGAACGAAACTTATCCAGAGCATCGGTCCCGTCCTTGGCGGTAACCACAAAATATCCCAGATTGGTCAGGTAATTGGACAGCACTTCCCGGATATTCTCTTCGTCGTCGACCACCATAACGTTACCCAGTTTTTTCATCCGACCTCCTCATCGTTTGAATTACCGCAAGTAACAATATATATGAAATGCAAAGAAAGTCAAGCCTTTTGTCTAAAATAACCCTCAAATTTTAAAAGACTTAAACCTGATTATCGATTATCGGCGGCTCCCCGAAGAACTGAATCAGGAAATTCGAGTTTTTCCGAAAAAGCGCCTCGGCCCTGAGGCTACCATTCCATTATCCGGGGAAGCGTTTGGTAATACATTTCCTGGAGTTCCTTCAGGGGTAGGGCCAAGATCGACGCCAGGCGCAATTCCGATCCGCCCACCGTACCCAGCCGTTGGATGGGAATATGTTGGTTGCGGAACCACTCTTCCAGTTGTCGCCGGCGGTCGGGAGGGACGCTCAGGAGGAAGCGAGATTGGCTTTCGCTGAAGAGCCACCATTCCGGGCGCTCTTTTGGAGGAACCCAGTGAATGTGGGCGCCCAGGGACCGCTCCGGGTTTAAGATGCAACACTCCGCCAGAGCCACCAGCAAGCCGCCGTCGGAGATGTCGTGGGCCGAACGCACCCATCCCCGGCGGATGGCCCCCAGAACAGCCTGTTGGGTCGCCTTCTCCCTTCGGAGATCCAGGGCTGGAATGTCCCCCGTGATCTTTTGGTACACGACTTTTAAAAACTCGCTGCCTCCAATTTCCGGCGCGGTCCGGCCGATCAGGTAAATCTCGTCCCCTTCCGATTGGAAAGCGGCAGGCGTTACCTGAGCAATGTCTTCGATTAACCCTATCATTCCGATGACGGGCGTGGGATAGACGGCGCCCTCGGGGCCTTCGTTATAGAAACTCACGTTGCCGCCGGTAACGGGTGTTTCCAGAACCCGGCAGGCATCGCCGATTCCGGCCACCGCCTCTTTGAACAGGTAAAACATTTCCGGTTTATAGGGATTACCAAAGTTCAGGCAGTTGGTTATGGCCAGGGGCAGGGCCCCGGTGCACACCACGTTGCGGGCCGCTTCGGCCACCGCAATTTGTCCCCCCCGTCGGGGATTTAAATATACATAACGACCGTTTCCATCGGTTTTCATGGCGATGCCCTTGCGGGTGCCACGGATGCGGATTACCGCGGCGTCGCCCCCGGGATGCACCACCGTACTGGTTTGGACCATGTGATCGTACTGCTGGTAGACCCAGCGGCGGGAGACGATGTTGGGAGAGGAAAAGACTTTCCGAAAAGCCGCTTCCAGGTCGGCCACCGGGGGGAGTCGCTCGAAGTCGAAGGACTGCACTTCGTCCAGGTAGGCGGGTCGCCGAGCTTCCCGATGGTATACCGGCGCACCGCCTCCTAATACGCACGAATACGGCGGCACTTCCGCCACGGTTTTTCCCTGGTGGTATACCCGCAATATCGGTTCATCGATGACTTCGCCGATCTGTTCGCAAATCAAATCCCACTTCCGGCAGATGCGGCGCACCGCTTCTTCCCGGCCTTTTTTCACCACCGCCAGCATGCGCTCTTGCGATTCGGAAAGCATGATTTCGTAGGCCGTCATGCCCGGCTCCCGTAAAGGCACTTTGTCCAGGTCAATCTCCATGCCGGCGTTGCCCTTGGCGCTCATTTCCGTGGTGGAACAGGTGATCCCGGCCGCACCCATGTCCTGAATGCCGACCAGCAATCGCTTCCGGATCATTTCCAGGGTGGCTTCCAACAACAGTTTTTCGGTAAAAGGATCGCCCACCTGCACATTGGGACGCCTTTCTTCGGAGGTTTCGGTGAGTTCTTCGGAGGCGAATGTGGCCCCGTGGATGCCATCTCGTCCCGTTCGGGAACCGATCAGGAAGACCGGATTACCGGCCCCTCGGGCCACGGCCGTGGCGGTTTGATCGTGGCGCACAATACCCACCGTCATGGCATTTACCAGAGGATTATGGGTATAGCAGTCTTCGAAATAGATTTCTCCGGCAATGGTGGGTACTCCCAGGCAGTTCCCGTAATCGGCAATGCCTCGAACCACGCCGTCCAGCAGATAGCGATTGCGCGCCTGATCCAGGGGGCCGAATCGCAGGGAGTTGAGGGCGGCCACCGGACGCGCCCCCATCGAAAAGACATCCCGCATAATGCCTCCCACCCCCGTGGCGGCTCCCTGATACGGTTCAACGGCCGAAGGGTGATTGTGGCTTTCGATTTTAAAACAGACCGCCAGACCATCGCCAATGTCCACCAGGCCGGCGTTTTCCTCCCCCGCCCCGACCAGAAGCCGCGGACCGGTCCGAGGCAATGTTTTAATTTCGGCAATGGAATTCTTGTAAGAACAGTGCTCACTCCACATTACAGAGAAAATACCCAATTCGGTGAATGTCGGGGTGCGCCCTAAAATGTCGAGGATTTTCTGGTATTCCTCTTCGCTCAGGCCATGCTCCAGGGCCAGCGCCGGGGTTACCCGAGGTTCTTGCATGCAAAAGCTCCTGTTCCCGTCCGGCAGCAATTTTAACCAAATTTTTGAAGGGGTGCAAATTGAACTTATGTTTTCAGGGAAGCGGCTTGTTCTTGCTGCTGGGGATGGAAAAATTGATAGAGGTTACGGGCCACATTTTCGGGGAGTTTACCCCGGGATCGTAACTCTTCCAACGATGCGGCCTGAATTTTTTTCAGGGAACCGAAGGTTTTAAGCAAGAATGCCTTCCGGCGGGGACCAATACCCGCTACCTCATCCAGAGGCGATTTCATGGCGCGCTTTTGATGCCGTTTGCGAAAATGGGTGATCGCAAATCGATGGGATTCGTCCCGGATCTGTTGCAGTAAACGTAAGCCGGCATTGTTCTTAGGAATGTTCTGAGGGGCTTTGATGCCGGGTAAATAAACTTCCTCCAGTCGTTTGGCCAATCCCACAATCGGCTGCTCGCGAATACCCAGCGCTTGAAGGGCGTCCAGGGCACTGTTCAGCTGCCCTTTTCCCCCGTCGATCAAAATGAGGTCGGGCAGGGGAAGATTGTCCTCCAGCAGGCGTTTATAACGGCGGTGGACGGCCTCCCGGATCATGGCGAAATCGTCCGGGGTGTTTTTGCTCCGTATGGTAAAAATGCGGTACTCGCTTTTCCGGGGCTTCCCGTTGATAAAACATACCATGGAGGCCACCGCATCCTGTCCCTGAATGTTGGATACATCGAACGCTTCGATCCGCCGGGGAGGTGTGTCCAGATGCAGGGCCGTCTGCAGTTCCCGAAGGTGGTAGGGGACGTAATCCCGCCGTTTGGATTTTTGTAACAACAATTCTTTCAGAAGAAATTGGGCGTTTTTCTGGGTCAGTTCGATCAGTTTTTTCTTTTCACCGATTCGGGGGATGAGGAGTTCCACTTTCTGTTGGGCCTGCCGGGTGAGCCAGGCTTCCACCAGCTCCCGATCTTCCGCGGGGGGAAAGGGCAACACCAGCTGAGGCGGAATGGTGTCCGTGTGAATATAATATTGCTTAATAAATTCGGACAAAATTTCTTCCCTGGATTTGTGTTCCCCGCCCTCCAGATAAAAGTGTTGCCGACCGATGACCTTGCCGTCACGGATCTGGAAGACCACCGCACAGGCGTCTTCTTCTTGAGTCGCCAGAGCAATCACATCCCGGTCTTCAAAATCGGTCAGCACCACCTTCGGTGACCCGAAGTAGTAATTTTCGATCATACGAATCTGATCCCGCAATCGGGCCGCTTCCTCAAAATTCAACCGGCGGGCCTCCTGTTGCATGCGTTCGTTCAACTCTTTTAAAAGCTCCCGGGTTTTGCCCTTTAAAAATTGTTCCACCTGGCGAATCATTCGTTGATATTCCTGCCGGCTTACCAGGCCCTGGCAGGGTCCCTGACAGCGGTGGATGTGGTAGTCCAGACAGAGCTTGATCTTACCGGCCTGGATGACCGCCTCGTCGATCCAATATTTACAGGAACGAATGGGAAAAATGCGCCGCAGGGTTTTTATGATGTTCCGTAAATGTTTGACATCGGTATAAGGACCCAGATAGCGGGAACCATCGGATACCATTTTGCGGGTAACCATCACCCGGGGATAGGGCTCGTTGGTAATCCGGATGTACGGATAACTTTTATCGTCTCTTAAAAACACATTGTAGCGGGGACGGTGTTGTTTAATCAGATTGGCCTCCAGGATCAGGGCCTCGACTTCGGAGTCCACCAGAATGGTTTCTACGGTAGCCGTCTGGTGGAGCAGAGCGCTTGTTTTGGGGTCGAATGGGCGGGACGGTTGAAAGTAACTCCGCACCCGCTGGCGCAGATTTTTCGCCTTGCCCACGTAGATGACCTGGCCGGTGCGGTTTTTGAACAGATACACTCCCGGCTGGGCGGGTAAGTTTTGAAGCGTCTCTTGATCGATCGCAGGGGTCTTGATGGCCATTGTTTTATTCCTGTTGTCGTCCATCCTCCATGGGATTCAAAACCTGAGGGTGAATTTTGTTTCCCGATAGGACGGAATCGCTACCGGGATCACCATCGGAAGAACCGGGGTGGCGGCCCCTCAGGGTAAGGGTATCGGGAATTCATAACGCAGCTTCATGCCGTCCTGCCGGCAGGACATTTTTAAAATGCCCCGGGTTTCTTCCATACACAAGGATAGAAAACGCGTGTCCAAGCCCGGAATTCGGGTGCGCGCCATTTCCAGGAAATCGCCTTCCAGATACAAAGGAAGGGGCGCCATGCAGCCCCGGGGCGGCTCGAATTCTCCGCTAAAATCGATGGAAAAGCCAATGTGGGAGCCGTTCATGAACGATTTGACTAAAAAGACGTATTCTTTACGTTCATTCACATAATGGCGGAAGAAATAGTAACATTCCGAAAAAATGCCGCTCAATTTGGCATAGGAACTATCAAATTCGGGTATGCTGGAAGAAAAATCGTTGACTTTTTCCACTTGATGTTTGAAAAATAAATCGCAGTTCAGGAAGGTGATTTCTTCTCTTAAAAACCGGTTGAAATTGATTTTTGAACGATTCAAGTGTTTTTCGTTGATCACCTTGAAGGAAACATTCTCCAGAATACCTTGAAGTCGGTAGCCCACACGGATGATCTCATCGAATTCCTGGATTTCGGAATACTGATATTGCATCAGCTCAATGCGTCCGGTAATGGTGCCTAGCGGCCCGTTGATGTTGTGAATCAATCCCGGAAAACCTCGCGCCTGAAAAAGAAATTTCTTATCCGTCGCCGGAATGCTGACCCGGACAGCCTCTTCAGGATCTTTGACAAACATAAGAAAGAACCGTTGTCCCTCCCGGTTTCGGGCCAGTCGCATAAAGGTCGGTAACGGCGGGGAGACTTTGCCATCCTGGCCTTTCCATAAAAAGTGGTTGCTGTTGTAATCCTTGATCTCGAAAAAGGATAAAAACAGCTCCATGGTCAGGTCGTTGGGGGTCAAAAAATGGTCCCGAAAATTGAATTGCTTCCAGTTTTCCTTGCGCCATTGGAGAAAGGTTTTATGGGCGGGGCGTATGGATAAAAGATTCCCCTGCGCCGAAATTTGGATCAAGAAAAAATCAATAAAATTCAGGAAATCGTCCAGCTGTGATGAAGTCAGTCCGGTCATCTTTTCCGAAGCATCCTTTCTATCAACCCCATGCCCGGCCGTCGAAACCCATCATCGGCGCTGTGGCACGGGACCCCTGCCTTGACCCGACCCAACCACCCGCCGGGTAATTCCAGTAAAATCTTTGAATTATTGTCTGGAATTTAAACGAAAAGTTGAAACAGTCAAGCAAAATCTATTCTATTCAAAAGCTTTTTACCTCTGTTCGGGAGTCCCCGAATGGGGATGAACCCCAATCGGGAGTTCTCTCCAACCACCAATTAAAAAGGCGGGCCGACCCAACGGTCCCCGCCTGTCTATCAAGCCGCCTGCGGTGCCGATCGATTAGTGATGACCACAGCCGCAAGAATGGGAATGCGAATGAGAGGGAGGGGACTTCTCATGATTCCGGAAAATAAAGCCCTTCATATGCTCTTCCTCTATGAAATCCAGAATCGCCCCCCGCAAGTGACCGGCACTGGGTTCATCAATGAAAATGGTGACCCCATCGAACTGCAACACGTGATCGGTGGGACGCGGCGCCTTCTGAATTTCTAAAAAATAGTTAAACCCCGAACAGCCGCAACCTTCTACCCCAATGCGCAAACCATGGCCCTCTTTCCCTTCGGAGGCGAGCACCGCTTTGATCTGTGCGATAGCCTTTTCGGTAATCTCTATCATAATACACCCCAATTTTTCTTTACTGTAAATTTTTTACGATGCATTAATTTAATAAAATTATTCTCTCAATCAAGCGTCAATATGGGTTTTGTTGGAAGGGGAGGAAACAATGCATACAAGGATGGTGGCAATGGCGTTGCGGGAAGGCGTTTCCGCAACCGCAGAAGGCTTCAGCGTCGCCCCAAAGGCGGTTGCCCGGCGGCCGAAAAGCACCCGTGGGCTTTTGGAGAAATTCCGAACGACGTCAAAACGCCTACCGATGTTTCCCCAGGTCTTTCGGGGTAATTCGGTCGCCGTCCAGAGGAAACACCGCGGGGGTTACCGTATTGTGAATCCCGTCGCAAACCCAAATCTTTTGGTCTTGCATTTCTGCGGTCGAACGGCTAAATTAGGTCGCTAAAATCAAAGAACCAATCATTGGAGGGGTTATGAAACATCGGGCATTCGGGTTTTTATTGATATTGGGATTGGTGATCGCCTGTGGTAAGAAGATGGGGGAAAAAGAGTATTACGATTTAGCCAATCAATCCATGGCAAAGGAGGATTGGAAGCAGGCGGAAGCGTATTTTGAGAAGATTGTCCGGGAATTTCCCAATGGAATGTATACCTCCAAAGCTTTGTTCATGGTGGGATTTATCAATGCCAACTATTTGAACAATTACGAGAAAGCCAAGGAGTTTTACCGGCAATTCATCGATCGGTATCCCAATCACGAGCTGGCGGACGATGCCAGATACGAGTTGGAGAATATGGGGAAGAATATAGACGAACTGCCCTTTTTGAAAGAAGAGAAGCTTCAGACGGGTCAGGCGAAAATGGATGAAACGACCCAATAAAAGTGAGGAAGAAATCAAACAGAAAAGAGGGGTGTTGTGGGTGCGCTTCACCCCTTTTTTTATGGGAAAAACGGTTGATCTGGAACTTGAATCGAGAATGCACCGTTAAACAATAATTTAAAATTTCCAGGAAATGATGCATTGTAGACGATTGGGTGCATGGATTGTCAGGCTTTTGTGCGCACTGGCTGTTCCGGGTTGGATTGGGGCTCAGGAGGCCGAAGACACCACGCGGGTTGCATCCCCCCCGGCAATCGAATTTCGGGCCTATGTGGAGCAGAGCCGGGTGCCGTTAAACCAGAAGGTCGTGTTTCATGTGGAGCTTTCCTGGATCGGCCCGCTTGATCGCTATGCTATCCAGCCCCTCGAGCAGCCCATCCTCACCAATCTATTGATGGAGGGCAGTGGTGCGGCCAATCGCTTGATTCCACTGGCTGATGGGAAGTATCGTTCCGTTAAAACCATCACGTATCAGTTCCGTCCCATGGAGATGGGCATGGCCTACATCGATGGGATTTTGGTACAATATCGGGATCGGGTCACCGGGGAGGAGGATCAATTGCAATCTCAGCGCATTATGGTGGAGATCGTGGAACCCGTTGCCGAAGGGGGAAAGCACGTGCGGGCGTTGATCTATATCGTGCTGTTGGTGTTGTTTTTCGGCACGGTCGCCTATTTTGTGGTGCAATTTGTTCGTCGTCGTCGGCAGCCCGAGTCGGAATCGCCGGCCGCCGCTGTTCCTCTGGCGGAGCGGTATCTGACGAAAATTGGGCAGGAGGTGGATCCCCGCTCGACAAATTTGGCGGAGATGACCCGTCGATTGTCTCGATTGTTTCGAGAATATTTGGCCCGGGAATTCGAGTGTTCCACCCTGGAGGCCAGCACCGCTGAGATTCTGGCTCATCTTCGGGAAAAAAATCTGGATCAACTGGAGATGAGCCGTCTGGAAAGTGTTTTTCTGAAATTGGATGAAATCAAATTTGCCGGCAAGCGGGTGGAGCCGGCTGAGTTTATGGAAATTTATGGTACGATCGAGGCCTTTTTGAATAAACGAAAGGAGATGTGGTACGCCAGTGGACCAGAAGTCAAGGAGGTATGATGCAGGTAGATATTCAGGAGATTCACCAGAAGATTCAGCAGGAAAGTGCATTTGTGGAAAAAATCACCGCCGAGGTGTCCAGGGTCATTGTCGGTCAGCGCTATATGATCGAGCGGCTGCTGATCGGCTTGCTCACCGGCGGGCACATTTTGCTGGAAGGGGTTCCGGGGCTGGCCAAGACCATGACCGTGAAAACCCTGGCTCAGGTCATTCAGGCCAAATTTCAGCGCATTCAGTTTACTCCGGATTTGTTGCCCGCCGATCTGATCGGTACCCTGATTTACAATCAGCGCACCGGGGAGTTTACCACCCGGAAGGGACCCATTTTCGCCAACCTCATTCTGGCCGACGAAATTAACCGCTCCCCGGCCAAGGTGCAAAGTGCCTTGCTGGAGGCCATGCAGGAGCGTCAGGTGACCATCGGGGATACCACCTTCCCCCTGGAGGACCCCTTCCTGGTGATGGCCACCCAGAATCCCATCGAACAGGAGGGAACGTATCCGCTGCCGGAGGCGCAGGTGGACCGCTTTATGCTCAAATTGAACATCACTTATCCCGCCAAGGAGGAGGAACTGGAAATTATGCGCCGGATGGCCGGGGGGGACGCCATTGAAGTGCAACCGGTCGTCCATCCCCGGGATATTCTTCAGGCGCGCGCCGTGGTCAACGAAGTGTATATGGATGAGAAGATCGAAAAATATATTGTCGATATTGTGTTTGCAACCCGGAATCCCGAGGAGTACGGGCTGGAAGACCTGAAGCCGTTAATTGCCTACGGGGCTTCGCCCCGGGCATCGATTAATCTGAAGCTGGCCGCCAAGGCCCATGCCTTTTTACGGCGACGGGGCTATGTAACCCCCGAGGATGTGAAAGCCGTCGGACTGGACGTCTTGCGCCACCGGATTATTGTGACCTACGAGGCCGAAGCCGAAGAAGTAACTTCGGAAGATGTGGTGCGCCGGGTCTTAAGCCAGGTGGAAGTCCCCTGAAAACGAATGCGTATTTGAAATGGATACCAAAGAACTACTAAAGAAAGTGCGGCGAATCGAGATCGGCATCCGCGGCGTGGTGAACGAAGTCTTCGCCGGAGAATACCATTCCGTGTTTAAAGGGCGCGGGATGGAATTCGCCGAAGTGCGGGAATATCAACCCGGAGATGATGTGCGGAATATCGACTGGAATGTTTCGGCTCGCATGAACCATCCCTTTGTAAAAGTATTCGATGAAGAGCGGGAACTTATCGTCATGTTGCTGTTCGATGCCAGTTCGTCCCAAAAATTTGGGAGCCGGGGGCGGGAGAAGGGATTGATTGCCGTGGAGATAGCGGCCTTGCTGGCCGCTTCTGCGATTCGCAACAACGATAAGGTTGGATTAATCCTCTTCAGCGACCGCATCGAAAAGTTTGTTCCCCCTCGCAAGGGGCGCAAACATGTGCTCCGGGTTATCCGGGAATTGCTGTATGCGGAAGAAGAACTGGCCTTGCAGAATCGGCGTACCCGCATCGATACCGCGCTGGAATATCTCAATCAAATCTTAAAACGTCGGGCTACCGTGTTTTTGATCAGCGATTTCCTGGCCGGCGGGTTCGAAAAAAGTTTGCAGGTAGCCCATAAACGCCACGATCTGGTGGCCCTGCATATTCGCGATCCTCTGGAAGAGGAATTGCCTCAAGTGGGATTGCTGGAACTGGAAGACCTGGAAACCGGAGAGACGATGCTGGTGGATACCTCGGTGACCGAGATTCGAGACTCCATCGCGGAAAATGCCCTGACGGAGAATGAACGATTGGAGCGGTTCTTCAAGTCCATTGGGGTGGATTATATCGATATTTATACCGATCGACCCTATCTGCAGCCGTTGACCCGATTCTTTCGCATGCGAGCCAAACGGTTTCATTAAGGAGAGATGCTATGGAGGAGGTCGTGGCCAAACCTTCATCCCGCTGGTTGCTGTCGTCGCTGCTCGGGATGGTTCTGATGATCGGGTGTGAGCAGCAACCGGTAACCCTACCGGCGGAACAAAAACGCGCCTTCGCCAATGTATTATACAATCAGCAATTGTATCGTCAGGCCGTCGCCGAGTATGAGGATTATTTGAAAAATTACCCCCTGGATGCCCGGGAACAGGCCAACATCTCGTACCAGATCGCCACCATTTATTTTGAACGTTTACGGGATTACGAAAACGCCCTGGCCTACTATCTGCGCATTAAATATCTGTATCCCGATTCGCCTTTGAATCGAGAAGTCAGCAAAAACATTGTGGCCTGTCTGGAACGATTGCAGCGTTCCGCGGATGCCCAACAGGTGATGCAACAGGAGGCCGCCCTGGTGGACGCCCAAAAACCCCGATCACGGCCCGGGGACGTGGTGGCCCGTGTGGGTTCCCGAACCATCACCCTGGGAGACCTCAATTACGAGTTGCAGCGGCTTCCGGATTATTTGCGGGAGCAGATCCGGAGCTCCCGACGGGCAAAGGTCGATTTCCTGAAGCAATATATTCTTCAGGAATTGCTTTACGATTCCGCCAAGCGACAGGGTCTGGATCAAGATCCCGAGGTGGTGGAAGGGGCCTTCCAGGCAAAAAAGGCCCTGATGGTGCAAAAATTGCTCCAGCAGGAAATCGAATCCCGTGCCAACCTGGATCGCTATTCCAACAAGGACGTGGAGTTGTATTACCAAGCACATAAGGCGAAGTACGCCGAAAAAGATTCTCAGGGCAAGGTTGTCCGAATTCCCCCGTTTACCGAGGTTGCCCAGCAGGTGGCCCAGGATTTTATTCGGGAAAAGCAGCAAGAAGCCTATCAGGCGCTGGTGGATCGGTTGATGAAAGCCGAAAAGGTGGTGATCTACGAAGAACGCATTCCGGAGTAAGCCATGGGAAAGTATTGCAGCTTCGTCGGCATGGTGGTGTTCATATGGATGGCTTCCGGTTTATCGGAATCGGCGTCCCTTATTGAGATAGAAGCGAGCGTGGATCGGAATCGCATCACCATTGGCGATCGCGTCACCTACACTCTGACCATTCGTCATGCGCCGGCGTTGCGGGTAGAAAATCCCGGACCCGGGGTGAATCTGGGCATGTTTGAGATTAACGATTACCGGATTGGCGAACCGGTGGAAAGGGACGGTGTGGTGGAACAGACCTTTACCTATGTCATTTCGGTATACGACACGGGGCGGTTTGTCATTCCCCCGTTTCCGGTGGCTTTTTTCCCTTCGGATACGGCCACAACGCCCCAGATCATCACCTCGGAGGCCGTGGAAATTGATGTGGAGAGTGTGCTGCAATCCGCAGACGCCGAATTGAGGGACATTAAACCGCCGTTGGAGATACCGATCGATTATCGGCGCTGGATGTGGGCTGGTCTTTTGCTGCTCCTGGTGATGGCGCTGGCCGGTGCGGGCTATTTTTATTACCGGAAGCGGCAGCGCGGACAACCGCTGTTCCGAAAGGAGGTCATCCGACCCGCGCACGAAATGGCCTTTTCCGAGCTCCAACAACTGCTGCACAGCGACTTGCCGAAACGGGGGGAATGGAAAATCTTTTTTACCTTGCTTTCGGAGATTGTTCGGCGCTATGTGGAGCATCGCTTTTTTATTCCCGCGATGGAAGACACCACTTCGGAGTTGATGTACGCTTTGCGGGAAATGAACATCGATTCTCAGGCGCTGGATCAATTGGAGGGCGCGCTGGAGTTGTGTGATCTGGTAAAGTTTGCCCGTTATGTTCCGGACGGCAACGAGGTACATCAAGCGGTGCAGCGGGTGCGTCATTTCATCGAGGCCACCCGGCTGGAATTTCAAGCCGTGGAAGTGTTGGAAAAGGTGGAATCCCAGGTACCGGAAAATGGGCGTCAAAAATCGGAAAATTAAAGGATTGAAAGAAACTTTTCTCCGGGTTTCAGGGTTTGATGGTATTCGATCAATATCCGTAAATTGAGCGCAGACATTCATCGGATCGATGTTAAATAAATCGTGAAATCATAAGCGATGGAGGAGGAGCAGTGATCGAGGTAAAAAATTTAACGCGCTATTACGGAGATAAGATGGCGATTAAAGACGTCTCCTTTGCCGTTCAAAAGGGGGAAGTGTTGGGTCTACTGGGACCCAATGGTGCGGGCAAAACCACCACCATGCGCATATTAACCTGTTATATGCCCCCCACTTCCGGTGAGGCCCGGGTGGCCGGATACGACATCTGGGAACAACCGCTGGAGGTGAAAAAGCGTCTGGGTTATCTGCCGGAAAATCCCCCCCTCTATAACGATCTGCGGGTGTCCGAGTATCTGGAATTTGTGGCCCGTGTTAAGGAAGTGCCTTCCAATCGGATAAAGAGTGCCATCAACAGTGCCGTGCAGAAAGCCGGGTTAGAAGAAGTATACCGGCAGGTGATCGGCAGCCTGTCCAAAGGGTTCAAACAGCGGGTGGGGCTGGCGCAGGCCCTGTTGAATGAGCCCGAAGTATTGATCCTGGACGAGCCGACCGTGGGGCTGGATCCCCGTCAGATCATCGAAATCCGGGAACTGATTAAATCCCTGGGCGGGGAACATACCATCATTCTTTCCACCCACATTCTGCCGGAAGTCGAAATGACCTGTGGTCGGGTGGTCATCATCAACAGAGGGGAGGTGGTGGCCGAAGACACCCCCGAAGGCCTGACCCGCCGTTTAAAAGGGACCGAACGTCTGATTGTGGAAATGGACGGTGATGGTGGAGCCGCCGAACAGGTGTTGCAAAAGTTCCCCGAAATCGCCAGCGTTCAAAAAGAGGCCCAGCAAAACGGGCGCATGCGGTTCACCATCGAGGTGACCTCGGATATCCGCCGCGACCTGGCCCGGGCCATTGTCGATCAGGGGCTGGGATTGTATGAGCTGCGCACCGAATCGTATTCCCTGGAGGAAATCTTCCTGCATCTGACCACAAAAGAGGAGGTGGCCTGAAGATGAGAAAAACACTGGCAGTTTATCAGAAAGAACTGAAACACTTTTTCTATTCCCCAATCGCCTATATTGTAATTGCGGCCTTTGCGGTCATCACCGGAATTTTCTTCTATCTCTATTTAAGCAGCTTTGTCGAAGCGGCTTTCATGGATATGATTCGTTCCCAGCAATTTCGTACACCGCCGCAAAAATTCAATATCAACCTCCAGCTTATCCGTCCCTACTTCTGGAACCTGGCCCTGATCTCCTTGTTTGTATTGCCTCTGGTAACCATGCGCCTGTTTTCCGAGGAAAAGCGCAGCGGTACCGTGGAGTTGCTGTATACGACTCCGCTCACCACTTCCAATATCGTGTTGGGAAAATTTGTTGCCGGTTTGACCTTTTACATGGTGATGTTACTGCCTACGGTGTTTTACCTATCGTTGCTGTTTATTTACGGGAACCCGGAATTCTGGCCCGTTTTTTCGGGATATCTGGGACTGGTGTTATTGGGTTCGGCTTTTGTGGGAGGAGGATTGTTTATCTCTTCCCTGACCGAAAACCAGATTATCGCGGCCATCGGAGGCTTTGGACTGGCGCTGGTGCTGTGGGTCATCGGCTGGGCGGCCAATTTCTCCGGACCGGGACTCTCCGCGGTGTTGAATTATCTGTCGGTGATTAACCATTTCGAAGATTTCGCGCAAGGGGTGATCGATAGCCAACACGTGATTTTCTACCTGCTGTTGACCACGTTTGGTATTTATCTCACCTATCGGTCGGTGGAATCGATCAAATGGCGGGCTTGATGCGAATTGAGAAACGGCAATAACAAACTGGGAGGATAAACGACAATGAAAAAATACACCACATTCGCCATGGTCGTGGGCGTGTTGCTGATCGTGTACAGTTTGATCAATTTTTCGCTCAATCAGCTGTGGGATTGGATTTCCACCATCTCTTTAATCCTGGGATTGGGCGTTACCGGAGTGGGAATTTACTACCGGCGCAGGTTTCGGGAAAAAGTGGTTAGCAAAAAACTGGTTCAATATGGCGCCAGCAGTGTGTTGAACAGTGTGATCTTTCTGGGCATTCTGGCCTTGTTGGCCTTCATTTCCAGTCGGCATCACCTGCGGGCCGACCTGACCGCGAAGGGACTGTTCAGCCTGGCCGATCAGACCAAAAAAGTCTTGAAGAATCTGGATAAAGAAGTCACCATACTGGCCTTCTATAAGAAAGGGGATGAGTTACGGGCTCGCGATTTGCTGGAAGAATACGCGTATCATACGAAATATATCACTTTCGAATTCATCGATCCCAACCAGAAGCCGGGTACGGCCAAGCGCTATCAAGTCACCCAGTACGGGACTTTGATTGTAGAGAGTGGTACCAAACGGGAAACCCTGACGGAACTGAACGAGGGGAATTTAACCAATGCCATATTGCGGGTGACCCGAGAACAGGACAAGGTGATTTACTTTACCACCGGTCACGGGGAGAAAGATATCGGGAGTGAAGAGCCCCGGGGCTATAAAATCGCCGCCGAGGGAATCCGCCGGGATAATTATCTGGTGAAGCAAATCAATCTGGCGGTGGACAAGACCATTCCCGACGACTGCTCCGTTCTGGTCATTGCGGGTCCCCGGGCGGAATTCTTCCAGCCGGAGCTGGACTCGATACGAGAATATGTGGATAACGGAGGAAAATTAATGGTTCTTCTGGATCCGGAATGGAAGCCCGGCCTGGTGGATTTTCTGGCCAATTATAAGATCAAAGTGGAGGATGCCCTGGTCATCGACGCCAGTGGGCTGGGTCAATTATTCGGCATGGGTCCCGGGGTGCCCCTGGTTAGTAAGTATAAAGAACATGAAATTTTCAAAGAGTTTCGCATCATGACCTTCTATCCGGAGGCCTGCCCGGTCCGCCCCCTGGAACAAGGAGATGCCGATGTGACGGTCAAAGTGTTGTTTGAATCCACCCCCAATGGATGGGGGGAAGTGGATTATCGTTCCACCCGCGTGGCTTTCGACAAAGGCAAAGATTTACCGGGACCGGTGCCCATGGCGGTCGTGGCCACCAAGAAAATCGACCAACAGAAAAATGCCCGGATTCTGGTCGTCGGCGACAGTGATTTTGCCGCCAACGCCTATATCCGAAATTCCGGAAATTATGACCTGTTCCTGAATATGATCAACTGGCTGGCCGAAGAAGAGGACATGATCACCATTCGGCCCAAAGAAATGGACGATCGTCGGGTGAACCTGACGGCAAAGGATAGCAAAGTGATCCTCTACGCCAGCGTCTTTGCTTTACCTTTGGTGATCATTATTACGGGTGTGGTGATCTACTATCGCAGACGGTAGAAAAGGAGGCGGAGGACATCATGAAATTCAAACAAACCCTCTTCTTATTCGTGGCTTTTATCGTTCTGGCGGGTTACGTGTATATTGTGGAGGTCAAGCAGTATAAAAAGAAAGAGGAAGAAAAAAAACGGGCGGAGCAAATATTTCATTTCGAAAAAGACAGCGTGAAAACGCTGGTGGTGCGCAACCAGTATGGCACGTTTCGGTTCCAAAAACAGGAGGACATCTGGCGGATTGTTCAACCGGTGGAAACCGAAGCCGAGAAGACGCCCATTACCACGGTACTCAACAATTTAAAAAACGCCAAAAAGGAAAGCCGGTTCACCATCCGTCCCGAAGAGAAAGGGGAATTTGGACTTACGGGTAAAGCGGTGAGGGTGTGGCTGGAATTGACCAATGGCGAACGGGATTCGTTGATCTTTGGAGACAAGACCCCTGTGGGGGGCAATGTGTTTGTGAGTCGGGGCGACAGTGTGGTGTTTACCATTCCCCAGTATGTTAAAACGGCTCTGGAAAAGCGTTTGTTTGATTGGCGGGATAAGAAAGTGCTTCATTTTAAACGAGCCGATGTACAGCGGGTGCTGATCAAAAGGCCCCGGAGCACGCTCGAATTCAAACGGGAAAAAGGTGACCAATGGGTGCTGACTTCCATCCAGCGACCCGCGGATTCCGGCCAATTGAACACGGTATTCTCCAAGTTGGAATATGGGCGGGCAAAGGCGTTCGTGGATGAGGAAGGCACCCGGCTGCAACGTTACGGACTAAAGCCCCATCAATACGAGATCACTCTATTTTTGAGCGCTGAGAAAGGAAGCCGTACCCTGCTGGTGAGCGGTCCGGTGGATGGCAAGTATTACGCCCGGGATGTTTCCCGAAAACCGATTTTCGAGGTGGATTCCACCCTGGTGCGGGAAATCCGAAAAGGTGTAAAGGATTTCCGCAGTCGGGATTTTGCCGAATTCGATCGGGACCGGGTAAACCGGATCGAACTGGATTATGATGACCTCCGCCTGGTGATGGTAAAGGATACCAGCGATCAATGGTGGCTGCGGGAACCCGGGGAAAAGAAAGTCAAAAAATCGGAAGTGTCCGGTTTCCTGACCAGTTTGAATTTTACCCGCATCGCCGATTTTGTGGCGGACGATACCTTCTCCGAGGCGCGATACGGTCTCGATCGTCCCTCCATGGTCATCCGTTTGTTTAAGGATGACGAAGTGCTATTGGAAGCCCGAATAGGCAAAGCCAGCGGAGACCATTATTACGCCACCACCAACCAATACCGTTCGGTATATTTGATAAAGAAGGAAGATGTGGAAGACTGGAAACTCAAAGAGGGAGACCTGCTGGAGCAAGCCCCGGCGGAAACCGATACCACGAAAACCGACGTGATTTCCTGAGGGGGAAGGGTAAACGATCTGGCAAGGAAGGCGGAAGGATGGCTTGTGTTTCAGGGGGAACGCTCAAGGTCACATAGGAACCAATAGCGAGAGGACGCAGAGGGTCGACAATGTATCGATTTGCGGATCCACAATATTTCTTGTTATGGCTGGTGATCCCGGCTCTGGGGATTTACCTCTGGTATCGGCGGCGGAGTTTAACGGCGCGCCTGCAATTTTCCACCTTGCGGCATATCCGCCCGGTACCGATGACCCTGAAACAGCGTCTGCGTCGCCACCTGTTTGTACTCCGCCTTTTGGTGATCACCTTCGTGATTCTGGGTTTGGCCCGTCCGCAGTCGGGCACCCAGTTTCAGGAGGTGATTACCGAGGGAATCGACATCATGCTGGTAATGGACGTAAGCACCTCCATGCTGGCAGAAGATTTCAAACCCAAAAATCGAATTCAGGCGGCCAAACAGGTCGCAAAAGAATTTATTCAGGGTCGGCAGAATGATCGGATCGGGTTGGTCATTTTCGCCGGGGAAGCCTTCCCCCAATGTCCTTTGACCCTGGATTACGGGGTGCTTATGCAAATCATCGATCGGGTGCATGTGGCCCCTCAAGAATGGGATGGAACGGCCATCGGGAACGGCATCGCCACGGCCGCGGCCCGATTAAAGGATAGTAAGGCCAAAAGCAAGGTCATCATATTGCTCACCGATGGGGTGAACAACGCCGGCGAAATCGATCCCATCACCGCGGCGCAGGTGGCCCGCACTTTCGACATCAAAGTATATACCATCGGGGCAGGCACGCGCGGAGTGGCCATGTACCCGGTGGATGATCCCATCTGGGGACGACGGTATCAACCGGTTCGGGTGGAAATCGACGAGGAACTGCTGAGGCGCATCGCTTCGATGACAGGTGGAAAGTATTTTCGGGCCACCGATTCCAACAAATTGCGGGAAATTTACCGGCAGATCGGCGAACTCGAAAAAACCCGCATCGAAGTCAAAGAGTATACCCGATATAAGGAATTGTTTGTTTATTATGCCGGTATGGCTCTGGCGCTGCTGGTTCTGGAAATACTACTGTCCCATACGGTGCTGCGAAAAATACCTTAGGTTGCCGGTGGTACAAGTCGCCGTAGAGTCGGCCGCCGACGATGGGCGGTTTGAAAAACGTGGTTGTTTCTAATAGGGAGTCAAAAACATCCTACAATAGCCTACGGGGGATTCGGTGGTTCGGTTTGCTCATCCATATTTTCTGTATTTATTATTCCTGGTTCCGCCATTGATGGGTTTCTTTGTCTGGTCGTTTCGCTATAAGCGGAAATTGTTGCGCCGATTGGGAGACCCGGTGCTGATAGAACGGCTGAATTCCCAGGTCAGCCGGAAAAAACAGGTGGGCAAGGCCGGGTTGTTAATCGTGGCCGTCTGTTTTCTGATCCTTGCGCTGGCGGATCCCCAGATCGGCACCCGATTGGAGGAGGTCAGGCGCCAAGGAGTGGATATTTTTGTCGCTCTGGATGTATCCCGCAGTATGTTAGCGGAGGACGTTGCGCCCAATCGCCTGAAGCGGGCGAAGCATGAAATTTCCAGTTTTATCGATCGGCTGCAGGGGGATCGAATCGGATTAATTCCATTTGCCGGCTTGGCTTTTGTGCACTGCCCCTTGACCCTGGATTATGGGGCGGCCAAAATTTTTCTGAATGAGATCGATACGGATATCATCCCCCAGCCGGGAACGGCCATTTCCGAGGCCATTAAAACGGCGCGGCGGTCTTTTGTGACCAAAGAATTGAAACATAAAGTGCTCATTTTGATCACCGATGGGGAGGACCATGAAGGGGACCCGGTTGAAGCGGCCCGGGAGGCCGCCAAAGAGGGCATCGTAATTTATGCCATCGGGATCGGTTCGCCCCAGGGAGCCCCCATCCCCCTGTACGATCGCTATGGAAATCGAACGGGTTATCAAAAGGATAAGAAGGGTCAGATTGTGACCACCCGTCTGGATGTGATGACTCTGGAAAAAATTGCCTTCGAGACGGGCGGCAAGTTCTATCTGTCCAGCAGCGGAGAAAGCGAGCTGGATAAAATCTATGAAGAGATTTCCCGGATGGAAAAGAAAGAACTGGGATCCCGGCAATTCACCCAGTTCGAGGATCGTTTTCAAATCTTTCTGTTGCTGGCTTTACTGGTGTTGATCGGGGAAGCCTTGCTCAGCGAGCGCCGGCGAATGAAGGCCCTGAGCCGGGTACCGGTGACCTAAGGAAACCGGATGGAGATGCTCACGATGAAAAAGAGAATGAACACTCGAAAATGGTTGTTTTCCGGACACTGGCTGACGGGTTTGCTGTGCGTATTCCTGGGGCTTGTTCCGGCGTGGGGCGCTGCGGATGTGGATCGAACGAAGGTAAAAAAAGGGGTGGAGGCCTTTCAAGAGTCCCGCTGGGACGAAGCCCTGAACTATTTTCAGGATGCCCTTCTGGATGCGCCTCAGGATGCCCGATTGCATTTTAATGTGGGCGATGTTCTGTATAAAAAACAGAAATACCAAGAAGCACTGCAGGCGTTCGAGAAAGCCCTGAATACCAGCGATCCTCAACTCCAACAAAAGGCCTATTACAACATGGGGAACGCCTATTACTTTTTGAACCAATACCAGGAAGCCATCAACGCTTATAAGAAGGCGCTGGAGCTGGATCCTGACGACCGGGATGCCAAACACAATCTGGAATTGGTGCGGGCCAAGTTGAAAGAGATGGCCCGGAAACAGCACCAACAGGGCGGGGATTCCTCCTCGCCGGAGTCATCGGGTCAGGGGGAATCGTCTGCTCAGGATGCCTCCGCCTCCCAGGAGCAGCAACAACCGGAGCAGCCAGAGAGCGGCCCGGAAGATCAACCGGAAGATCAGGCGCAGCAGCAGCGGCAATCCCAGCGGGAGGGGGAAGAGGAACCGGATCGGCAAACCGCTTCCCCGCGGGAAGGCGAAGGACAGGAAAAAGAACTGAGCCGGGAAGAGGCCGAGCGAATATTGCAGGCCTTACAGGGAAACAAAGAGAACCAAGAATTAAGACCGTTTCGCCTGAAAGGGGGAAAACGAAAAGTCGAAAAGGACTGGTAAGAGATGCGTGGGATAATTTTGTTCATTGTGATGGCCCTTCATTCGGTCGTGGCTCAGGAGCTCAGCATCACGGCGACCGTGAACAAGAACCCGGTTGGTGTGGACGAGGAATTTACCTACACGGTGGAAATTCGCGGGCAGACCCGCTCTCTGCCGGAGGTGGAGCTGCCGGAATTTCAGGATTTCATCATCATTGCAGGTCCCAGCGTATCGACGGCTTTTCAGATGATCAATTTTAAAATGAGCGCCACCCGCACGTATCAACTGGTTTTATTGCCGAAGAAGCCGGGACGATTCACCATTCCCCCCGCCGAGGCAACCCATGGCGGAGAGACGATCCGATCCAACGCCATTGAATTGACCGTGGTCCAGGGGAGCCCCCGCCGTCAGCCTTCCTCCCGGCAGCGGAGTCGGCGGGGCCGAAAGGAAGAGGCCGATCTTTCCAAAAGTGTTTTCTTGCGGGCGGTGCCGTCTCGGCAGTCCGTTTACCTCCACGAGCAGGTGAATCTGGTCTACAAAATTTATTTTCGCCTTAACATCCAAAATCCCGAATACATTAAACTTCCGGAAACGGTGGGGTTTTGGGTGGAAGAGTATCCCCTGAAAAGCCTACCTGTGCGCCAGGAGACCCTCAATGGCGTGCCTTACAATGTGGTGGAAGTGCGGAAGTTGGCGTTGTTTCCCACCCGGGCGGGGAAACTCACGATTACGCCCATGAAAGTGGCCGTCGATGTGATTCTGCGTCAGAGGCGCCGGGATCCGTTTGATATTTTTGACAATTTTTTCGATAACCCCTTTGGCAAACGAATTCGTCGGGTCCTTACCTCCAATGAGGTCACCATCCGGGTGAAGCCCCTTCCGGCGGAAGGCCAACCGTCCGATTTCGCCGGTCTGGTGGGAGACTTTCGGGTGACCACCTCTATGGATCAAAAGGAAGTGGAAACCAATCAGGCCGTTTCGTATACCGTCAAGATTACCGGGAACGGCCATCTGGATTTCTTGAATCAATTGCCTCTCCAGTTCCCCTCGACTTTCGAAGTATACGAGCCCAAAGTCAAGACGCAAAAGGGGTTGACGGGACGCTCCATGTCCACCAGCAAAACGTACGAATATGTGTTGATCCCTCGTGTACCCGGGAAATTCACCATCGCTTCTTTTCGCATTCCTTTTTTCGATCCTTCAAAACAGGAGTACCGGGTATTGCGAACTCCGGAATATCATATAGAGGTGAAACAGGGAAGCGGGTTTGAAGATCGGCTTGCCGGGGGCGTTGTGGCCAAAGAAGAGGTAAAGTTTCTGGGCAAGGACATTCGGTTTATCAAAGAGCGACTGGAAGGGCTCCAACCCATCGGGTATCGGCCCTATCGGGCTTGGTGGTTCTGGATCGGTTTACTGGTTCCGGTGCTGGGATTGGTGTTGGCGTATGGTTATCGGGAACATCGGGAAAAGATGCAAACCAACGTCGAATATGCCCGTCGGCGGAGGGCAAGCAAACAAGCCCGCCAACGGCTGAAGCAGGCGCACCGATGGCTCAAGCAAAACCGGTTTGCTGAATGTTACGCGGAAATTTCCCGGGCATTAACGGGTTACCTGGCCGATAAAACCAATCGACCCGCAGCGGGGTTGCTAAAAGAAGAGGTGGAATCTTTGTTAAAGCAGCATCAGGTGAATGGAGAATTGTTGTCCCGATTGATGCAGTGCCTGGACGAAGCCGATTTCTATCGCTTTGCTCCTACGGGCGCGGCGCCTGAGGACGCCCGGCGATGCTATCAAACGGCCGAAAAGCTCTTGGAGGAGCTGGAGAAATACTTTTAACCTTTGGGATGGGTAAAACGCTCCGCAGGGAGATGGAAAGCCACACGGTGAGGAGGCCGCAGCGGAAATGGTGAGAATGTTTGACCTGTTGATCATCGGATTCGGGGGAATAATCGGCACGGGGCTGCTGGCCCAGCCGGATTTGACCTATTATTTCGAACAGGGAAATGCCGCTTATCGACAGCAGGATTATGCCGCGGCTATCGACTGGTATCAGAAGATACTGGAACAGGGATACGAGAGTCCGGAAGTTTATTTTAATCTGGGAAACTGCCATTTTAAACGGGGGGAAGTCGGCAAGGCCATCCTGTATTTCGAAAAGGCCCAAAAGCTGGCTCCCGATGATGCGGATATAGCGTTTAATCTGGAACTGACGCGGTTGAGAATCATCGATCGGGTGGACGTTCCTCCCCGGTTTTTCCTTTTCCAGTGGTGGGACACCATAAAGTATTTCTGGACACCGGCTCAATGGGCCCGGGTCTTTCTTGCTTTATGGATGGGGTTTTTCTTTCTCGGCGTGGTTTATTTGTACGTTTCACGGGAGCAAATTCGGCAATGGGTGAAGAGTTTGCTGTGGATTCTGGGGATGATGGCGGTGATGGCGGGGTACTTTTTTGTGGTAAATGCGCGGGAAGATTCCCGGCGGATTCAAGCCATAGTCATGGGGCCCAGTGTTACCGTCTACAGCGCCCCGGAGGAGAACAGCACCGAAATGTTTATCATTCATGAAGGGTTAAAGGTGGAAGTGAAGGAACAGCGGGCAGGGTGGGCGAAAATTGTGCTTCCCGATGGTAAACAGGGATGGATCCGGGAAGAACAACTGGCGGTGATTTGAATCTTACCGGACCGGCCTTCCGAGGGGGGCGAGTGGACATCGAAAAACGACCCCGTCTCCGAAAAGAAGTCCGAAACAATCTTGAACCCTCTGATTGACCATTGGCTTATTTTTCTTTCGGTTTAATCGTTTGTATTTGCGGGAAAATTTTCTTAAAATTTTTTGTTTCAGAGTTCAATGCGATGGGGATGAGAATTCTTTGGAACACATGAAGCCCGCAAAAACGGATAAAGAGCTTTATCTGAGAGTTTTATCCTACCTTAAACCTTACATTCCGCAGATTCTCCTGGTCGTGTTTTTCAATGTATTGTTCATTGTTTTTAATACACTTTCGGTGTGGATGGTCGCTCCGTTCATCAACACGTTGTTTCAGGAACAACCCGTCCTGGAACGGCAAGCCGAGACATCCTCAGAGTCCGCCGGTATCTGGAACTTGAATCAATGGTTGAAAGAGAAAACGTCCCGCTTGATTTACCGGGATGATCGGGTGGAAACCCTGAAAATTCTGTGTGTGCTTATTTTTCTCTCCTTTTTTCTCAAAAATGCCTCCTGGTTTGGGGAAGTATATTGGGTAAGCTTTCTGGAAGAGCGGGTGACCAAAGATATTCGCAACCAGGTGTACGAACACCTGATCCATCAGCCCCTGCGATTTTTCGAAAGGTTTCAGACAGGCAACCTGATCTCCCGTATCGTCAACGATATCAACACGCTGAATGTGGCGGTGAACCGCAGTTTTACCAAGGTGATTCGGGATCCTTTTCTGATACTGATTTTCTTGTTCTTACTGATCAGTATCAGCTGGCAGCTCACGCTGGTCGCCTTTGTGGTCGTCCCGTTAAGTGGTATTTTGATTCACCGGATCGGTCAGAGCCTGAAACGCAAAAGCCGGCGGGTGCAGGAACGGATCGCCGCCATAACCACGGTTTTGCAGGAAACCATCACCGGCATTAAAGTGGTGAAGGCCTTTTCCATGGAGCGTTATGAAAACCGGAAGTTTCGGGAGAAGACCGAAGAACATTATCGCGCCGTATTGCGGCAGGTGCGATTGAATCGCCTGTCGTCGCCGCTGTCGGAGACCCTGGGGGTGGGCATTATGGTGAGCGTGCTCTGGTTCGGGGGACAACTAGTTCTGACCGGCCAGCTCATCTCCTCGGAAGATTTCATCCGGTTTATTGTGATACTGTTTTCCATGATGCAACCGATCAAGAGCCTGGGGGAGGTGAACAATAACATTCAGATCGCCCTGGCTTCCGGGCAGCGCATTTTCGAAATTCTGGATTATCCTCCGGAGGTGGTGGAAAAACCCGGGGCCGTCCACAAGACCACGTTCGACGATCACATCATCTACGATCGGGTCTATTTTCGGTACAGCGATGGGAGCGACTGGGTTCTTCAGGATATTCAGTTAACCGTTCGGAAGAACGAAAAAGTGGCCCTGGTGGGCGGCAGCGGTGCCGGCAAGACCACCCTGGTCAATCTATTGCCTCGATTCTACGAGGTGACCCGGGGCAGCATCTGGATTGATGGCGTGGACATCCGCAACCTCTCTTTGCATAGTTTGCGTCGGATGATGGGAATCGTATCTCAAGAAGTGGTGCTTTTTAACGACACCGTTGCCAACAATATTGCTTATGGGATGCCGGAATACTCCCGGGAGGAGATTGAACGGGCGGCGAAACTGGCCAATGCTTACGATTTCATCAGGCAGTTACCCGAGGGATTCGATACCCGGATCGGTGAGCGGGGAATGCGGTTGTCCGGTGGACAGCGCCAACGCCTTTCCATCGCCCGCGCGATTTTAAAAAATCCCCCCATCCTGATTTTCGACGAAGCCACCTCTTCTCTGGATTCGGAATCCGAACGGCTGATTCAGGAAGCGATTGAAAATTTAATGCAACATCGCACCGTTTTTATCATCGCTCATCGTTTATCCTCTGTAGTCAACGCCGATAAAATTGTTTTGCTGGAGGAGGGTCGGATCGTGGATGTGGGGACGCATGAGGAATTGATGACCCGGGCGCCGCGATATCGCCAGCTGTACGAACTCCAGTGGATTGTTTAACGAAAGGGAAGGGTGGTATTGGAGATCATGCGTTTGTTTATCCAAAACGGTACCCCAGCCCCTTCCTGGGGAGAGAGTGATCGCTGGCTGGTTAAGCTGTCGGTGGCTCTGAAAGCGCGGGGACATGAGATCGTTTGCGGAGGCAGGGAAGGTTCCCGTTTTCTGGAAAAGGCCGAGCAGGCCGGTATTCCTACCTTTCCCCTGCGTATGGGCAGCGATGTCAGTCTGATATCGGCCGTCAAAATGGCCCGAATTTTTAAAGAGTTACACATCGAGCTGGTGTTAACCCATTTGACCCGCGATGTCCGATTGGCCGGCATGGCCAGACAATTGAGCAAGGTCGCCGTCCTGCTGGCATACCACGCCATCCCGTTGTTAAAGAATAACTGGCGCTATCGCTTTACGTATAAGGAACTGGCCGATGGCATCATTGCCAGTGCCGCGGCCGTGGAAAAGGAATATCGAAAAATTCGCTGGATGAACGGATATCCTATTAAAGTGATTCCCCCGGGGGTGAAATGTACCCCCACGGTTCCTCAGATTCCCAATCAACTGCTGAGCCGGCTGGGTTTACCCGACCAGAGACCTGTTATCGGGATCTTCGGTCAGTTGGTGCGCTATAAGCAGCATCTCATTTTTCTGGAAGTTGCCCGGAATATCCTTCAGGAATGGCCGGAAGCCATTTTTCTGATTGTCGGGGATGGTCCCCTGCGCGGTGAAATTCAACAATATGCCTACGATTTGAACATTTTGGATCGTCTGTACATGCTGGGCAACCACACGGACGAATTACCGGAAATTTATCGATTGTGCGATTTGGTGCTGTTAACTTCCGAGGTGGAGGGTCTGCCTTGTTCTTTGATGGAGGCCATGCATGCGGAACGGGCGGTGGTGGCCTTTGATGTAGGTGGGGTCGGCGAACTGATTCTACCGGAAGAAACCGGGGTTCTGGTGCCTTTGAACGACATCTATTTGATGACCCAGCGTGCCTTAGAGCTTTTGTTGGCCCCGGATGAACGGGAGCGATTGGGCCGTGCAGCCCGCCGATGGGTGGAAAAAAATTTTTCGTTTGAACGATCCGTGGATCGGTTTGAAAATTATCTGTTGCAGGTACTCGCAGAGAAAGAACGAGGAGGGATACATGGAACGTAAAATCCGGGTGCTGGTGGCCAAGGTCGGTCTGGACGGCCACGATCGAGGGGCTAAGGTGGTGGCCGCCGCATTGCGTGATGCGGGGATGGAGGTGATTTATACCGGGCTGCGTCAAACCCCCGAGATGGTAGTGGAAACGGCTTTGCAGGAAGACGTGGACGTGATTGCGGTCAGTATCCTTTCGGGCGCCCACATGGCCCTGTTTCCCAAACTCCTGCGTTTAATGAAAGAAAAAGGCCTGAAGAATGTCCTGCTCACCGGGGGCGGTATCATCCCCGATGAGGATATGGAAGCCCTGGAAAAAATGGGGGTCGGGAAACTTTTCGGCCCGGGAACCAATACCCAGGATATTGTCCACTACATTCAGGATTGGTATCGAAAACACCGGGCCAAACAATCGTTGGAAATTTGACCCATCCTGCCGGACATGGTCCGCAATTCCCTGGGCGGGCATGACCAGAGGGCATTTTTTTCCATGGTTTTACAGGTACAGGGTAGATAATTCCGCTTCAGGAAGACGCCAAGGGTATACGATAACCGTTTTTGGTTCGATGAAAATTCAGGAACCCACGTATTATCGGAGTAAAATCCCCGATTGGCCGGAAGGGGAACGGCCCCGGGAAAAGTTGATGCAGTTGGGTCCGGGATATTTGACGGAATCGGAATTGGTGGCCATTTTGCTGCGCACCGGCAGTCGGGACCAGACCGCCGTGGATCTGGCGAAAACGATTTTACGGTATAGCGGCAACTTAAAAAAACTGGCGGAGATGCCTTATCAGGAGCTGTATCGGCTGAAGGGTGTGGGACCGGTTAAGGCGGTTACGTTGTTGGCGGCCTTCGAGCTGGGGCGAAGGCTGGCCAGTTTTCCGGCTTCCGAGAAACTGAAGATTGATGGGCCGGAAATCGTTTTTCGGAAATACGGCCCTTTGCTGGGACATTTAAACCGCGAGGTTTTCATAATCCTGGTTTTAAACAGTGCCAATTTCTTAATGCGCGATGTTCGCATCTCGGAAGGTACCTTAAATGCTTCCCTGGTCCATCCCCGGGAAGTGTTCCGCCCCGCTATTCTGGAATCGGCCGCCAGTATCATCCTGGTGCACAACCATCCTTCTGGAGAGGCCCGGCCGTCGAACCACGACCGCCTCATTACCGAGCAGCTGGTCAAAGTGGGGCGGTTGCTGGATATACCGGTGTTGGATCATGTCATCATCGCGGGAGATCAATATTACTCTTTTGAAGAGGCCGGTTTGATAGAACCCTAAGCCATCCATCCGGAGAAGACGCCGTTTTCTGAGATGGGTGGATGTCGTAAGGGAACCGGGTATCCCGGAGCGAAGGGAAGCGCCCGGGCGGTAAGGAAAATGCAATAACAATTCAAAACAGAGGAGTATCCATGGCGAAGTCGAGAAAGGACAATTCCTGGCCGACGATGGAGGAGAAGATAGCCCACTTGCGCCGGCTTCAACAGGAAGCGCTGAAAGGCGGGGGGGAAGAGCGCATTGAAAAGATGCACCAGCAAGGAAGACTCACCGCCCGGGAGCGTCTGGAGGTTCTGCTGGATGAGGGGAGTTTCGAAGAAGTGGACATGCTGGTTAAGCATCGGTCTCATGATTTCGGGCTGGAAAAAAAACGTATTCTGGGCGATGGGGTCGTTACAGGCTTCGGAAAAATTAATGGACGTCCGGTCGGGGTTTTCAGCCAGGATTTTACCGTATTCGGCGGGAGTTTATCGGAAGCCCATGCTCAGAAGATTTGTAAAATCATGGATATTGCCATGAAAATTGGTGTTCCGGTAATCGGGATAAACGATTCCGGGGGGGCGCGTATTCAGGAAGGGGTGGTCAGCCTGGGAGGATATGCCGATATTTTTCTCCGTAACACCCTGGCCAGCGGGGTCATTCCCCAAATCTCCGTGGTCATGGGGCCCTGCGCCGGCGGCGCTGTCTATTCTCCCGCCATCACCGATTTTATTTTCATGGTTCGCGATAAAAGCTACATGTTTGTTACCGGACCCAATGTGGTGAAGACCGTGACCCACGAGGAGGTTACCTTCGAAGAATTGGGAGGCGCCCTGACCCATGCCACAAAAAGTGGGGTCTGCGATTTTGTCGCCGATAACGATATCGATTGTTTGATGAGAGTCCGTCGGTTGGTGGACTATCTACCCCTCAACAATGCCGAGGAGGCCCCTTATCAGCCCACCGAGGATGCCCCGAACAGGATGGATCCGGAACTGATCCGGATCGTACCCGATAATCCGACCAAGCCCTATGACGTTAAGGAGGTCATCCATCGGGTGGTGGATAAGGAGACCTTTTTGGAAGTGCAGGAGCTGTTTGCCCAGAATATTGTGATCGGTTTTGCTCGGTTGAACGGACAGTCGGTAGGGATTGTGGCGAATCAGCCGGCGGTTCTGGCAGGAGTGCTGGATATTAATGCTTCCATTAAGGCGGCTCGTTTTGTTCGATTTTGCGATGCGTTCAACATTCCCATCATCACTTTCGTCGATGTTCCCGGATTTCTCCCCGGAACGGCTCAGGAGTGGGGCGGCATCATCAAGCACGGGGCCAAATTGCTGTATGCTTATAGCGAGGCGACGGTGCCCAAAATTACCGTCATTTTGCATAAGGCATACGGGGGAGCTTATGACGTGATGAGTTCCAAGCATATTCGAGGGGATTTTAACTTTGCCTGGCCTTCGGCGGAAATTGCCGTCATGGGTCCCAAGGGGGCCGCGGAAATCATTTTTAAACGGGAAATTGCCCGTGCCCCGGACCCGGAAAAAGCCCTGGCCGAAAAAGAAAAAGAATATCGGGAAAAATTTGCCAATCCCTACCTGGCGGCGGAACGGGGTTATGTGGACGAGGTCATTGAACCCCAGATGACCCGGCCGAAAATCATCCGGGCCCTGGAACTGTTAAAAACCAAGGTGGATCGCAATCCACCCAAAAAACATGGCAATATTCCCCTGTAACCGGAAGCGATGGCGAGCGGTTCAGCGTTCCCCCCGTCCGGCCGTAAAAAACGGGGGGCGCCGTTTCAGGGATAAAACGAAACAATAACGATTTTCATGACAGGTGTGGGAAACGAAACCCTGGGTCTAAAACAGCAGGCAACATTGACGTACTCCTGGCGTGTGGGAGGTTTGCGCCTGGAATTTCGAGTCTTTGATGTGCCCACGCTGCTCTATTTGATCATCTGGATTGTTTTGATGCTGTCGGCCTGGGAACGTCTGGCTTCCCCCTGGTTTTACCTGGTCTTCCATCTGCTGTTCATAACGAATATTTTTCTGTTTGCCGCTTATCCGGTTCAGCACCCGCTGGCGGGTTTCTTTCGCCAATTCTATCTGGTGCTGTATGTTCCCCTGTTTTTTACGGCATTGCATTATCTGATTCCAGCGGTGCACCCAAGAACCATCGATAGTTGGTTGATTCGGTGGGATTTGATCCTTCTGGGGGATCATGCCACCGTATTGACGGAGAAAATCACCTATCCGCTGCTGACCGAATACCTTCAATGGTGTTATACCAGTTTTTATTTTTTACCGGCGGTGGTTGCCGGGGTTTTGTATAGTAGAAAACAGTTTCGGCATCTGGATTATTTTATCACCCTGATTGCCATGGGATTTTATCTTTCGTATCTGGGATATGTCATATTTCCGGCGCTGGGTCCTCGATTTTTCCTGGCTCACCTTCAACAAATACCCCTCAAAGGGGTATGGGCCTTCGATGCCATCCAGAATACCTTGAATTCCCTGGAAAATATTCAATGGGATGCCTTCCCCAGCGGGCACACCGCAATCGTTCTGGTGCTGTTTTATTATACGTTCCGTTATCACCGGAAATTGTTTCAGTGGATTTTCCCCTTTGGTGCGCCGTTGATTTTTTCCACCGTTTACCTGCGTTATCATTATTTTGTGGATGTAGTGGCCGGCGGGCTGCTGGCTCTGGTAACAATTCGGATCACCAATTTACTGATTCGACGCCTGTTTCCCGATTGGTGTCCCGCAACGGACACCCATCACGGCGGAGCCGGTCCCTGAAAAGCGCCGGCCCGGCAAGGAAATGTCCGGACTGAGTGGTGCGGTTGGCGGATCGGCTGAAGGGGTCCTACGTTTTCAGCGTGCCGCTCATCACTTCTCGAATCTTTTCTTTCAGCTGATCGAACGTAAACGGCTTGGTTAGAAAACCATCGATCCCCATACGGTACAAATCCGTTAGTGATTTATGATCGCCATACCCGGTAGCCAGCAACACCTTAACATCGGGTTTGATTTGGCGCAATACCTCCAGGGTTTGCTTCCCGTTTAACTCGGGCATGACGTGGTCCAGGATGATGAGGTCGATGGCGTCCTTGCGTTCCCGAAAGATTTTGATTCCCTTCTTTCCGGTCTCCGCACTGAGTACCCGAAACCCCAATTCGGTCAGCATCAATCCCAAAATTTCCCGCAGATGGTCTTCGTCGTCGATGATTAAGGTGGTCAGACCTGGCTCGATGCCCCGGGTCCTGGGCGTGCGCTTGGTCAGTCGGCGGTCTTCCCGTTTGGTGGTAGCTGGAATGAAAATTTCGAATGTGGTTCCTTTGCCCACACGAGTGCGCAGGTTGATGCAGCCCTTGTGGCGCTTGACGATGCCGTAAACGGTGCTCAGGCCCAGGCCGGTGCCCTTGCCCACCGGTTTAGTGGTAAAGAACGGGTCGAAAATCTTGTCACGCAGATTATCGGGAATACCGCATCCATTATCTTTAATGGAAACGACGGCATATTTACCGGGCGGCAGAGTGCCCACGGTGAGCAATCGGGTGACCCGCGCCGATCTGGGATATGTTTGAATGACGATCTGTCCCGCGGCCTCAATGGCGTCCCGAGCGTTGATGACCATATTGATGATGACCTGAATGATCTGGTTCGCATCGCCTTCCACCGGCGGGGTGGTGTCGTCCAGTTCCAGTTTCAATTGAATCCGCCTGGGCAACAGCTTTTCCAAAATCTGTTGACTGTTTCGAATAAGTTCATTGAAGTTGATCACCTGTTTATGGAACTCGCCGGCCCGGGCGAAGGACAGCAACTGATGGGTTAATTGGGAAGCGCGCTGGGCCATTTCCACAATGATGCGTGCCCGGGAGGCATTGGCGGGATTCTGAGGATCGTCCTGGATGAGCTGGGCGCTGGGCAATATGGCCCCTAAAATGTTGTTGAAGTCGTGGGCAATGCCCGCCGTGAGGGTGCCTACGGTTTCCATCTTCTGCACCTGCAGCAGCTGCCTTTCCAGCATCCGCAACCGGGTGATGTTCATGATTTCGCCTAAGATGGCCGGTTTTCCGTTAAATGTTACCCGAGTGAACGATCCTAAACAGTTAAGGACCTCGCCGTTCTTATTGATCAGACGGAATTCGTATTCCGAAAGCGGTTTTTCTCCCCGCAATCGGGCCATGGCGCGCTTTTGCAGGGCGGGGCGATCGTCGGGATGAACCAGATCCCATACTTCAATTTCTCGGGCCTCCTTCTCACTCAAACCGGTCAACCGCAAAAAATTGGGATTGAACAGTTTAAAGCGGTTGTCCTGGAGAATGTAAATCGCAATGGGAGAGCGCTCAAATAGTTGACGATAATTGGTTTCACTCTCCTTTACCCGTTGCACCAATTGAATGATTTTGAGGGTATCGGAAATTTGCTGACTGAGCAAATCCATGAGCTTTTGATCGAATTCCGTAAAAGGGTTTTCTTTCTGGAAAGCATCCAGATTCAAAATGGCAAACGGTTCATGATCAATCTGAATCAGAGCACTGAGGGTATGGTAAATTTCGTCCAGGCGACCGTATTGACGTAACAGTTCGTATTGCTTCCTGGGGAGGATGCGTTGCGCTTCTCGGCGGATTTGCTCCACATGAATAACCCGGGAACCGTTATGCATTTCTCGCAATTGCAGGGCCTGCACCTCGGTGTGTTCGGTGGTGGGTTCAAACAGAACGATGTTCCGCAGACGGTCCATTTCGTACCCGAATCCTTCGCGATATCGGAAACCGCCGCCCTCTTTCACCAGTAAGCTGCCCGCCTGGGCTGCGGGAATCAGGATGCGGGCCAGCTGCATGGCTTGCCGCAGCACCTCATCCACACGGAAATCTTGCGAGATCTCCAGACGCTTTTCGAAGAGCAGGTTTAATCGTTGCAGGAAATTTTCCGGTACTTTTTGCTGTTCCCTCAGCCGTTGAGGGACGAAAAATAGAAACCAGTCGAGGGAGCTCTGCACGGGCAATCGCCGTATTTCTAAAGAAAAATGGTTGCCCGAAAGGGTGAAGCCGATGGTCGCGGAAGCCTGTTGCCGTTGCCGCAGGGTCTGAATCTTCTGGCGAACCTGTTCCGGAAGAGGAGACGGGAAAATGGCTTCCAGAGTGGTTGGGTGGCTCTCTTTTGGGGAAATGAAGGTGCCGACCGTTCGGGAGACGAACAGAACCTCCTGGGTCGAGTCGATGACCAGGAAAAGGTCTTTCTTCCGGGAGCGGGTATCTTCCAGGGCCTTCAGTAGGTTTTTGAGGAGTTCATTTTCGTTTTGTTCCGGTCGCTGTTCGATGATAATGCCCGAAAAAGAGAGGGTTTCCCCCTTCTGGCTGTAGTGGATTTTCCCCCGCTCGATCACCGGCCGCCACAGGTTGCCGGAGGTTTTCAAACGATACCTGGCCTCGTAAAAGGGAATGAGATTTTTTTTACAGTGTTCCAGTGTGTTTTGAAAGACCGGAACATCGTCTGGATGAATCAGGGTTTTCCAGTCGGGTGGGGGATCCCCGATAGGAATTTCGTGGCTGAACCATTGGTAGAAGGTGGGGCTATAATTTCCCGGTCCCAGGAAGCGATCCTTTTCGATTTCGAACAGGATGGCCGGGATTCCGTGCAAGGTCAAGCGGCGGCCTTTGGAGGTGGTGCGAGATTGTTCCGCTTTATAATCGGCACACAGTTTTTGAATGTGCCCCTGAATGTTGTCGAAGAGCTCCAGGACCTGAGAAATCCAATAATTGCGGCTTTCTTTGTTTAAATTGGGATGTTCGATAATGGTTTCCAGCAATAGGGTCCGCAGATCGGAAATCCCGATCAATATGGTGTGTTGATTGAGGTCGTGGGCCAGCAGCCGGGGGAGGTATTTTTGGAGAAAATGAAAAATGGGGATCGACTCCGCCCCTTCCAGAGCGTGAATGACGTTTTCGTAAAATTCCATGAACCGCGCTTCGGGCAGGCGTCCCCGGTATTGGACCAGATCGGCCAATTTACGAATTTTTAGAAACCAGGACTTGAAGGTGCTTTGCTCGGTATCTTTGAAGATCCACTGGGCAGGGTCGATGATAGGCTTCATGGGTGTAATGGGCTTTCAATCTTTCGTTTCATACCATAGAATTTTCGGTTTCCGGCACCGCATTATTAGTCCAAAGGAAAATTAGTTATGATTTTTGAGGAATTCAATCTTTACTCGGTAATCCTGGGGAGATAATGCCGCGCGGAAAAGAAGCTGAGGCGCCGGGCGGATTCGAACCGCCGAATCGAGGTTTTGCAGACCTCTCCCTTAGCCACTTGGGTACGGCGCCCTTTGCATTGTTCATAATGAAGCATCCCTGCTTCAGGTTCCCTTTTCCTCATTTTGTTGACGGCTGTATTGCCGTTCGCGCATCCGTTGTAGAATTTGTTCCCGTCGATTTCGCAAGGCGCGCTTTTGTCGTCCGGAAAGTGCAAACAGAATGGCCGCCAAAATGATCAGAACCGTAAGGATAATAAATTCCATTCAGTTCCATATGTTAATCGTGGTGGAGCCGAGGGGAGTCGAACCCCTGACCTCGTGAATGCCATTCACGCGCTCTCCCAGCTGAGCTACGGCCCCAATTTGTTCCTCCCGCATCCAAGCGCACCCAATATAATAAAAGGAACCGGAGTTGTCAAATGCTTTTGCTTTTTCGCCTCCGCCATTCTTTGTTTTTTCTTTAGTTACCCGTAAACCTCCCGTCGGCAAGCCGTTCTGCGGATATCCCCGCTGCTGCTGTCGGGACGAGCGAAAAACCTACCGAGGGGCCGCTTTCGGGTGAAAACGATACGCTTCCCCAACCCCTTCCTCGACGGTTCGCCGGAGACCCGGAAATGGAGAGCATTAAAAGCGGCCTTCGAAACGGCCATGCTTCAAGACGCTCTGGAATCGCTCTTCGAGGGCCGGCGGGTAAACCGGAATTTTTTGGAGTGATCGGGATACCCAATGTCCTGAAAAATTCTGACCGGCGGAATCGTCTCCCTGAAGCCCGGACCCGGCAAGGGAAAAATTTGTCGAATGTTCGATCCCGATATTCGACAAATTTGACGAGACGGTCGGTCGAAGGAAATGGCGGGCGCGGCCATGTTGTAACGTAACCTTTCAAATAACAATGGGTTGAGTGACTTGAAAACTCAAGGGAAATTTACCGGCATGGTTTTCGAATGGTGCAATGGGACTCAGGGTCGGGATTCCAGAAATGAAAGAGGATGGGAAGGCTAAAAGAAAGGCGGCCTTTTTCAGCAGTGTGTTACCCTTGGTACTGTTCATGGGAGGGATCGGGCTGCTGGAGGCCCAGCGGGGATGGGAAAAACCGTATCCCATCAGCGCCGTTGTGGGAGATACGATCGACGCTGAAGAACGGCGTCGCTGCGGCTTGTTCCCTGAAGTGAGTGGATATCAATCCGCCCCTATCTACAGGATCGGCCCCTCCGGCTATCGGGTCCGGATTATCCGGGGTGATTCGATGAGCGGGCGACAGCGGGAAGGCATCCTTCAGCGGGGGGAAGACACCATTCGTTCCCTACGACGACCGATTATACGGGAACTTTTATCGGAGAGGGGAAATGGCGGCGGAGCCGTCCAACCTCCTGTTGACGTCCGCTGGATAATCCCGGAACTGTTCCTGGGGGGAGTCGGCTCCGCGGTGGGACTTGCCGCCGCGGTCACACTGCTTCCCGGAGAGGCTATGGAAGGGGGTGGAACCCCCTCCGCGTGGACGGCGATCGTGGGTTTAAGTGCATTGGGTAGTGCCGGAGCCGTATGGACCGTTGGGAGCCTGGGGCAGCAAACGGGATCGTTTTCCGCTACGCTATTGGGTAGTGTTGCCGGAGCCGCTGTTGGAAGTCTGCTGGGCAAGGCCATGAATCACTTGCTTCCTGTACTCGTGTGCCCTCCCATCGGTGGCGTCGTGGGGTTCAATCTGACCCGAAAATATAAAACGATTTCGCGCCCTTCCGATGCGAAGCGCACCGGTAAGCCGTTCCTATGGCGTGTTGGCTGTCAAATCGTGAGGGTTGCCGCGCCCACGGAAGCAGGTCCCGGCCATATTGCTTTTTTACCCCGAATACAGCTGTTGTTCTAACGAATCTCTGAAACGGAAAAGTTTACAGGTCGGATGAACATCTTTCGAAAAGAACCGGCATCTGAAAGACCGCGAGACTCCGATAAGCGCAAACGAGGAAGACCAAGGTTCCGGTCAGTTGATGAAATTATTATCTTCTGGAAGGTCGTTTTCGTGTGCCTTTAGGGTTGGCGGTTTTATCGAAACGGGGACAAGGTTGCTGTGTTTTGCAAGATTGTCATGTTGTTGATGGTTCCGTGGGGGGAAACATGATCCTTTATGGGCGTAACGATTTCCGAGAAACCATGGTCCCGGATGTCATGATGGGAAGTCGAAGGAAAGAAACGAGAGGAGTATAATATGAGAAGCCATGGATTTCGGGTGATCCTATTGATCGTTTTCTTTTACACCCTACCTTACGGCCAAGCCCGGTTTTCCTGGAAGCCCAAACCCTATCCCCGGTGCCGCAGTTTTTTGGTGACCGATCTGGGTTATTTTTTACGGCTCACTCCTTTACCCCGGACTGTGACCGATGCGGAAGAAAAGGCCAGAAACTATGTGGTTTCGAATATTGGATATATGCAAAATATCAATCGTCGCTATGCCATTGGATTTTCCAATTTCCTGGCCACCTACCTGGGTCAGGAATATGGAGTAAACTGGGGAGTGAAATTGGGTTTCCGGAAGTGGCTCAATGAGCGGAGCTCTGTGGACCTATCTCCGGGGATTATCCTGTGGCATTATTCGGATGATCGGAATTGGAAGACGCCGGGTTTTACCGGCAGCATCGATCTCAAATGGCGACAGGCATTGGGAATTTCTCTGATTGCAGAATACGTTCCCTCAAGGGCTCCTATGCTGGAGAATGACCTGGGAATTTATCTGGGTGTTGAATTAGGGTCGCTGCCGGGACTCATCGCCACCGGCGTGGGAGCGGCGGGTATGCTGACCCTTTTGTGGGTGGCGTCTGCCCTGGCCGGTGACTGAGGGCCTGTGCGCCGCTACCGCCGGGATTGTATGCGAAAGCAAAATAAGGAGGTAACCCGTGATGAGGGATCGGTTGCAAGTTTTGGGATTCATCCTGACGGCCTGGTCCAGGGGAGCATGGGGGTTCTTCAGGCATCGCTTTTTTCACCCTGTTCTGAGTTTTGCATTGGGGCTGTTGATGGGGACTCCTGATGTCGGGGCGCAGCTGAGCTTGAAACCCCAGCCGCTTCCGCAAAGCACCACATTTCTGGTGTCCGAAATGGGCATTCACTGGCGTTTGACCCCCTCTCCAAGGGAAACCGTTACCAGTTACCACCCCGTTTTTGAGAAAAAACAGATGCGGCGGGACCGCAGACTTTACGCCCTATCCGAAATCGGGGTCATGCGAAACATTCATCGTCACTGGGCGGTGGGAATTACCCATGTTGTGGGAGCAGATCTGTTTCAGGGGGCATTCCGGGGTGGTTTCAACGGCCGGGTCAAAAGATGGATGAGAGGAGGGAATAGCGTGGAAGTGTCCGCGGGAGTCGTGCTCTGGGATACAGGTAGAAACTTTGACATGCCCGGTTTCCAAATGAGTATTAGTTTGCAGATAAGAAACTGGTTGCGGCCCGGCCTGTTGATGGAATATGCCGGCGGTTTCCGGGACGAACGCAATCTCTCCAGGGATCCGCAGACGGGAGCGTTAACGGGTAATCTACAGCAAACGGAAGCCGATAAAGGCGTGTATCTGGGGACAATGATCGGTTCCTACCCCGGACTGGTGGCGAACTCAATCGCAATGATTTCCGCCATTATTGTCTACATCGCCTGGATGACCACGCCCGATTGATAATGGTAGAGGCAGACATTCCATTGGTTTTGTCTTGACAGGGTGGCAAAGAACGCTGCCCATGCTGTCGTTTTGCCGGGAACCTTTACCTTGCTCCCGGAACCCCGGCTTCGGATGGATAACACCGGGACAAAGAAACACGCTTGCAAAGGGGCGTAACCGGGTAACTGAATATCGTCTTCCGGTTGTTGTCTCGATTCCTCAATCTACAGAGTGCCTTGTGCGTTCCTGGCCCCGTGTGCGGATGAATCCCCGATTTTGCGCCGGGTTGAAGCTGGGATGTCCCCCCATACCGTTGCACGAAGAAGCCCGCCGTTTTCCCGATTGCCGTGACAATTCCCTCGGTCACCCCAAGCTTTCCTCCTTTTCGAACACTCTCCTGTCGTCCGAGGAGGCCTCGGGAAAAGAAAAAATATTGCCCCCGGTAAAACCCGCTCTTCAATCCATCTCATCGTGAGTGCGCGAAAGGAACCTGAAATCAGGGATGTTCAAACAAAGCTGGTTTACAACGCGCTGGATGGTACCGTACATATCGCAATCCCAGCAACAAATGGATCGAACCATGAAGCAATTGCGCCTTTCCATCATAAACCGGAACGGTTGCTCTGGCGCCCAGGAGTTGCAATTCCAGGGATAGATGGAGCTTTTTGCGGAGGGGGAACTGCAAACCGGCGCCCAGAATGATGGCCGGACCCGTCACACGATAACCCGTGTTTAAAATACCTCCGGTGGAAGCGTATTTCCGCCGGCGGATTTCCGATGCCGAGTGGGGCAAGACCATGCCTCCACCGGCAATTAAGGTCATTCGTTGGATGAAAAATCGCTTGTGGACCGAAAGCACATTAAAACCATGAGTTATTTCGAAATGCTGGACTGCTTTCGGAAGACGGGTGAGATAAAGTTTGTGGTGCAAAAATTGGATTTCCCACTCTCCAGAAAGCATTTGCAGTCCTATCTTCAGAGCATAATAAAAGGGGGCCTTCCATGGGCGGGTGCGAAAACGGGCCGTCCATTGAATATCCGGACTCCCTCGCTGGGAGATTTGCAATCGGGTAGGGAGGTTGATAACGGCACCGGTGAATAGGGTTCCATCCCGTAAGGATTGGGCTTGTACCCCCTGCGATGATAAGAATCCTCCGTAGAGTACGAACAGAACCAGTGTGCAAGATCCTATGGAAAACGTGTTCCCACTCAACACAATTCCCCCAACTCTTCACCCCTGTTTACCCTTTTCATGGCCGTTATATAAATCCGGTTCCCGGAACCCGGGATAGGGCGGGGCGAAGCCCGTTGAATCCCCGATTTTCAAATGAGGGTCCGTGGAAAAATAGCGGGAAGCGGGGACCGTTGGCTATGAGAGGGTGGCATTCGGAGGGACTGTCACATTCCCCCATCGTGCTCGAACCCCGAAAATTTTTCTCGGCGTGGAAGGGGCATGGACTTCCAGGGTGGCCCGAGGGTGCCGAAAGGGAAGGGCCTTCAATCCGGATTATTCCAAAGGAGATGGTACACCTCCCTTTACCCGAAAAGCTGGACGTTGGAAGAAGCAACCGAATGAACGGTTCAATAAGCCGGGGTGCTCCGGGAAGATCAAAAAGCGTGGTTTACCCCTCCGGAGCGAATCACCCGCAATTTACGAAAATCTCGTTTACGATGGATTTCACCCGGAAACCGTCCTCAAGCGGGATGCTTACTCTATTTGGGGAATTGTCGAGGGGAATACAAGGCCAATCGGCTTTGATGCCGGGAAGAACGCCAGACCGTTTCCGGGTAACCTCAGCGATCAGGGATGGTCACGATAAAGGGGAGAGCACCGTACAGCGTGGGAGCCGGGCACAAGACGTTCCCATAATGGCCGGTTCCCTTTCCCGGGGCAAAACGCTTGGGTCATTACTCTTCGGGATTTTCCTCGGCTTGCAGCATCTCGTGCAGTTCCTTGGCCTCGTCTTTTAGGCGGCCGCACACCAGTATGCAAATCCCCTGTATACTGGGATCCTGAATTTGATAATATATTTTTAACCCTTCCTTCCGACGGGTCAGAATGCCCTCTTTCGCCATCAGATTTAAATGTTTGCTTACATTGGCCTGGTTTTGTCCCAGAGTCTTCACCAATTCGGAAACGCACATTTCCCCATGGACCATCAACAAGTTGAGTATTTGCAGTCGCAAAGGCTCGCTCAGAATTTTGAATCGTTGGGCAACCCGTTCCAGCAGGAAGGGTGGTATAATCTGCTTCATGGACTGAATTACTCCCCCTTGGCTATATTCCAATATGGACAAATATAGAAGCAGGAGGGACAAATTCCAAATGAATATATGCCGGTGATCCGATGCCTTTTTTCTTCCATTTCCTTTTACGGGAAAAGAGGGGGATGCTTCCGTCTGCCGGACGGTAACGGAGGGATGATGAGACTTGAACGGGGCATCCGGCAGGGATGGGCGATAGGATGGGCAGGGCTCCCTGGAAGGCACCCTGCATAGAACCGGGAGGCTGGTAATAAACGGCAAGATGGTGAAAGGGAGATTTTATGCAGACGCATCCCCAATATGGTAATACCCTTCACAAACCTGGCAGGAAATTGGTTTCCCCGATTTTTCGGCTTGATTTTGACCGGGTGCAAAATTATATTCCTTTATAGTTATGTAATTAAGTAGTAGGCGGGAGTTGGGCGGTGAAGAAAAGAAACGTTCGGGGATGATGTTTCCCGTTCGGCGTTGAAAGCCACCACAGGTTTGGCATAGATCGATCTCGCAACCGGCAGACTGCACGTCGACCGAAACGGTTACGCTGGGAGCTGTCATCCCCTCATAGTATCGAGTGATCCTTCAATTAAACTAAAACATGGGGGTTATTATGTTTTTTCGTATGTTGTATGACGACAAGCTGGCTCAGGCATCCTATATCATCGGTTGTCAGGCGACCGGGGAGGCCCTGGTCATCGATCCGGAGCGGGATGTGGATCGCTATATCCGATTCGTGCAGAACGAGGGGATGCGTATTGTGGCCATCACCGAAACCCATATTCACGCGGATTTTCTTTCCGGAATGCGGGAATTGGCCGAGAGAACCGGTGCCCGAATATATGTATCCGATGAGGGGGATGCCGACTGGAAATATCAATGGCTGGATAAGAAACAGGGTGGGGGAAGTTACGATTACCGGTTGCTCAGGGATGGGGATACCTTTAAGGTTGGGAACATTCGTGTTCAGGCTATCCATACCCCGGGGCACACTCCCGAGCATCTATGTTTTTTAGTGACCGATTTCGGTGGTGGAGCCACAGAGCCGATTGGAATGGTAACGGGAGATTTTGTTTTTGTGGGCGATGTGGGGCGTCCGGACTTGCTGGAAACGGCGGCCGGTCAGCAAGGGGCCAAGGAACCATCGGCCCGCACTCTATTTCGCTCCCTCCAGCGATTTAAAGAGTTGCCGGATTTTTTGCAGATTTGGCCGGGTCATGGCGCCGGGAGCGCCTGTGGCAAAGCCCTGGGAGCGGTACCCCAATCCACCGTGGGATACGAAAAACGCTTCAATCCGGCCCTGGCTTTCGAAAACGAAGATGATTTTGTTCGTTTTATTCTGGAAGGCCAGCCGGAACCGCCGCCCTATTTTGCTCGAATGAAAAAAGAAAACAAGGAAGGTCCCGCCCTCCTGGGAGAACTCCCCAAACCCCAACGATTGGATGTTGCCACCTTATTCCAGTTGGTGGGACAAAACGCGGTGATTGTCGACACCCGGGATTGGGAGGCCTTTCGTGCAGGACATTTACCGGGATCGCTCTATGCACCGCTCACACCTTCCTTCCCTTCGATCGTTGGCTCTTATATTGAACCCCGGGAATCCATCTATCTAATTGTGGATGATCATCGGGTGAGGGAAGCGGTAACGGATTTGATCCGTATCGGGTTGGACCGGGTGGTGGGTTATGCGCCTCCTGAGAGACTGGTGGAGTTTCAATCCCAGGGGGGACGATTGGTGCAGACGCCGTCCATGGATATTGAAACCCTGCAACATCAACCCTTGCCGGAGAATACCGTGTTGTTGGATGTGCGCAACATTTCAGAATTTCAACAGGGCCATCTTCCCGGAGCCACCAACATTGCGTATACCCGTCTGGTTCCGCGCGGGAGAGAATTGCCGGTGGGCAAAAACGTCTGGGTGTATTGTCGAACCAACAATCGCTCCGCCGCCGCGGCGGCTTACCTGGAACGCCTGGGCTTTAACGTGACCCATTTGGCAGGCGGAATATTGAGCTGGCAATTGTCCCGAGGGGAGCTGGTGAGCGAATCCGCGGAAAATACGGCGGTTTAACTGCTTACCGATAAAAGAATGCACGGAGCCCTTACTCCGAGGCGGGATGGATGAGGCCCACATCCTGGGTGGGGATGATCTCGAACCCGGACGGATGCGATCGCCATAAACGGGGCAGCCTGCGACCAACGGAAGCCGCAAGTGGAACGCTGGAAAGGCATAGCCTTTTTTGACCTGCTTTGGCAGAGAGGTTGCCCCTCAAAAATCCAATCATTCACTATCATATAGATGGAGGTCGACCATGACCGAGGTTATTGTATGGAATGGATGGATCGGTGGACTGGGAATAGGCCTGTATGTCTTGTTCCAGTTGGTGGTTACCGGTAAAATGTTGGGTGTTTCATCCGGTTATTGTAGCCTATGTGGGTGCTTTTCCCGGGCCACCTTTTTTATAGAGCAAAAGCAAAAAGAGGGTCCCCTCAACTGGCGGTTGTGGTTTATTTTCGGATTACCACTGGGTGGATTGCTGGCCGCCTGGAGTTCTCCTGGAGACTGGGTTGCCGGCTTTTCACTGGGAAAACTTTATGATTCCGTCTTCCCGGATGCCCTCTGGGCGAAAAGCATGGTTCTGGTTGTTGGAGGTCTTTTGATGGGATTGGGTGCTCGGATGGCCGGCGGCTGTACCAGTGGACATGCCATCAGCGGAATGGCCATGCTGAATCCACCCAGCATTGTAGCAGCGGCCGGTTTCTTTGCAGGAGGGGTATTCATTGTTCAATTACTCTTTCGCATGGTCGGATAAAGGAGGTGCGAGGATGAAACGCATCGTTTTTCTGATGATGGGTATCATTTTTGGTTTTTTACTCAGCCGCGCCGGGGCCACGACCTATGATTATTACGCCCGGCTGTTTCTGTTTCAAGACTTCCAGTTGATGTTTATCATTGGAACCGCAGCGGCCGTTGGAATGGTGGGAGTAAGATGCATCCGAAAATATCGGCCCTCTTCATTGCTGGAAAGATCCCCTATCGTGTTAGAACCCAAGCCGTTTACGAAGGGACTCATTCCGGGCTCGTTGATGTTCGGCATCGGCTGGGGATTGGCCGGCGCCTGTCCCGGCACCGCACTGGTGATGCTGGGAGAAGGAAAGTTGGGCGCCCTGTTTACCATTATCGGGTTGGTGATGGGAACCTATATATACGGGATCCTGCTTTCCCGGAAGGCCCGGGCATCGCGCGCGGAGCCTTCAGAACAAATGACCCCCGAGATTGAGGCGAAAAAAGCCGGTTAAGGGGCCGCGAAAGACTCGCGCCCCTTTTTACTGGATGCTGACCCACATCCCGGAAAAAGGGGTGTTTCATCATGAAACTGCAAAACAAAGCCGGTGCTTGCAGCAATTTTCGATTATATCAAATTCCCGATGGCAAGACTTGACGTTTTAACCGGGGATGGCTATCTTCAGAAATTCCCTGGGATGGAGGAGGACGGTCTGTTTGGAGAATGAAAACAACAATGGGTTTTTTTAATTCCCGATTCCTTTATTCGGCAAAGGCTGAGTGGACTTTTTACAAACCTTAAATATGAGGGCATTATGAATTACGGATTCATTATTGATAACCGCAAGTGTATTGGGTGTCATGCCTGTACGGTAGCGTGTAAAGCTGAACATAACGTACCCATTGGGGTGAATCGAACCTGGGTTAAATATATTGAGAAGGGGGAATTCCCCAACTCCCGCCGGGTGTTTTCCGTGATGCGCTGTAATCATTGTGAGGATGCCCCGTGTGTGGAAATT
>WFTQ01000028.1 GCA_015485355.1 bacterium | reverse complement strand
GAGGGGGTCTGCTCTTAGTACGAGAGGACCGGAGTGGACGGACCTCTGGTGTACCAGTTGTTCCGCCAGGAGCACCGCTGGGTAGCCATGTCCGGTGAGGATAAGCGCTGAAAGCATCTAAGCGCGAAACCCTACCCAAGATGAGGTATCCCTCCCGCACCCACTTTAGCCTTGTGGAGAAATCCCCGAGCGCAAGTCTCGCGAGGCTAAAGTGGGTGCGGGACTGAAGGCGCCTCCGAGACGAGGAGGTTGATAGGCGGCAGGTGTAAGTCCAGCAATGGATTGAGCCGAGCCGTACTAATCAGCCGTGAGGCTTGACCTACTCTCTTTGCCCATCTCCCGGCAGACTGTCCCTGTATCCCAAACGATGATGGATGTGGGCTCTGGTGACGATAGCGGTGGGGAAACACCTCTTCCCATTCCGAACAGAGCCGTTAAGCCCACCAGCGCCAATGGTACTGCCCCGGAAACGGGGTGGAAGAGTAGGTCGTCGCCAGGGCATGAAATGGTAAGCTGCCATTTGCAATCAAAGCAAATGGCAGCTTTTTTTATGCGCCCGATAGGGCGCCATCACTGGAAGGTGACCGGATCAGGGAGAGCAGGAAGTCCTGTACCGGCCCGGCAACGCCACCCCTGTCATTCTGAGTTCCGGCGCAGGCGGGACGAAGAATCCCCCTGGCGTTCCGGAGACGCTTCGTCGCCGGCGCGCCTCGCCGTGTCCCCCCGCTCTCTCCTCTGTCGGTTGGTGAACCGCCGGGTCCGGAACAGGATGTCCGGGGCTGCGAAGGATGAGAAAGTGCAAGCCCTCCTCCAACTCGATGTAAGCCCCCCAGCCACCCCTCCGGCGGTTTCACCCGCCCTCCGTTCAGCCAGCCAGCAGGAAGGCATCACCCCGTGTAAGCGTTGCGATTGGATTCTATGTTGTCGTCAGCGACGTCGTGAACCTCGAACCCTGAGGCTTCCGCGACGTTCATCCCATTGCAACCGGTATCCCGGAGTGCCCTCAAAGAGTGGGAACATTCCAAATGTTCACAAGGGTGGGTTGGATGCCTACAATTTCGCAATCTCTTCCTTTAATTCCTGAAGAATGCGCCAGGCGATTTCGGGGGTTCGAGCTTCGACAATAATGCGCATGATGGGCTCGGTGTTCGATTTGCGGAAATGCATCCAGGCATCCGGGCGGTCGATGCGAAGACCATCGGTGAAATCCAGTTGTTGATCGTGAAATTTTTCTGCAAAATGTTCGATGATGGTATCCGCATCGATATGGGCGATCGGCACCTTGTCTTTTAGAATGTAATATTGAGGTAAGGTCTGTTTCAGTTCACTGATGGAGCCGTGGAACTCCGCCAGAAATTGCAGGATCAATGCCGTGGCCACCGGGGCATCTCGCCCCAGATGGACCTCGGGTAAAATGACCCCGCCGTTTCCTTCGCCACCGACAACCGCGTTCACCGCGCGCATTTTTTCGGCAACGTTGATTTCTCCCACTTTCGTCTTAAACAATAAACAGTTGTAATACTGAACAATGTCGTCGATGACCCGACTGGTGGATAAATTCACCACCACATGCCCCAGTTTTTTGCTCAAAATGAATTTCACGGCCAGAGCCAGGGTGTATTCTTCGCCAAGGGGATTGCCATCATTGCCAATGATGGCCAAACGATCCGCGTCCGGGTCCACGGCCAGACCCAGATCGGCCTGATGGTTTTTCACCGCCACGGCAAGGTCCACCAGGTTTTGCGGCACCGGCTCCGGGGTGTGGGCAAAAAGACCGCTCGGTTCCAGATTCAATCCGATGACTTCGCATCCAAAATATTCCAGCATCTGGGGCAAGATTAATCCCCCGGCACCATTCACGGTATCCAAAGCCACTTTAAATCGGCGTCGACGGATGTGATCGGCATCGATATAGGGGAGTTGATAGATCCTTTGAAGATGATCTTCAATGGCCCTGGGATAATGTTCTTCTTGACCCACGGCTTTCCAGTTAACGTACTGACCTTTTAAATTTTCTGCCCGTTGAAAGAGATCATAAATTTCTGTTGCCGGCAAAAAGAGGCCGTCTGCACCAATGAATTTCAACCCGTTCCACTGCACCGGGTTATGACTGGCGGTGATGGCAATACCCCCGCCGGCGCCCAACAATTCGGTGGCCAATTGAGTGGTAGGTGTGGGTGTGATTCCCAGATCAATCACATGGCAGCCGCTGGCCATTAACACCGATTTAACCAAGGGCCGAAGAAAACGCTGGCTGATTCGGGGATCGCCTCCGACGACCACGGTCTGCCCCACGCGGGTCTGGGCAAAAGCATGGACGTAGCGGATGACAACCTCTGGCGTCAAACTGTCCCCTACAATTCCGCGTACACCGGATACACTGGTCATCAAATTCTTAATCAACTTGTACCTCCTGATTCAACCGATGGACCTGAATGTTGGGAACCGAATGCTACAGGAATAAACGCAAGTTTTGGGATCGGGATTGATGACGCAAGCGAGTTAGGGCACGCTCTTTAATTTGCCTTACCCGTTCCCGGGTCAGGTTTAATCGCTCTCCAATTTCCTCCAGGGTATAGGGACGTTCGTAATCGATTCCGAAATACATTTTGATGATCTTTTCTTCCCGGGGCGAGAGGGTTTTCAATACCCGGCGGATTTCTTCCCGGAGCGACTCCCGGATCAGATCCCCGTCCGGCATAGCACTGTCGGGATTATGGATAATGTCCTTGATCGTACCATCTTCCACACGGTGGATGGGCTGATCCAGAGAAATATGATAATTCCCGCTATTGAGGGCCTCGGTCACATCGTTGATGGAAATGTCCAGTTCTTGCGAGATTTCCTCGAAAGTGGGTTCCCGGTTGTACTTTTGTTCCAATTCCTTGACCACATGATTGATTTTGCTGATCTGTCCCACCCGATTGAGGGGCAATCGCACCACCCGGGAATGTTCCGCCAGCGCCTGCAATATCGATTGCCGAATCCACCAAACGGCATAAGAAATGAATTTAAATCCGCGGGTCTCGTCAAACCGTTTGGCGGCCTTAATGAGCCCCAAGTTGCCCTCATTGATCAGATCTATCAGGGGTAATCCCTGATTCTGGTATTCCTTGGCAATTTTTACCACGAAACGAAGGTTGGCCTGGACCAGCTTATCCAGGGCTTCCTGATTCCCCTGACGAATGCGCTTGGTGAGCTCTATTTCTTCTTCGGGTTTAAGGAGGGGAATCTGACTGATTTCATTCAAATATTTCTCCAGAGAAAATCGAGGGTTGCTGCGTGTAGATCGTGAATCCCTGGCCATTCAGCTAACCGCTGTAGTTTGTTGTAAGTTAAATGAAAACAAAAAATTAAGTAATTAATAAGGTTTTCCAATATAATAAAAACTTCCGGGCAAGTCAAAGAAAAATCTTAATATTATTCACTTTTTATGCTTTTGCCTCCCCACCTCTGGGCGGCTTTCCCCCGTTTGGGAACGATATCCTGGATGTGAAACCAAGAATTTTATGGATCGAGATTCCTGCATCAAATCCCTCACTCCCCGGTTAACTTTTAAGTGTGGTATAATTATACACGATCCTGCAATCTATTCCTGTAATCGGTACCCGCGGTCCCATTCCAACCATAGGTTGAGGCGCCAATGGGTATCTGTAAAGCGATAGCCTTTGCGATGCCGATAATTGTCGTAATTGTTTTTACGGAATTCCAGGGTTAGGGTGGCGGCCGAGGTGAGTTTCAAAAACAGTTGAGCGCCGACTTCCAGATGATTTTCCACCACACCGTAAGGAAAAGGTTCTGAATATCCCTCTTCAACGGTGTAGTTTAAATAATCTTTATTGAATTCCCCCTGGACACTTCCTTCTCCCTGCCGGGTGAGAGAAGCAAAGAGGTGTACCTGAAGGTTGGGACGCCACCAGAAATACAAATTACCCAGATAGCGCTCGAGGTTATTACCCAGATAGTAACCGATCACCCGATTTCGATGCAGATATTTTTCCCAATCGTTGACCGGGGCATTATAGGTCCGGTTTCGGATCTGCACATATTCGATATTGATCTGGCTTCCGTCGAGCCGGAAGGGGGCGCTCCAATTCAGTCCCAGGATCAAACCCAATTCATTGGGTTCCAGATCTCCAGGGGTTTTTTTATCGATTTGAAAATCATCGACTAAAAGTTCCCCATAAATTTCGAGATTAGGAATTAGGTAGAGGTCCCAATCGAAGTCGAAAAAAGAGTTTGCTGCCAGTCCCACACTGTTCACCGTGTGGGCATAATACAGGGTGAAAGGATTCATATACCCGAGTTCCCAGTTTGCGTTGGGTCCGCCGTAAAGAATAACTTCGCTGATCCCAAAGAACACCTTATTCCCAAAATTGAAACGCAATCGATGGCCATTGAGAAACCGGTTGGCCAAGGGGGCTATGGTACGGGTTTGCGGAGACGTATTCGCTCTCGGATTCAGCTGAATGCCCCAGAAGGAAAACTGAATACTCGAGGTTCCCAGGCGGATGAAGTACATATCGAAGGTGCGGCTGTTGTCGGAAATGAGTAATTGGCCGCTGCGGCCGGGGCCGATCTGAAAAAAATCGCGACCCAACTTGAGTTGCAACCAGCGGTTCTGAAAGTTTAAATACCCCTGTTCCGTATAGGCATAGATATTGCGGAATTTTTTCCCGATATAGGTGGAATCGATGCGGTTGAAAATGCGGGAATTGTTTACCAGAGCGATTCGATTTTGCCAATTGAGGGCGATAAGGGGATGCAAGCGAAAGTTATGAGTTTCCTGCCGGGATGGCACCAGATTGACTTCTCCGAACCCCCCCACTTTAACGGTTGGGGCGATGCTCTGGGGAAACAATTCCCAGCGTAAAATTTGAATCCACTGTTGCAGCGCTTGCCGCCGTTCGTCATCTTCCCCGGCAGCCATCTGTTGAATTTCTGGACGAAATTCCTCCAGAAGCAGTCGCAGCATCCGCCGTTCCTTGGAGGTGAGCGGGGCCTCTTCCCATTTTATCTGGACCAGATGGCGGGCTATTTGCTGCCGAGAGAAGGGACGGTCACTATAAGGCAGTCCCGGCAAAAAGCCCCGCGCGTTGAGATAATCCAGGTACCGATAAACCCAGTGGTAGGGAGGAAGAGTCTCCTGAGCGGTTCCCAGAATCGCTGCGAATCCCAGAAAAACAAGCACACACCCTAAACACACGATGGTGCTCCAAATGCTCTTTGTGGGAGAATATACCCTATTGTTCATGGATCACCCGATATTTTGACCCCAATGGATTTTCCCGAAATGGGATGGGATTAGTGTTTCTCTTCCGAAAGAATGGTTTCAAAGTAACGAATGGTACTGACCAGTCCTTCTTCGATAGGGACCTTGGGTTCCCAGCCCAACTTCTTTTGGGCCAGGGAGATGTCGGGTTGCCGTTGGACGGGATCGTCTTCCGGAAGCGGCAGGAATTTAATTTTTGACCGGGATCCGGTAAGATCGACAACCATTTCTGCCAGTTCCAGAATGGTGAATTCCTGAGGATTGCCCAGGTTTACCGGACCAATAAAATTTTCGCACTCCATCATACGGAAGATCCCGTCGACCAGATCGTCGATGTAACAAAACGAGCGGGTCTGGCTCCCGTCGCCATACACCGTAATGTCCTGATTGCGCAGGGCTTGTAAAATAAAGTTGCTGACCACCCGCCCGTCATTGACGGCCATGCGAGGACCATAGGTATTAAAGATGCGAATGATTTTGATATCCACATGGCTCTGGCGGTAATAATCCATCATAAGGGTTTCGGCCACGCGTTTTCCCTCGTCGTAACAGCTGCGCGGACCGATGGGGTTGACATGGCCCCAGTATGTTTCCGGTTGGGGGTGGATCTGGGGATTCCCGTATACCTCGGAGGTGGAGGCCAGCATGATACGAGCCTTTACCCTTTTGGCCAGGCCCAGCATATTGATGGTTCCCATAACATTTGTTTTGATGGTCTTTACGGGATTATACTGGTAGTGTATGGGGGAGGCCGGGCAAGCGAAATGGTAAATCCGATCCACTTCCAGTAAAATGGGCTGGGTAATGTCGTGTCGGATCAATTCAAAACGATGATTGTCCATCAAATGGAGAATGTTGCGCTTGTTGCCTGTAAAAAAGTTATCCAGGCAAATGACTTCGTTTCCCTGGTTCAACAGATGCTCGCAAAGGTAAGAACCAATGAACCCCGCACCTCCGGTTACCAGCGCCCTTTCCATACCATCTCCTTGATTTCTATGGGGAAAATTTAGAGTGCCGCCTGTCCAAATGCAAAAAGATATTCCATTTCTACAAAGGGTCGGTCAAAACCCGCTCCGAAGGATAGGGAGACCGGAACGGTCCAACGGTAAAAAGGATTAGGTTTTTGGTTTTTTCAGCGTGGGTGTTAAATTTTAAACTATGGAATCGTTAAGAACGGCAATGATTCTGGCCGCCGGTTATGGAACCCGGATGGAAGAACTGAGCCGCAACCTACCCAAGCCTCTGTTGCCCATGAACCACCATCGTTTAATCGAAATAGCGCTGTTTAAGCTGGCTCATCAGGGCATCCTCCGAGTGGTTATTAATGTCCATTATATCGCTCGAAGCATCATGGAGTGTTTAGGGGACGGGCGTCGATATGGGGTCGAGATCATTTACAGTGAAGAAACGGAGCTGTTGGATACCGGAGGGGGGATTGCCCATGCAGAGCCGTTTTTTCGGGGCGAAACCATCCTGACGTTGAATGCCGATGTCATCAGCGACATCGATTTTCAGGAGCTGTACCGGTATCATCGGCGGCGGCATGCTCTTGCGACCATGGCCGTTCGGCCCTCCCGGAACAACAAGGATTATCGGTTGGTGGTCTACGACGAAGCCCACCGGTTGGCGGGCTTTTTACCCCGGCGGAATCCGTTGCCCGATGGTTTGTTCACCGGCATTTTTATGGGGTATGCCATCCTGACCCCGCAAGCCCGTCGATATTTAGCCCCCCACCCTCAATCGGTTATCGACGCTCTCTATCGGCCCGCATTAGAAAACGGCGAACCCATTTGGGTTTTTCCCTATGACGGAGCCTGGTTCGATGTGGGCGATAAAGAAAGTTACCTCCGGATTCGGCAGCTGGTTCAACAAGGTCGGGTGTGCTTAAACCGTATGATGCGTTAAAGTCTTCGACCCAAAATATTCCATCTCGATCACACCGGGCCTTCCTGTAAACCGGTATTATTCATTATCCTATTTTTCTGCCTCTACCAGGTCTTTGAAAAAAAACAACCCATGGCAAGGATGTCATCAATAATCCTGGGAGGTGTTATGATGCATCGCTACCGTTTGTTCTTGAACCGGATTATTTGGCGGTTATGGGGAGTTTGGGTGATATCCCTTGTGCTTGTGGCCCTGCCATCCCTCCGGAGCCAGTCGTGGGATTGGACCCAATATCGACAGAATGTCCCCAAAACGTTGTCCGCCGGGGGGTGGTTCAATCGGATGAAACAGGCCCGGAAGATACCTGCGGCTGTGCTGAAACAACCCATCATTTCCACCGCTCCCTGGGATGTCTCCGAAGTATTAAAGCCCTTGGTCAGTTCACCCTCCATGATCGGCAACGTCACGATTGCCATCAATTATGATCAGAATGCTTCCTTGAACAATGGATCGGCCACCATTCCCCCCGATCCCATCGCCGCCGTCGGTCCCGATCATTTTGTTTTGATGGTCAATGTGGCCATCGAATGGTACACCAAAGATCGCAACCGTCAGCAACAGGTCAATCTGGATGCCTTCTTTTCCTCAACGGCGCCCCAGTACGGCCTGTTTGATCCCTGGATTGTGTATGATCAATATGAGAATCGCTTTGTGATGATGGCGGTGGAACAAAGCGACGGCGATCAGGCTTCCTTTCTTCATCTGGCCGTGTCGGACGACAGCGATCCGAATGGAACGTGGTATTTTCAGAAGTTTGACGCAGTGGTTCTGTTCGGTAGCACGGGCACCTGGCCGGATTATCCTAAGCTGGGTGTGGGACCCAAAGCGCTGTACATTACCGGAAACATGTTTGCTTTTTCCGGCGGGTTTCAGGGGACCCGCTTGTGGATCATTGACAAGGGAGTGGGAACCGGGGGATTGTATGATGGGGGAACCTCCACCGTGAAGGTCTACGATCCCTCTACGGAAGCGGGGTTAACCGATCAAGCGTTTACCCTTCAGCCGGCCCATATGTATGGTACACCGCCGGGAAACGTGGACAATTATTTGTTTAGTTCCCGCTGGGACGATGGACAGGGAAACGACGATTTGATCGGTATTTTCCGGGTAGAAGATCCTCTGGGTACGGCCGGGGGTCCCACGTTTACGGTGAAATTTGTCAATCCGGGGGAAATTCACAATAATGCTGCCGGTGTGCCGAACGCGCCTCAGTTGGGCGATAGTAATCACGATATCGAAACCGACGATGGTCGGGCGATGTTCTGTGTGTGGCGCGAGGGTGCCCTGTGGGGTGCTTTTAGCACCAATCCCAGTTCCGGAAACGATGCCGGTCAGGCAACGGCCTTCTGGTTCCGCGCCCGTACCACAGACTGGAACAATCCGGTGATCGAGGCCCAGGGGTATGTTCCCGGAGAAGACATTGCCACGGGAACCTATACGTTTTACCCGGCCATTGTTCCCAATCAGGATGGGGATGCCGTCGTCTGTTTTTCGGCCTCGGGAAGCAATATTTATCCCGGCGCCTACTATGCTCTGATCAAGAACGATGTGCTGCAGAGTTCGGAGGTCTTAAAGGCGGGGGAAGATGCTTACTGGCGAACCTTTTTGGGTCCCATCGGGCGGAACCGCTGGGGCGATTACGGCGCCGCGGCCTTGGATCCCGCCGATGAGTTAACCTTTTGGCTGTTTCACGAGTATGCCCTACCGCGGGCGACGCCGGATCCCCTGTTTGGGGAATACGGACGCTGGGGTACGGCCTTTGCCCATGTGGGAACCGTGGAAAGTCCAACTTACTTCTATGCCGACGGTATTACCAGTACCTCACTGACCTTGCATTGGGGTGGCCGCTCTGCGGAATTCAAAATCACCCGCGATGGCAATGTGATTTTTACCGGCGCCGACACGACGCTGCTGGTCAGCGGATTATCCGCCAATACCACATATACCTTTGTAGTTCGAGGAAAATCTTCCGGGGAAGATTATTTCTCTTCCGATTCCATCCGCTTAACGGTAACGACGCCCCCCAGCGGTGGGGCCACCAATCCGGTGGAGGTTGCCTCGGCGACCCCCACCATTGCCGCCGGTGGAGGAACTTCCGAATTCGCCATTCGCCAGAGCGGCATATGGTTGACCTTCCCGGGGGGAACCACCACCGCCTCTCAGTTTACGGCCTACAAGAAATCCGGCGATCCCGGAATCGTGGGAAGTCTGCCCGCTACGGTGGACCGCATTTCGAAAGATCGTAACTGGACCGTGGTGGCTTCTGCGGGAACGAATGTGGGCACCTATACCATTCGGTTTGATCTGAGCGGTGTTCCGGGGATCACCAATTTTAATACTTTACGGATTCTCAAGCGCGCCGATGAAAACGCCACCTGGCAGGACGTGGCCGCCGATCTGGGCGCCACAGTGGCCTATAACGACCCCTACATCACGGTTTCCGGACTGACTTCTCTGTCCGATTTCGCCATAGGCGCATCCGGCACCGACAATCCTTTGCCCGTCTTATTGAGTCGTATCCAGGCCGTTCCCGGAAACCAGGAAGTGATGGTGCAGTGGACCACCCAGTCCGAAGTAAACAATATGGGCTTTGTTATCGAACGGGCACGGAATGAGGACGGTCCTTTCCGGGAAATCGCTTCATACGAGCAGTTTCCCCAATTGCAGGGAAGAGTCAGTTCCACCCTGCCGGTCCATTACGAGTTTATTGATCGTGATGTGCAGAATGGAGTGACGTATTATTACCGCCTGGCAGATGTCGACATGAACGGTTGGAAGAATTACCATGGGGTGGTAAGTGCCACACCCAATGCCATGCCGCAGGAACTTACCCGCCGGTCTGCTATCGCCAGCCGGTTTAAATTGTGGGGAAATTATCCCAATCCCTTTAATCCCAGTACCCGTATCAAGTTTTCGGTGCCTTCAAACACCCGGCAAAAGGAAAAGGTCGTCCTGGTGATTTACGATAACCTGGGAAGACCGGTGCATCGATTGTTCGAGGGAACCTTGAGTGGTGGCGTGTATGAGATTTCCTGGCAGGGCAGAGACGATCGTGGCGCCCGCTTGCCCGCCGGGATTTACTTCATCCGTTTTCAAACACGCTACCTGGTGGAAACTCGAAAGATGATCCTGTTACGATGAGTTTTCTGGGATTTCTTGATAACAGCAACAGTATGCTTCGGGGGTGGGCCCGCCCCCGAAGTATGCCGCCCGATTTCCGTTCCTACCGCCGTGAAACGCGATGCCTCAATCCACCCATTCGGCGATGAAGATATTGGTTTCCCCCCGTTGTTTGTTGAAGCGATTGGAAGCAAACACCAAATGCTTGCCGTCCCGGGTGAACATGGGGAATCCATCGAAAGTGCCGTTATAGGTGACGCGTTCCAGGCCGGTGCCATCGATATTGATAATGTATAAATCGAAATTGCGGCCCGTTTCGCTGAAGGCGTTGGTGGAAAAGATGATCCGCCGATTATCCGGATGGAAAAACGGAGCGAAGCTGGCCGCCTTCAAATGGGTGACCTGTTTCATACGCTTTCCATCGGCATCCATGACGAAAATTTCCAAGGTGGTGGGCCGATATAAGTCTTCTTTTACCAGGGCTTCGTAATCTTCCAACTCTTCCGGTGTCTGGGGTCGACTGGCCCGAAACACAATCTTTTTACCATCCCAGGAAAAAAAAGCGCCGCCGTCGTAACCCTTTGCAAAAGTCAATCGGGTTTGATTGCTCCCGTCCAGGTCCATGACATAAATTTCCGGATCCCCATCACGGGTGGAGGTGAACACAATCTTATCTCCCAGGGGAGAAACCGTGGCTTCGGCGTCGTATGCGGGGGAATCGGTTAAGCGACGGATGATCTTGCCGTCAGAAATCCGGGCCAGAAAGATATCAAAAGCATCATACAGCTTCCAGACGTACCCTTTGGAGCGATCCGGAGGAGTGGGACAAGCCTCGTCTGCCAGATGGGTGGAGGCATAAAGAAAGGTACTGTCCCCGGGTAAAAAGTAGGCACAGGTGGTGCGTCCCTTACCCGTGGACACCATGCGTTTTTGACTGCCATCGATGTTCATGACAAATATCTGGTCGCATTGTAAATCCCCCACTGTGGCCTGATAGATCAGCCTTTTTTCGGCGAACGAGAAATAGGCTTCGGCGTTCTCCCCGCCGTTGGTAAGCATCCGGATATTCTTCAGATGCTTTTCTTCCGGAAACCGATACGGGTCCTCGGAGGACTGGTGATCCTGTTTCGCACAACCAAAAGCACCCATTGCGAGAAAAACTCCCAGACCGACGATGACGGCATTTCGTAAGCACTTGTTCATGGATTTACCCTTTCCTTTTGTCCTTTCTGCTTCATTCGGCGTTGGTAAGTTAAGGGTTTTTTCCCCAATAAGAGAATAAGAATTGTAAATTTTAAGAGTGCGAGACGGTGCACAGCGCGCAATGAATAGGGGACCATGGCCTAATTTCCCACGGGTTAACGAGTGTCTCTCGAGTCCGGCCGATGAGTTCGGAGCGAAAAGCAGTCCTTTCCTTTCCGGGGTTGCGGGGAGCGATTCGGAGCGTTCAGGGTGAATTGGTTACCAGGGGTGCCGATCAGCAAAATACCCTGTTTCAACTTGTTTAGGGATGAAAACATTTTGCGAAAATAAAATATGCGGTTATATTTTTTTTCATCATTTCCGATGATATACAGTTACGGAATTTATGGGATCCAGACAGGAAGCAGGGGTTAACGCTCTATGGCAACAATTCGGTATCCAGTGCGGTGGATGGCTTTGGTATTGATTACCCCCTTTCTTCAGGTTTTTGCCCAGGATACCTCCCATGTTGCTATACTGAAATTGTCGTTAGAAGAGTTGATGCAGCTCCAGGTGGCCACGGCCACCCGTTACCGGACGGCTGTGGCGGATGCCCCCGCGCCGGTGGTCGTGATCACAGAACAGCAAATTCAAGAGCGCGGATATCGCAGCCTGCTGGATGTGCTTCATGACGTGCCGGGCTTCGACTTTACTCATGTGAACGGGTTGTATCCTCAGCTGATCCACCAGCGAGGGTTGCGGGGAAACAACAATCGGACTCTCATTTTTATTGATGGGGTTCCCGATCAGAATTTATACGAAATGAATATGTTGGGCGCCAGTCTGGATTTTGACCTGACCGGTGTCAAACAAATCGAAATCTTGTACGGGCCGGCCTCGGCCCTGTATGGAGCCAATGCATTTAGTGGTGTCATCAATATCGTGACGAAAACCGGGCGGGAACTACAGGGTCGTCAAACGGTGCAGTTTGGCGCCAGGCTATATCAGGCAACCGCAGAGCGCAGTGGAATGACGGGAAGCTTTGCGCTGGGTGGATATCAAGAGGCCGCCGATTTCAGCTGGGCGATTTCCGGTTCCATTAAGCAGGATGATGGGTACTATTTTGGCAAGGTGCAGGATTGGATCACCCGCCGGCCGCCCCGGGGGAGCGCGTTTACCGTGAACTATGACAATTCCTGGGTGCAAGCCTATCAGGTGCAGATCCGCTTACGTTGGAAACGATTGGAACTGCAAACGTATAACTGGCTTTACCGAATGGGGCAGGGCACTTTCAATAACGGTTTCTGGGTGTTCGATCATCCGGTGCAAGATTTGCAGATTGTATTACCGGATGGAACGGTCCGGACGGTTGACCTTCCGGTAATTCAATGGGCTCCGGAAAACCATTCGCTAAGGCTGTCTTATCAAACCCGTTTTCGTCCCCAATGGGAGGTGCGTTCCAGCATCACCTATCGGTCCACGCGATTGCGTCCCCGTTCGTTCGATGCCGAATCCGGACCGGTGGAAGCTAAGGCCCTGACCCTGGAAAAAGATTCCATCCCTGCGGCGGATCTATTTGCGGTATTTTATCGGCGCTTTTCTTCTTCCTTGCGCTCGGAACACTGGCTCAGCTGGGAACACGCTCCACCCGGGAAGTTGACCGTCGGGGTACAGTTCGAAAAGATGAATGTTCCCTTGGACTACGAGACCCGCCGGTTGAATCCGCAAACCGGGGTTTTTGATGGCTGGCGGTTACAACCTCGGGTTAAAATCTTAAACCTGGCGGGCTTTTTTCAGGAAGATTATCGGCTTGGCCCGCACTGGCGTTTGTTTGCCGGCCTGCGGGTGGATTATTATCGATACGATGTTCAGGATCGCCGGTATGGAGACGCAAAATATACCACCTGGAATCCCCGGATAAGCCTGATCTATAAAGCCTCCGCCTCGTTTTATACGAAATTGTTTCTGGGCACCGCATTTCGGACCCCCACCCCGTGGGAGCTGTTTTCTTCCACTTATTTTCGGGTGCCCAATCCCCGGTTGAAACCGGAAAAGAAACGCACCGTGGAGCTGGAAATTCATCGTAGCTGGAAGGATGGGGTGCAGGTTACCGTGAATGGCTACCTGCAACAGGCCCGGGATTTGATCATCAATTCCGTGAGTCTGGGCGAGGGGGATCGAACGCAGAATCAAAACATCGGCGAGGTCATCGTTTCCGGGTTGGAGGTTCGTGCCCGGTGGGTGAGGGGCGCTTCGTTCGCCATAGATGGTAATCTGACCTTTCAGGATCCGCGATATCGCTCGGTTCCCCTGAATTTGGTGGAGCGGATCGCCGCCCACGATGGGGTGCATGTGCCGGACCTGGCAAGATACAAGGCCAATATGGTTGTTACCTATCGCCGGGCGCCGATAGTGCTGGCGGTGCGGAACAACTGGGTCGGCGACCGGGAGACCATTGGAACCAATCCGTTGCCTCGGGTGGATGGATATTGGCGGACCCATCTGGTCGTTACACTGTTGCCTTTCGGGTCTCGAACGGTGCGGGTACAGGCAGGTGTGGAAAATTTATTCAATACCCCCGCCTGGGACCCCGGCCTGCGGGCCGCCAATGGATGGCGTTTTCCTGCCAGGCATCCCGTAGGCGGTCGGATTTTCTGGGTCCGTATTCAGTATGGGTCGGCATCATAAAACCAGGCGGAAACCATGCCGGTACGCATGATTAAAGTGGCCGTCTTCTACGTGTTCCTTTTCGAGTGTCTTCTCTTGGAAGGGCAGAGTCCGTATACCGAATACCAGCTAAAGGCGGCTTATATCGAAAAATTTACTCACTTTATCCAGTGGCCCAATCTGCCGGCGGGGGGCGAAAATCCTCGCTTCAGGATCACCATTTTAGGGGAGGACCCCTTTGGACGCTATATTGATGAGCTGTTTCGAACGGTGGCTGTTAAGGCCGTGCCGGTAGAAATTCGGCGCATTCGAAAAATAGAAGAATTGGATTCCACGCACATTCTGTTTATCTGCCGGTCGGAAAAGGATCGGCTGAAACGGATTCTGGAACGAGTGCGCCACCGGCCTATTCTGACGATCGGGGATACACCCGGTTACGCCGAGGCCGGGGTTATCCTGAACTTATTCAAAAAGGACAATTACATCCGTTTTGAAGCCAATCTAACGGCGATTGCCGATTCGGGGCTGGAAGTCAATTCCCGATTATTGAAACTGGCGAAAATCGTGGGAACGGTGGAAAAATAATGATGATACGGATACGAAAAAATCAGACACTCCGGGAAAAACTGGTGCTCATTATCGTTACCGTCGCAGTGCTTTCCAGCGGTATGGGGATCTTTCTGATCACTTTGCACGATCTTCGCTATTACAGAAACGATTTTAAACGCAACGTTCATACCCTGGCCCATGTGGTGGCGGAAAATGTGGTGAGCGAGCTGGTGTTTGAGGACCGGGAACAGGCCCGCATTACGCTTTCCCATTTAATGTCGGTGCCCTATATTCAAAAGGTCATCATCTTCGACAGCAATAACCGTGTGTTTGCCAGTTTTTCCCGCGTTTCCGGAGATACCGCGGTACAGATTCCCCTGGATCGCGAGGGCTCCCTTTTAGAAGGAAAAAAATTGTACCTGATGCATACGATTTTTCTGGATGAAAGGGGTTATGGGAAGCTGTACATCGAAGCCAGCACGGCCTATTTGGATCGGGTTCTCATGCAGCGGATGTACGATTTTATGGTGGTTTTGTTCATCATATCCGTACTGGCTTTCTTTCTGGCCTTTTATTTTCAGGGGTATATTTCCCGCCCCATTCTCAATCTTTCGCGGCTTTTGAAACAGATTTCTCGCACGCGGGATTTTTCCAAGCGCTTGCAACGAACCACCGGCGGAGAGATCGGGCAGTTGTACGAAGGGGTTAACCATTTGCTCGATACCATTCAGGAGCACGAGAAAGAGATCGAGGCCGCCCTGGAGGAATTGAAAAGCAGTGAATCTCGTTTTCGCTATATTTTCGAACAATCCAACGATGCCATGTATGTGTTGCAAAACAATAAATTTGTGCTGATCAATCCCCGCTTTGTGGAGCTGTTTGAATATACCCAGGAAGAGACCACGGCCCCGGATTTTAACTTTATGAAACTGGTGGCCCCGGAAAGCATCCCCGCCATTCAGGAGCGATACGAGAAGCGCCTTCGGGGGGAAAGCATTTCGAATCAGGTAACCTTTAAAGCGGTCTCCAAATCCGGTAAAAAATATATTCTGACCGCCAGTTTATCCGAGATTGAATGGGGTGGCGAACCGGCCATTCTGGGGGTATTACGCGACATTACCGATCAGGTGAATCTGGAGAATCAACTGCGTCAGGCTCAGAAGATGGAGGCCATTGGCAAGCTGGCCGGAGGCATTGCCCACGATTTCAATAATATCCTTACGGCCATCAACGGTCATGCCCAGCTGGCCCTGTTGCGGGCCGATCAGGATGAGGCCACCCGAAAGGATTTGATGGAAATTGTGAAAGGCTGTGATCTGGCCGCCAAATTGACCCGACAACTGCTGGGATTCAGCCGCAAGCAGATTGTGGAGTTGAAGGTGATCAACATCAATCACGTGATCGGCAACATGCAAAAGATGCTGCGGCGGTTGATCAGCGAAGATATCGACATCCAGTTAAAGCTGAATCCCGACGTGCCTCCCATCAAGGCCGATCCCGGCCAGATCGAGCAGATTTTAATCAACCTGATCGTGAACGCTCAGGATGCCATCCAGGCCAAAAAGGAACCCTCGACGGCGGACCAGATCATCATTCAAACCGATGTGGTGTATCTGGATAAAAAGACTTACGGGATCAAACCCGTGGAACTGACCGGGTGGTTTGTGATGCTTGCGGTCAGCGATACGGGTATCGGCATGACGGAGGAAATAAAAAGTCGTATTTTCGAACCGTTCTTTACCACAAAGAAAGAGCGCAAGGGCACCGGGTTGGGCCTGTCCATGGTCTATGGCATTGTGCAGCAAAACAATGCCGAAATTTATGTGTACAGTGAGCCTGGAGAAGGCAGTACGTTTAAGATTTACTGGCCCGCAGAAAACACCGCGGAAAAACTGGATACCTTTAAACCCGATAGGCTGCCCAAAGTGATTCGGGGGAACGAGACGATTCTGTTTGTGGAGGATGACGATGGGGTGCGTCATTTCGGTACCGAGGCCCTTTCCTCTCTGGGATATCGCGTGATTCAGGCGTCCAATGGGAAGGAGGCCCTGGAGGTGTTCCGGAACTGCAACCACCAGATCGATATTCTGGTGACCGACACCATCATGCCCCAGATGGGCGGGAAGGAACTGGCCGACAAAATTTTACAAATGCGTTCGGACCTGAAAATTTTGTTTGCTTCGGGATATACCGACGAGCAAATTGTTGACCATGGCGTGCTGGAAGAGGGCATCTTTTTTATTCAAAAACCTTATACCATCGAGCAATTGGCCAAAAAAATTCGCCAGATTCTGGATGGCGATGGACAACCTTAAGAATCATGACTCAAACACCCTGGACGCTTCTGCTGTGGAGCCTGTTAGCGATAGGTAGCTTGCTGAGGGGGCAGCCGTTGCCCTTGCGCTTTCTGGAGTATGAATCCCTGGAAAACCTGGATTGTACTTCCTATCCCTCCCAGATGATACTCCGCCACCAGGTGGGACCGTTCTATAAACTGCCTAAGAATCCGGTGTTTCAGCCCTCTCGCTCCGGTTGGGATCGGCAGGATGTCGCCGATCCCTTGGTATGGGTCACCCCTTCCCGAATTCAGATGTTTTACGACGGAAGTGCGGGGGAGCAATATCGCATAGGCGTGGCCGTTCTGGACTCGACCGGATGGTTCTGGGAACGCCCCTCTGCCCCTTTGCCGGTGGATTCCCGGGAAAGCTGGGATGATTATCATGTGATCGCCCCGTTTGTCATGAACCAAGAAGGCGAGCTGCTTCTCTATTACAGCGGCAACGGGAGGGACGGGGAGCTGGGGTATCGATTGGGAAGGGCCGTGCAGCGAGGCACCGGATGGGAGACCATCCCCCCACGGCCGCTGCATCAACCGGAAGCGGGGGAATGGGATCGTGATGGTTGCTCGTATGCATCGGTCATCTACGACCCGATGCGGGGTCGGTATCGTATGTATTATTCGGGATTTCGGGGCGTATCCGCTTCCATCGGGCTGCTGGAATCCGCGGATGGAGTGCATTGGGTGCCTTGGGAAAAGAATCCTGTTCTGGCCATTCCGCCGGGGGTGATAGCCCCGTTTGTGTTGTTCGATGGTCGGTATTACTGGATGTATTACGTGCAGCTGGAATTCAGTCGGGGCTTCCGTACTTCGATTTACCGCGTACGATCGGAGGACGGCGTATCCTGGCGGGCACCGGAAATGATCCTGACGCCCGAGGCGCGCTGGGAGGGAAACCGGTTGATGCGGCCGGCCATTGCGTTCTTTGATCAACGGGTGCATCTGTTTTACGGCGCTCAGCGAGGCTCCCGCTGGCGTATTGGCGAAGCGGTGGCAACGGTGCGTTTCCAACGGCAGGGTACGTGGCGCTCTCGCGCCCTCAACAAGACCATCTCCCATGTTCGGATCGTCTACCAACTGCCCCGGGGGACGGCTCTGGAGTTGCAATATCTCGATGCCAGGGGCAATCACCGGGTGCCGCTGAACGAGGGAAAAACCCACCCCGCATTCCGGAAAGATATTCGGGTCCAGTTCGTGCCCCTACCCCAAGAAGGCCTGGTGCCCCCGTACCGGCTGGAATTGCATTTCCGCACCTCCCGGCCGGACCGGACTCCGGTGGTGTATCAGGTTGTGTTGATCCCCTGACGTTACTGAGCGCTCTCGGCCATTTCCTGCTGTTCCAGCCAACGGTCGATAGCCCGAATGAGGTATGAAATGGCGCGAATAATGGCCTCCCGATGCTCCGCCTCAATTTCTTCTAAAATCTCGCCATGTAACTCCTCGGAAACGTGCTTGATCTGGTGCACCACGTCCTTACCTTTTCTCGTCAGGCTGACGATGATCCCCCGGCGGTCGTAGGGTGCAATATCCCGCTTGACGATCCCCTTCTTTTCCAGCGACGTGACAATGCGAGTCACGCCACCCGGGGTAATGTGAAGCCGTTCGGCCAGAGATTTTACCGCCAGTTGTTCGTTGCTGAGAAACTGAAGGAGACAGTTGAACTCCGCAGGTGTGATGTTCATGCGTTTGACGATGACCATGTCTTTTGCGGTGCATTTTTGGCGGAGTATGAAAACCAATTCCGCCATCTTCTCTGCCATTTGTTGATGATTTGCCTTCAAGGTACACTCTCCCTTTTTAATGACCCTCTGGCGTTAATATATTTATTTGATAAATATTTCTCAAACTAAAATTAAAATTGCACTGAAAATTTGAGCTTCCGGAAATCGGCCCCAACCGGCGGCACCGGGGGGCAGGGGAAGTCCCGGATGGAGACGGTACCTGGGCTGTCTCTTATACAC
>WFTQ01000027.1 GCA_015485355.1 bacterium | reverse complement strand
TCCGCCTGCGGTTTTCTGAAGGATTGCCCATGTTGAATCCTGGTGTCGGTGGTTTAAGCGAATGTAGTTTCAGAAATTATTAATAAACGGTGGAATGTTCATTTAAAGGAGGAGGTGAAGCATGCCCGATAAAGCCCTACCTACCTTCTGGGAGAGGATGCAGGAACGGGGGTATTCGCGACGCGATTTTTTGAAATTTTGTGCCTACATCTCGGCCGCCATGGGGATTCATTCCACGGGGATTTCGGCGATAGCAAAGGCGCTGGAGACCAAGCCACGGCCCCCGGTGGTATGGTTCCATTTTCAGGAGTGTACTTGCTGTAGCGAATCGTTTATCCGCTCCTCTCATCCGATTGTAGCGGATATTATTCTGGATCGGATTTCGCTGGATTACACCGAAACGCTTCAGGCGGCCGCAGGATTTCAGGCCGAAGAGGCCCTCCACGAGACCATGAAGACGTACCGTGGTCAATACATCATGACGGTGGAGGGTTCGGTGCCCACCAAAGATGGGGGAATTTATTGCACCATCGGCGGACGAACGGCACTGGATATTGTACAAGAGGCTGCCGAAGGGGCCAAAGCGATCATCGCCTGGGGAAGTTGCGCCTCAAATGGGTGCATTCAGGCCTCGCGTCCTAATCCCACGGGGGCCACCCCGGTGCATAAGGTGATTTCCGGAAAACCGATCATTAAGGTTCCCGGGTGTCCGCCGATCGCCGAGGTTATGGCCGGCGTCATCATTCACGTCTTGGCTTTCGACCGATTGCCCCAGCTGGATGGCCTGGGACGCCCCAAGGCATTCTATTCCAAACGGGTGCACGATTCCTGTTACCGGCGGCCCTATTACGACGCCGGCCTGTTTGTGGAGTCCTGGGATGATGAAAGTGCCAAGAAGGGATATTGTCTGTACAAAATGGGATGCCGGGGGCCGGTTACCTATAACGCTTGCGGGATCATTAAATGGAATAATGGGGTAAGCTACCCGATCCAGTCCGGGCATGGCTGCATTGGTTGTAGTGAAGAAAGCTTCTGGGACAACGGCCCGTTCTACCGACACCTGGCTTCTTTTCCGGGATTCGGAATCGAAACCACCGCCGATCGCGTAGGAACCATCGTGGGAGCCGTCACGCTGGGTGGCATTGCCGCCCATGCGATCTCCACCAACATTCGTAAGCGTCGGCTGATCAAATCGAACATCGAAAACAGCCTGCCCGAGCAGGACCGCACCTCGACCGAAAAAAAGGAAGGAGGTGAATGATGGCTACTCGTATCGTTGTTGATCCCATCACCCGCATTGAAGGCCATTTACGCATAGAAGCCGAATTTAAGAATGGCAAAATTGTCGATGCCTTTTCCTCCGGCACCATGGTCCGGGGCTTTGAAATCATCCTGAGGGGTCGCGATCCGCGGGACGCTTGGGCCTTTACCGAGCGGGCTTGTGGCGTCTGCACCACCGTACATGCCCTGGCCTCTGTACGCACCGTGGAAAATGCGCTGGATATAACCGTACCTCCCAACGCCGAGCTGGTGCGTAACCTGATGTTTTGTGCCCAGTATCTGCAAGACCATGTAGTACATTTTTATCACCTCCACGCTCTGGATTGGGTGGATGTGGTCAGTGCCCTGAAGGCCGATCCCAACGAAACCGCCGCCATTGCCCGCAAGATATCCCGGTGGCCCAAAAGCTCCCCCAAATATTTTAAAGACGTCCAGGATCGGCTGAAGGCCTTTGTCGAAAGCGGTCAGCTGGGCATATTCGCCAATGCTTATTGGGGACACCCGGCCTATAAACTGCCTCCGGAGGTGAATTTATTGGCCGTAGCCCACTACCTGGAAGCCCTGGAATGGCAGAAAGAAATTGTAAAGGTGCATACCATTTTCGGCGGAAAGAACCCTCATCCCAACTATTTGGTGGGTGGAGCCCCCTGTGCCATTAATCTGGACGATGCCAATGCAATCAACGCCGAGCGACTGGCGTATGTGGGAACGCTGATCAACGATGCCATAGAATTTGTGGAACAGGTGTATTTACCCGATCTGCTGGCCGTGGCCTCTTTTTATCGGGAATGGTTTGCCATCGGTGGAGGATTGAAAAATTACCTCGCTTACGGCGATTTGCCTACCAACGGGTATAACGATCCGGCCGGTTTTAAATTCCCTCGCGGGGCCATTCTCAACCGCAATCTGAATGAGGTGTTCGAAGTCAAAGGCGATGATCCCGATCAGGTGCGGGAATACGTCACCCACTCCTGGTACAAGTATAGCGTGGGGGACGATAAATCGCTGCATCCCTGGGATGGAGAAACCGAGTTTAATTACACCGGTCCCCAACCGCCTTATAAATATTTGAATGTGGATGCCAAATACAGCTGGTTGAAAACGCCGCGCTGGAAGGATCATCCCATGGAGGTGGGGCCCCTGGCTCGGATGCTGGTCGCCTATGCCAGTGGCAGGGAAGAGGTCAAAGAGGTGGTGCACGAAGCCCTGGGACAATTGAACGCCCCGATTACCGCACTGTTTTCGACTCTGGGACGCACCGCCGCCCGGGGCCTGGAGACCCGGCTGGTGGCCTACTGGATGAAAGAATTTTATGATCAGTTGATGACCAATATTAAAAACGGGGATACCCGAATGACCAATACCGACAAATGGGACCCCGAGACCTGGCCCGAAGAAGCCAAAGGGGTGGGGTTTACCGAGGCGCCTCGGGGAGCCCTGGCTCACTGGATCGTGATTAAAAACAAAAAGATTGCCAATTACCAGCTGGTCGTTCCCAGCACCTGGAACGCCTCTCCGAGAGATCCCCAGGGGCAGCGCTCGGCTTACGAGGCCGCATTGGTCGGCACCCCGATGGCAGATCCCGAACAGCCGCTGGAAATTTTGCGAACCATTCATTCCTTCGATCCCTGTATCGCTTGCGCCGTGCACCTCTACGATCCTGAAGGGCAACATCGGCATCAAATAACCTTTATGTAGGAGGACTGGCGATGAACCGAAAAAAGAAAAACACCGTCGAACGGGTTTACGTCTGGGAAATGCCGGTCCGAATCTACCACTGGATTAACTTTGTCAGTATTCTGGTGCTGGCGACCACCGGCTACCTCATCGGAAGCCCCCTGGCCATTCGCAGCTCTTCGGAAGCCTCCTTTCAGTACTGGTTTGGTACGGTACGCTTCCTGCACTTCCTTTTCGCCTATATCTTTTTCTTTAACTTCCTGTTCCGAATCTACTGGGGTTTTGTGGGTAACCATTATGCCAACTGGAAAAACTTCATTCCCTATACCCGCAAACAGTGGCGGGAAATTCTGGATGTGTTGCGGATCGATATTTTGCAGATTCGAGAACGCCCCCTGCCATCCATTGGGCACAATGCCCTGGCGGGGTTTACCTATTTTCTGTTGTTTTTAGCCTTTCTCTTTCAGGTATTCACCGGATTTGGAATGTATGCCGCCATGAGCCAGAGCTGGCTGGCCGGTCTGTTTGCCTGGGTGGTACCGCTTATGGGCGGCGATTTTGCCGTGCGCCAGTGGCATCACATCATGATGTGGTTTTTTATCATCGTGGCCATGATCCATGTCTACCTGGTCTTTTACCATGATTACGTTGAAGCCCGGGGTACCACTTCTTCCATGGTGGGTGGATGGAAATTTGTGGAGAAGGAGAGTGTGGAATAGCGGCCGTCTGTACACTCCAGAAAAGCCCCGTCTTTCGGCGGGGCTTTTTTGTTCACCCGGAGGATGAACCATCGGCTTCGTCCAGTATCCGACACACGGTCCGGGCGATGTCCGGTAAAACCCGTTGCAATTCCGCCGTTAACTCGGTGGAAAGGGAAGGAACCTTACCGATGGAGACGGCGACCAACGTAATGCGCGGTTGTTGCTGGAGCAAATGGATGGCATCCAGCATGTCTTTCAGCCCGATGTCGTGCGCCGTAAGGGTGGGGGGATAATCCCGAGAAAAGCGGGGGCGCAACACGTGAATCGTCCCCGGGGGTTGCCCGTCCAGCACCGCATCCAGAATAATCACGTGGTGATATTGGTGAAAATATTCCATCAAATGAAACCCACCCGTGCCACCGTCCAGGTAATCGACCCCGGGACGGGAAAAATGCTTTTCCAGATAATTGACAGCATGTACCCCTATACCTTCGTCACCCATCAAAATGTTTCCAATGCCCAGAACCAGGGTTTTTCCGGAAGCCATGTGTGGTCCCTCTTTTTGCCAGGGAAAATACAACGATCCCTGCCGGAATTCAAGCGGTGTTCCCCGGGAGATGGCAAGCATTGGGCCCGCAAAAAACGATGTTTGTGGACAAAAGCCTCTTTTTTTTTACGTTCGGATTGATTAAAATGTACGCACACAGTGGTAAAAACGGTGTCCATATGCACGAAATGTCTGTGGCACAGAGTATCGTTCAGATTGTCGAAGAAGTTTTACAGGAGCAGAACGCTCGAAAAGTGCTGAAGGTGGTGGTAAAGGTTGGGGAACTGGTGGCGGTGGTGCCGGAATCCTTACAATTTTGCTACCGTGCCATCACCGAAGGCACAGAGCTGGGGAATTCCGAGTTGGTGATTGAACCGGTGCCCGTTCGTGCCCAATGCCTGGAGTGCGGGCGCGATTTTTCTCCCGAGGTACCGTTTTTGGTTTGCCCCCATTGCCGTGGCGGTCGGGTGAAATTGCTTCAGGGGCAGGAGTTGCAGGTCAGTCAACTGGAGGTGGAAGAATGAAAGTCTTAACGGTGGAGCGTAAGGTTTTAAAAAAGAATGATGACATTGCCGCCGAGAATCGAGCACGATTTGCTGCGGCGAACCTGACGGTTTTGAATCTGTTAAGCTCCCCGGGAGCCGGAAAAACCACCTTGCTGGAACGCACCCTGGAAAAATTGGCGGGACGGTATCGATTGGCCGTGGTGGAGGGCGACGTGCAAACCGATAACGATGCTCGCAGAATCGCCCGCTACAACGTTCCCGTCGTTCAGGTCATTACCCGGGGTGGATGCCACCTGGAGGCCGATCTGGTTCAGGATGCGGTGGCCAATTTTAACCTGGAAGAATTGGACCTGTTGTTTATTGAAAACGTCGGGAACCTGGTCTGTCCGGCCAATTATGATCTGGGGGAAGCCTGGAAAGTCGTCATCATCAGCACCACGGAGGGGGAGGACAAACCGCTGAAATATCCGCCCATGTTTCGAGTCGCCCAGGTGTGTGTCATCAATAAAATCGATTTGCTTCCTTATGTGGATTTCAATCTTTCCCGGGCGCGAGAGTATGCCCGGGGCATCCAGCCCGATCTACAATTTTTTGAACTATCCGCCCGAACCGGAGAGGGACTGGATGCCTGGATCGACTGGCTGGAAAATCTGATCCGGCAAAACCCCCCGGATAGCGGGAGCACCAGAAAGCCGGGAATTGAAAAACAGCAATAATAGGAATCCAAAACAAAGGAGGGTTGCCCGTGTGCCTGGCCGTACCCGGAAAAATTGAAAGCATTATGGGAGATGATCCCGTGTTCCGCACCGGAAAGGTCAACTTCGGTGGAATTGTAAAGGAAGTCAATCTGGCGTATGTACCGGAGGCCAAAGTGGGGGATTATGTGATGGTGCATGTGGGATTTGCCATTAGTGTGGTGGATGAGCAGGAAGCCAGGCAGGTGTTTGAGTACTTAAAACAAATTTCCGCCCTGGACGAATTAGAGGAGGGTGAAGAATGAAGTTTATGGAAGAATATCGGGATGCTCAGGCGGCCCGGAAATGGTCTGCCGCCATTCATCAGATAACCACCCGCCCCTGGACCATTATGGAAATTTGTGGGGGACAAACCCATGCCATTGTCAAGTTCGGCATTGATCATCTGCTGCCACAGGATATCACCTTGGTTCATGGCCCCGGATGTCCGGTCTGTGTAACCCCTTTAGAACTGATCGATAAGGCCATTTCTATTGCTTCCCGTCCAGAGGTCATATTCTGTTCCTTCGGGGACATGCTGCGGGTGCCGGGAACGGAGAAAGACCTGTTTACCGTAAAAGCCCAGGGCGGGGATGTGCGGATGGTCTATTCCCCGCTGGATGCCCTGAAGATCGCCGAAAAGAATCCCGACAGAGAAGTGGTCTTTTTTGCTGTAGGATTCGAAACCACCGCACCCACCACGGCCATGGCCGTCTATCAGGCCGCCCAGAAAGGAATGACAAACTTCTCGCTTCTGGTCTCTCACGTACTGGTGCCCCCGGCCATCGAAGCGATTCTGTCGTCACCCAACAATAAGGTGCAGGGTTTTCTGGCGGCGGGGCACGTGTGTGCGGTCATGGGGTATCACGAATACGGCCCCCTGGCCGAAAAATATCGCGTACCCATTGTGGTGACGGGCTTTGAACCCCTGGACATTCTACAGGGGCTGTACATGTGCATTAAACAGCTGGAAGAGGGACGGGCCGAAGTGGAAAATCAATATACTCGAACCGTTCGGAAATCCGGAAATATTCCCGCACAGCAGCTGATCCAGGAAGTGTTTCGTGTGGTGCCCCGAAAGTGGCGGGGGGTGGGGGAAATCCCTGCCAGCGGTCTGGGTTTTCAACCCCGCTACGAAGCCTTCGATGCCGAAAAGCGTTTCCAGATCGCCGACTACACCGCCGATGAGTCCAGCGAATGCATCGCCGGTCTGGTGCTTCAGGGAGTGAAGAAGCCCAACGAATGTCCTCTGTTCGCCGGCGATTGTACCCCGGAACAGCCCCGTGGAGCGCCCATGGTTTCTTCCGAAGGCGCGTGTGCCGCCTACTATCGGTATCGCCGGGCCTGACACTCGCCCGGCGATCGGCCTTGGACCTTGGATGAACCCGTCAGCGAGTCATCATTTTCAGGAGGGTAAACAGGCGAATGAGAAGGAAAAAATACGAGATCGATTTCCGTGGCGGAGCGGTGTGCCCGCTACCCATTCAGGAATACCCGCAGGTCTTGTTGGCCCATGGAGGGGGCGGAAAGTTAATGCATCAACTCATTCAAAAAATGTTTGCTCCGGCTTTTTCCAATCCTTTACTGGATGGAGGACACGATGGCGCCGTCTTTCCGGTAACCGAGGGTAGACTGGCCTTTACAACCGATTCGTATGTCATTCAGCCCATCTTTTTTCCCGGGGGCGATATCGGTTCCTTAGCCGTTCATGGTACAGTAAACGATCTGGCCATGTGTGGCGCCCGTCCCCGATACCTGAGCATCGGGTTGATTCTGGAAGAAGGACTGCCCATGGAGACCCTCTGGCGAATCGTACAGTCGATCAAACACGCTGCCGAACGGAGCGGCGTTCAGATTGTGACCGGGGACACCAAAGTTGTGGATAAGGGCAAGGGCGATGGAATCTTTATCAACACATCCGGTGTCGGGGTGGTACCCGAAGGTGTTTCCATCCTCCCGGAGAACATCTCAGCAGGGGATGCGATTCTGGTCAGCGGTGATCTGGGACGTCATGGAATTGCCATTATGGCCGTGCGGGAGGGGCTGGAATTTCAGAGCGTGATTGAAAGTGATAGTGCCCCGGTGGTGGATGCCGTCCAGGCGCTTCTGGAGGCCGGGATCCGCGTCCATTGCCTTCGCGATTTGACCCGCGGGGGGCTGGCCAGTGCTGCCAACGAATTGGCCGAAGCCGCCGGTGTGAAAATGGAAATCGATGAGCGGGCGGTACCCGTGCGGGATGATGTGCGGGCGGCCTGCGAAATTCTGGGATTGGATCCCCTTTATATTGCCAACGAGGGTCGCTTCTTGGCCTTCGTGGCGGATAAAGATGCCGATAGAGCGGTAGAAATTCTACACCGGCAGGATGTATCCCGGCATGCGGCGGTGATCGGTCGGGTGGTCGAGGGCGGTCAACCGGTCGTGGTATTGAAGAGCCAGATCGGTACCCGACGCATTCTGGACATGATCAGCGGTGAACAACTCCCCCGAATTTGCTGAATGATCGCGTGCCCGGGTAAGCATGCCGGTGACCACCGGGTCTTCCCCGGTGAGGGCAGGGCCGGGGGGCGGCTGCCGGATCAGTCCGGTGGTCGGGACCGGCGCTCCTCCAAACTTCCGAACCATTCGGTTGGTTTTGGGCCCGCCGGGGCGCCCATTGCTTCAAAACAGGGGGTTGCCGCTGTTCCGGGTCACGGAAGACTCAATTCTTCGCCGCCAGCGGTTTTTGGGCCGGGGCCACCACCGGTGTGGGCTTGAGTTTGGGAAAACCGTTGCGCAGGGCGTGGGCGAACACTTCGTCCAGCCTATCCACAAAAATGAAGTGTAATTTTTTACGGATGTATTCCGGCACTTCCAGCAGATCTTTTTCGTTTTTGGTAGGCAGGATAACGGTTTTAATACCGGCGCGCCGGGCGGCAATCACCTTTTCTTTGATGCCGCCCACGGGCAGTATCCGGCCCCGCAGGGAAATTTCTCCCGTCATGGCCACATCGTGCCGAACGGGACGCTTCAGCAACAAGGACAGCAGAGAAGTCGCAATGGTGACTCCGGCGGAGGGACCGTCTTTGGGAACCGCCCCCGAAGGCACGTGGATATGGATATCGTATTTGGCGAAGAAGTCCGGATCGATACCGTATACATCCGCGTTGGAACGCAGATAACTGAGGGCGGCTTGTGCCGATTCCCGCATCACCTCCCCCAGTTGCCCGGTAAGAACCAGATGTTTCCCGCCTTTCATCAGGGTCGATTCGATGAATAGAATTTCCCCGCCTACGGGAGTCCAGGCCAAGCCGGTGGCAATACCGATCTCGTCCTTGATGCCCGCCAGTTCGGGAAAATTTTTGGGAGGTCCCAGATATTGCGACACATTTTCCTCGGTGATTTTCACCGGGGTGCGATTACCCTCGGCGACCCGCCGGGCAATTTTGCGACAGATGTTGGCGATCTCCCGTTCCAGATTACGTACCCCGGCCTCGTTCGTATAATTGGTGATAATCTTTTCGATGGCCTTCTTGGTAAATCTTAAGTGGCGTTTCCGAATCCCATGCTCTTCGATCTGGCGGGGAATGATATAATGTCGGGCGATCTCGGTCTTTTCTTCGGTGATGTATCCGGGGATTTCGATGACTTCCATCCGATCCAGCAGGGCCGGAGGGATATTGTAGAGCACGTTGGCTGTACAGATAAACATTACTCTGGAAAGATCAAATTTCACGTCCAGGTAGTGATCAACAAAATCCTTATTCTGTTCCGGGTCCAGGGCTTCCAGCAAGGCGGAGGCGGGATCACCCCGAAAATCGGTACCGATTTTGTCGATTTCATCCAGCATGAACACGGGATTGCGGGTTCCCGCTTCTTTGATCATTTGAATAATGCGCCCGGGTAGCGCCCCGATATAGGTTCGCCGATGTCCCCGGATCTCGGCCTCGTCCCGGATGCCGCCGACCGAAAAGCGCACGAATTTGCGCCCCATGGCTCGGGCTATGGACTTACCCAGGCTGGTCTTCCCCACACCCGGGGGACCCGCAAAGCAGAGAATGGGGCCTTTGGTTTCTTTTTTCAATTTCCGTACCGCTAAAAACTCCAGAATGCGGTTCTTCACATCCGTCAGATCGTAGTGATCTTCATCCAGAATCTTTTTCGCGTTTTCCAGATCCATATTATCACGGGTTTCCTTGCTCCAGGGCAGGGCGATCAGCCAGTCGATGTAAGTGCGGGAGATGGTATATTCCGCGGCGGCAGGGGACATCTCGGCCATGCGTTCCAGCTCTTTCAGGGCGGTCTCTTCCACGTCGCGAGGCATTTTGGCCTTCTTGATCTGTTTCCGCAGATCCTCAATCTCCTTTTCCCATTCGTCTTCCTCTTCCTCCTCGTCTTCGCCCAGTTCCTGCTTGATGGCCTTCAATTGTTCGCGCAACAAAAATTCCCGCTGGGTACGGCTCATCTCCTCGTTGACCAGCTCCTGAATTTCGCCGGTAATTTCCAATACCTTCAACTCCCGGTCCAGATATTCCATCACCCGTTCAAGGCGGCGATCCAGACGGCTCTCTTCCAGCAAAGCCTGACGTTCTTCGATACGGATGTTGAGGTTGGCGGCGATCAGATCGACCAATTGTTCCGCATCGGGCGATTCCTTCACCGCGTTGGCCAGCTCATCGGGTAAAAACGGGGATTTTTGAATGACTTTCAGAAACAGTTCCTGGATGGTACGTCGCAAGGCTTCCACCCGTATCGGATCCTCCGGGACGGTTTCGATGCGCTCAACCGTCGCCCGAATGATCGGCTGTTGTTCCAGCACCCGGATGATGCGAAAACGGTATACCCCCTGCACCAATAAGCGGGTGGTTCCGTCCTGCATATGAAAGAGCTTTAGAACCGAAGCGGCCGTGCCTGTGGAATAGGTTTTCCCTTCTTTCCCGGAACCGGGAATTTGGGTGACCATTCCCACCAACTGGCGCCTGATTAAGGCCTCGTTGACCATTTCGACGAAGTGGGGATCATCAATCACGATGGGGAAAATCACATGGGGAAAAATGACCACGTCGGTGACCGGCAGAATAAAGAGTTGTTCCTGATGATTTCGCTTGGCCATTGTGTGCGGGCTCTCCTCTGCTTAACCTTCCCGTTATTTGACCGGAATTTTCACACGACCGGATCGGCGCTTACCGGTATCTTTGGGCAAATGAATGGTCAGAAATCCCGAATCGTAGCCGGCCTCGATGGCCTCGCTGATAATCCGGGAGGTGATTTTCACCCGAACGCGAAAATGCCCGTAATCAATTTCCTTTTTATGGAAGTAAGTGATCTTGGCTTCCCGGATCATGGGCAGCTCTTGCCGGCAACCTTCGATGGTGAGGACTCCCCCGGCATACTGAATATTGATATCCTGCGGATGGATGCCGGCAATTTCCATGATGACGAGCAATTCGGTTTGGGTTTCCAGAATATCGGTTGGTGGGGCCCAGGTTTCGTCCCCCAATACAAACATGGGAGAACGGCTGCGTCCCCCTTCCGGAGCATTCGGGTCAAGACCGCTCAGAAAATCCCGATAAATCTTCCTGCGGGCGTCATCCATGGGGTTGCTCCTGGTTTTGTTGGACCAGACGAATCATTTGTCGAATCATCAGTGCGGCGCTGTACCCCGCCCCAAAGCCATTATCAATATTCACCACGGAAATATTGTTGGCGCAACTGTTCAGCATGGCTAAAAGGGCGCTGATTCCCTGAAACTGAGTCCCGTATCCGATGGAGGTGGGCACGGCAATGATCGGTTTGTCGACCAGTCCGCCCACAATGCTGGGAAGAGCCCCCTCCATTCCCGCCACCACAATCAAAACGCTGGCTGCTTGCACTTTTTTCCAGTGGTAGTCGAGCCGGTGCAGCCCGGCCACGCCCACGTCGTATATTTTGAGGGGTGGGTAACCAAACAGTGATAAAACCACCACAGCCTCTTCTGCTACGGGAACGTCCGCCGTACCGGCGGTTAAAACGGCCGCCCGTTCCCTGCCCAGGGGATGCGGCTTTGGCGGAGGGGTGTATACACAGCGCGCCCGGGGGTTATATTCCAGAACAGAAATGTGTTCCGATAAAGCCCGGTAAACGGCTTCATCGGCATGGGTGGCCAGAAACCGCCCGTGGCGGTGGTAAAGATTCCGCGCGATTTCCACCACTTCTTCCACCGATTTGCCTCGACAGAAAATGACTTCCGGAAACCCCTGGCGGGCTTCCCGGTGAAAATCCACCGTCGCAAAAGGGAGCACCCCCACGGCCTGCTGCCGAAGTTTCTGCACCACCACATCCAGTTCCAGCCGCCCTTGACGAAACTGTTCCAACAATTTTTTCAATTGCTGCGGATTCATGGTTGCCTTGTTAAAACTCCAATTCCATTTTCATAAATCGAATATCAAACTTTAGCATTTAAATATTCGGCTGTCAATAATTTTATGAAATCGGAAATTTTTTCTGCCTCTGCGTCCCCATCGGTCGGACGAACAACGCCCGGGCAAATTCCAGAAATTGTATTGGAGCCCCATCCGCCCCACCACCGGTTTCAACGGGACGGTCCGACGAACGATGAAAACAGCGCTTTTCTGTTCGACGGCGTTTGGGAAAACCCTGGTTGAGCCCTCCTCGGTTCTGTTTCCATCTGCGCCCCTTCTAATCCTTGCTTTGTAAGGCAAGCCTTGTCGGCTTGAAATGTTTGGAAAGGCATCCCATGGTACCGATTTTGCCCACCCCGAACCATTAGAGCAATTCGTAGGTAAACCCAACGGCCAGGACCTGCTTAATTTGCCGCTTGGGAGAAACATCCGAATCGTAAAACAACTGGATGTTGTAAATCACCGTCAGGAAACGGGAGATTTTCGAGGAAAAAGTGGTGTCCCAGCGGACATCGATTTCTCGAAAAGCTCGCATATTGGAAAAAACTTCCGCTTTGGAGGTGAGCAAAATATTGGCGCTGATTTTCCGATTGAGTTCCAGAATGGCTTCACCGCCCGGTTCATACCGAATCGTTTCGATGCTTTCTGTTCTGGGATCATCGGCGTACAGGGGATATTGATCGGTAATGGTGGTCTTTAGGGCAAAACCGGTTCGTATTTTCAGCATTTTTACCGGTTGCATACCGGTACCTGCGCTGAAAAATAAATAGCCTGGATCAAGGAAGTTGGAAACCGGCTTTGGCGGATCGGTTTGATAGTCATATCCCTTGACAAACTGGGTTTCGAAGGAAAAGGATGCGTAGGGATCAATAAATATCCCCGATCGGTATTTAAACACCGAACTGATTTTTATTTCGTCCACCGATTTGCGGAAGGCATTCCTGCCCACTTTGTTTTTTCCGTAGGAAAATTTCCCCGAATTGTTCCATACATATTTTTTGTGCTTGTATTCGAATTGAGCCTCGATGTTCAGCAGCCAGCTGACATTGGTTTCCCCGCCTTTGGTCCAATTATCGAAGTTCGTTTGACTGAAATTCAAAGAACTGATCAGCTGATTGTTCCAGCCCAATGGTTGTTGAGGATCGGGGGGTTCTTTTGCGGCGATTGAAATAATGGCTCCTGCCAGCACTACCGACAACATGGATACAATCAATGGTTTCATCGGAATCCTCCTTTTGTCTATTGGATGATACACGGTTTGAGGGGATTGACGGAGCATTATGTGAATGAACACGAATATTTCCTTTTCCTCTGCCGCAAAGAAGGAGAAGCAGAGTGAAATCGGTTCTTGGAATGTATGAAATGTTAAAGAGAAATCAAACCCCGGATTAAAACACCGGTCGGGAAGCCGGGGGGCGTTCTCACGGAAAGTTGGGGGATGGTTTGACTCTTCCTATCGTATCGGTGCGATGTTCAGGGCCCGGTTATTGGAGGATGCTTTGCAGATAATCGAAAATTTTAGGGGCATGATGGCGGGCGTTTTCGATGGTCCATTTGTGGGTTTCCATCCCGCCGCAAACCACCCCCGCCAGAAAAATCCCCGCTCGGTTGCTTTCCATGGTTCGCGGACAATAGACCGGCTCCCGACCGGCATCCTCTGTAAAGGCGATTCCCAGCTTTCCCAGAAACGTGTAATCGGGGTGATAACCCGTCATGGCCAGTACGAAATCGTTTTCCAGAGTCAACATGCCCTCCGGTGTTTGGATGAGAATGTCCCGTTCGCGTATCTCGACCACCTTGCTGTTAAAATAAGCCCGGATGCAACCTTCCCGAATCCGGTTTTCGATATCCGGTTTCACCCAGTATTTGATCGAGGATTTCAGCGTCGGCTCCCGGACTATCATGGTCACTTGGGCCCCGCGTCGGTATGTCTCCAAAGCCACATCCACGGCCGAATTGCCCGCCCCGATGACGGCGATTTTCTGAAAGGCATAAGGGTGGGGTTCATCGTAATAGTGCCTGACTTTGGGCAAATCCTCTCCCGGAACATGCAATCGATTGGGCTGATCATAATAGCCGGTGGCTACAATCACGGCTCGACATTGGTATAAGGCCCGATTGGTATGAACCTGGAAGTCTGGAAAACTGCCGGTCACATTGTGCACGCATTCATAAGTATGCAGATTCAGTTGCCAGTGCAATACCACGCGCCGATAATATTCCAGGGCCTCCCGGCGGGTGGGTTTGTCCCCCAGGGAGATAAACGGCACCCCCCCGATTTCCAGATGTTCCGAGGTGGAAAAAAAGGTCATATTTGTGGGGAAATGAAAAATCGAATTCACCAAGCACCCCTTCTCGAGGATAAGATGAGTCATCCCCCTACGCTGGGCCTCGATGCCGCAGGCCAATCCGATGGGACCGGCACCGATGATGATGATGTCGTACGGTTTCATGGAACCATCCTGTTACATTTCTATGAAAACGCTCTGAATAAAGAAGATCTGCTTGGTGAAAGCAAGGGAAAATAAAATGGATGGCGGGGTGCATCGCCGGATTGTTCGGACTTGGACGTGAAAATCGGGATCGTCGGATAAACGATGGGAAAAAGAGGCGGCAGAAAACCAATGGAAGCAACCCTTTGTATAAGCGTATCGGGTACAATGGGGAAAAAACCGGGATACTATTTTTAAAAAACAGTTGTAATAATTTTTGAAACATTCTAAATTTTGATCTTAAAGATAAGCCTCCGTAGCTCAATTGGTAGAGCAGCGGACTCTTAATCCGTTGGTTCGGGGTTCGAGTCCCTGCGGGGGCACTCAGCTTTCAGATCACTCATCGGGTGTTCCCCCCACCCATCGATCTGAAAGCGGCAGACGGTGGCGCTTGAGCTGGTCAGAGAGTTTCCCCCAACTTGTCTGATCGGCGAGTCACCGCTGTCAGTATTAGCTCCTGACGAACGGGTAACCCAACCGGGAGTCAGGAGCTTTTCTTTTTATCCAATGGTTGGGGATGATCGGGTGGAGTCCGGCGGGAAGGCGCTTTTGGGCTTTTAGGTTTTTCGCATAGAGGCACGTCCGGAGGCACCATGCCGGAGCGGAACGTGGAACCGCCGGCCTCCGGAACTATGGAAAACCGTTCTTCAGGATTTACCATCTCTTTCTTGACCGACACGCCGGAAAATAAAAAGAGAGCCTTATCCGGGTTTCCTTGCCTATGGTACAGGCAGGCGGGAGGACGTTTCTCTTAGATAATCCTTTTTATTCCGACCCTAATGCCGTATACTTCACTGAAGTATGGCACGATGGTGGTAGGCGTATCCAATGATTTTCGGAGGTGTCCATGGTTCCGTTTTTGGAAGAATTTCTGCGGTATCGAAAACTGCTGGAAGGGGCCGTCCGGCAGGTATCTGAACCGGACTTTTTCCGAAAGATAGGGAAGAGCGATAATTCCATTGCAGTGATTGTTCAGCATTTGTCGGGGAATTTTCGTTCCCGATTTACGGAGTTTTTGACTTCGGATGGGGAAAAACCCTGGCGAAATCGGGAAGACGAATTTTCCCCTCCTCAACAAACCCGGGCTCGGATCATGCAACAGTGGCAGGAAGCCTGGCAAATATGGGAAGAAACCATGGCCGCCCTGTCTTCGGAAGATCGATATAAACAGGTAACTATCCGGGGAGTTGCTTTTACGGTGGAAGAAGCATTGGCCCGCTCCTTGGCCCATTTTAGTTATCATGTGGGGCAAATTACGTATTTAGCCAAACACTTCGCTGGTGAACGATGGGAATATCTGTCGATCCCTCCGGGACGCAGCAAGGCGTATAACCGGAATCCCGACCGCGAACGGGGCGGATGATTCCCACTTGGGCCGGTTTATTTTTACGAACGGGTATTGCGTACCGACCGTAGTGGCGGAAAGAAATGCCCGGCGTGGCTTGCAATGCCTTTTTTCCTTCTCCCACGGTTGCTGCAGGATCGGGTTTCCGATGCAGTAGTAAGTGAAGGCAATTGAGGGCGTCGGTTTCAGGTTTTACCTGCTGATCGTCTCCAGGAAGGTTTTGAGTGTTCGCGCGAGCATTTGGGGCTGTTCCCGCGGAATCCAGTGTCCACACCGGGGCAACAAGCGGTATTGGGCGCCGGGGATGTGTCGGGCGGCGGTGTCGGAGAACGTGTGGGGGATGAGTCTGTCCTCCCGCCCGTGGATCAGCAATGTCGGTACCCGAATTCGGGACAATGCTTCCAGGGTAAAGACGGTGTGCAATCCCCGACGGGTGACTTCGTACCGAACGAACCGGTGCCATGCGGTTCCGGTGGGGTGATCTTTCAAGTGGCGGCGCAGATCGTTTATCAGCTGGGGAGTGATATGGCGTGGATCAAACAGCACGTTTGTCAGTGATCGGCGCAAAAAAGCAGGACTGGTTGTTAACCACCGGCGCACTACCTTTTGTAACAGAGGCCAATGGGCGGCCAGGTAGGCGGCCCATCCTCCGGGCAAGTAGTTGCCCAGACCGTAGCTGGCGAGTAAAGTGAGCGATTGCACCCGTGAGGGCCGTCGGAAATATAGACTCAGGGCGATGGCACCTCCCATGGATAGACCGGCCAGATGACAAACCCTTACACCGACCCGTTCCAGAAAGTGATTCAGATACCGGGCCGTATCCTCAATGGGCCGGTTTACGGGAATAGTATCGCTCTCTCCAAAACCGGGTAAATCCGGTGCCAATACCCGAAACGAACCTGCCAGTTCCGGGAGAATGGGAGCCCAGGACAGACGGGCACAATCACTACCGCCGCCGTGCAATAAAATCAGAGGGGGAGAGGCCTTACCCGCCTCGATATAGTGAATCCGGTGCCCCTCGACGTGAATATAGCGGTCTTGTAGCGACATGTGGACTCCGTGGGTTCGACCGGTCAATCATCGGTTCCGGCGGCGATGGGATTCGGGATCACCGGGGCAATCGCTTGATGCCGATCAGGGTAATATCGTCCTGTTGATGGACACCGCCGGAGAATTGTTGGACCTCCTGGATGATCGCGTCCAGCAGCGCGGGAAGCGCCAGCGCGGCGTGTTTTTTCAGAAACGTTTCCAGCAGGGTTTCTCCCACTTCTTTTCCTGCAGCGTCAGTGGCCTCGGTAACACCGTCGGTGTAAGCCAGGAGAATATCTCCCGGTTGCAGGACCAGGGTTTCCTGCTCGTACACGGCGTCTTCCAAAACCCCCAGTATAATGCCTCCCACCTGCAGGTGCCTGTCTACGCGACCCTCCCGATATAGGATAGGGTAATTATGTCCGGCATTGACGTAGGTGAATGCGTGGGAGCGGGTGTTCAGTACGCCCAGAAAAAAGGTAATAAATTTATCTGCTTCGGTGTTCTGGTAAATCAGTCGGTTAAGGCGTGCCACGATGTGCGTCAGAGGGAGGGTTTCTCCGATCATGATTCGCAGGGCCGATTGTAGGTTAGCCATCAGCAGGGCGGCGGGTACGCTTTTTCCGGTGACATCCCCGATGGCAACGGCGATCTGTTCCCGGTTGATCTGGATGACATCAAAATAGTCGCCCCCCACCTGCCGACTGGGGAGATTGCGTCCGAAGATTTGATATCCCGCAATCCGGGGAAATTGCTTGGGGAGCAATCGGGTTTGGATAGTCCGGGCCACATTGAGTTCTTCTTCGATCCGTTGTTTCTCCAGGGCTTCTCGAAAAAGTCGGGCGTTTTCCAGAGAGACGGCCGCTTGATTCACCAGGGTGGTGAGAAATTCCAGATCCACGGTCCGGAAAGGTTGTCCGGAGACCTTGGCCCCCAGCAACACGACCCCCAGACATCGGCCCTGGCTGTGCATGGGGATGATCACGGCCACGCCGGCATCTTCCAGCAGGGTGCGCAACGCCGGATGAGCGATCTGGGGACACCGGGTGGCCTCCGGAAGGCGAAAGAGTTCCCCAATCACCGGCTGGAGGCGGCGAAACACCTCTGGGGAAAATCCCTTCTGAAGCGCCACCCGGGCAGATGCCTGCGGACGGTTTAAAAGGATGGCGTAGCGGGACAGGGTCATTTGACCGGCCAGGGAGTAACACAAAATTTTTAAAATTTCCTGTTCTTCCAGGGTGGAAAGCAACCCTTCCCCGATCTCGAAGATGGTTTTGAGCTGTTGGATTTTTTCGTCCAGTTCCCGGTTGACCTGGCGGATTTCCTCCAGCTGCAGGGCGTTATGAATGGCGGTGGCGCCGATGTTGGCCAGGGAGGTAAGAAAATTTAATTCGGCCTCCGAAAAGGGTTGACCCGAGAGCTTGCCCCCAAAAAACGCGTAACCCAGAATTCGGTTTTGCGAAATGAAGGGAACACCGATTTGCAACCGGTTGCGCTTCAAAAAATCCATTAATGGGGATGAAGAAGTATCCAGCGGATGCAGCTGGGATACCGCAAAGGTGCGGTCCGGTAAAGAAACGGCTGGAAAAGTAAGGGAATGCCGGGTTTCACGGATCCCCTTGGCCGTTTCCACCCGACAGTGATCATTCCGGATCAACAGAATGACACCCCGGGCTACCAATAGGCGGCCCATGGGGATGAGCAGGATGTTGTTCAGAATATGGGAAAGTTCCAGCGATGCGTTGAGCGTGCGGCTGATTTCGAAAAGGGAAGAAAGCTCCAGCAGTCGGCGATGGATCTCGTCCGCGTCGCTGTCTCCCCGAAATTTTTCCAGTAAATAGTCGTAATAGGAAGGCATGAGCTAAGCCCCTTGCTTGACGAACTTAATCATTCGGATTTCGTTACGTACTCCGGGTTGCATGCGGAAGGAGACTTTGTCCATCAGTTGTCGGATGAGATACAGCCCCAGTCCCCCGCTCTTAAGCCTCTTTTTATATTCATTCATGTCCGGGGGGTGCACCGCCTGAGGATCGAAACCGCAGCCTTTATCGCCGATCACAATCTCCAACCCATCGGGTCGTTCCCGTACAGACACATCGATGATCTTTTCGTTGGACGTCTGGTGCGGGTAGGCATGTTTGATCACATTGGAGGCGGCTTCGTCCACGGCCAGTTCGATGTTGTAGATTTCTTCCTCGGAAAAACCGAACCGTTCCGCAATACCCACCACAAATTTGCGGATAATTTCTAGATTGCAGGATTCCGCCGGCAACCGCAAACGATAAACCTTCTTTTTATGCGAAGAGGTATGGGGTTTACGGATTTTCATAAATTGTCCCTGGTTTTTTGAAATTGACCCAATGCCTCGCTCCGGGAGGCGTAAAATTCGAAGATGTTGGGGAATCCCAACAAATCAAACACCTTAAACACCCGTGGATTGACACAACAGAACTTGATATCCCCCCGATTTTCCCGTACCTCTTCAATAAACCCCATAAAAATGCCCATTCCCGCAGAGCTTATATAATCCAGCTGACTCATGTCCACCACAATAGCGTAGCGGTGTTCGTTCATCAACGCTTTTAAGGCTTGCTCAAACTTCTGAGCGGTATGAGCATCCAGAAAGCCCTGTAAATTCAAAACCGTAACATCCCCTTCATCGGTTCGGGTCACAGAAAATTTTTCCATTGCATTCCTCCAACGTTTTTCTATACGGTTGCCAACGGCCTTTCGTTATAGGGTTAAATTTTTCTTTTTCCCGGGCGTTTTCCCCTCACTGTTTTTTTAAAATGACGTAAGTGAGATCATCATGTAAGGGGGTATTTTGAATGAAATCCATCACCGTGTCGAAGATTTTTTCTTTTAATCGATGGACCGAATCGTTTCCGGAGGAGGCCAGCAATTGCTGCAGGCGCTTTTCTCCGAATTCTTCTCCTTGAGGGTTGCGTGCTTCGGTCAAACCGTCGGTGTAGAGGAATAACACGTCCTGAGGCAGAAGCGGGATGGTATACACTTGGGTGATCCGGTTAAAGATGGTCCCCTTGTCCAGCCCGATGCCCAAGCCCGCGGGTTGCAGGCACTGGATGTTGGAGGTTGCCGCCTGGCAGTAGATGACCGGCGTATGCCCTGCCCGAACAAACTGAAACAGACCCCGCCGGGGATCGTATTTTCCAAAAACGGCGCTGACGAAAGAACGGCGTTCCATGTTGCGATAGATGATGGCATTGGCGTGAATGGCCAGTTCCAGGGGGTTGTTGAGGGTACGGGCCAGCGTTTGAATCACCCCTTTGAACTCCGCCATGTAAAAGGCGGCCGAAGTGCCCTTGCCGGAAACATCCCCGATGACCAGACCGAAGTCCCCATCATTGAATTGGAAGAAATCGTAGAAATCTCCCCCCACTTCATAAGCGGTCAGGGAATAGCTGACTACCTGAAGCCCTTTCACCTGGGGCATGGTTTGGGGCAGGAGCTTAAGCTGTACCTCCCGGGCGATCTTGAGCTCTTGCTCCAGGCGTTCCCGCTGAATGGATTCCTGTAATAGCTGGGCGTTCTCCAGGGCAATGGCGGCTTGATTGGCAAAACCTTCGATCAGAGATACATCGTCCACATCGAAGCCGAAGGGACGGGGCTTGGTGGCGTACAGGATGCCCATCAATTGCCCCCGATTGGAGAACAGGGGAGCCGCAATCAGTGCCCGGGCGTCCCGCTTCCAGTGTAGAATACGGCGAAATTCCCGGTGCTGGGCAAGGTCGTTTATTAAAAGCGGACGTCCCTCTCGTATGAGTATCTGATTCAACCCTCCCTTTTCATGAAAAGGGTTGTGTGCCAATTGTTCCCGGGTGAGATTGATGGAAGAAACCACTTTCAGGTTTTGGCGGGAATCGTCGTAAATTTCCAACCAGGTGCTCTGGCTCTCCAGTACCCGGGCGGTCAGCTGTGTAATGAGTTGATGCAGGCGTTCCGGTTCCAGCTCGGTGTTCAAAGTGCGGGCCAGATTGTACAGGGAATTAACCTCTTTGATTTTCCGATCGAATGCTTTGGCCGTGGGCAGAAATAACATCAATTTAAATTCGGCAAACATCAGGTAAAACAGAAGCACCAGCCAGAGCCCGAAAGTGAACGTGGCCAGGGAAATGCTATAGGCGGCCAAATGGGGGTCGAATGCGGCATCGAATAAAAACGATGTTTCGAGAAAGACCACGCCTCCCAGAAAGAAATAAAGCAATTTTTCTTTTCGCGGCAGATAAGTGAGCCAGTCGTTATGAAAAAGCAAAGGGACTGCCGCCAGTAGAGCCAGATAAAAGGCCATCACCTCCGGCTGAAAGGAAAATTGCAACACCGAACTTTTTTGAATGAAGGCCCCCACAGAGGCCACCAGCAAAAGGGTGATAAACCCATTCAGGTACAGCCGCGTCCGTCGGCGGGGTTTATAAAAAAACAGCTCTTTTAAAATGAGAAATGAGGGAATCAAAGTGATGATAGCGACCATACTGATCAGCGTGGCGTAAACAATGGCGCTTAGCGATTGGTAGGTCGGCGGAAACGGGCGGCTGTAAACCGGGTTTAAAACCAGGGACAAAAATGTGGCCGCCAGATAGTTTGCCGATATGAGCAGGGCCAGGTAGAGTAATTGCCTTTTCAGGGAAAGTTTGGTAAGCTGTTGCCTTTTGATCAGTAAAAACCAGAAAAGAGCCATGAGCAGGATGAAGAACTCCCGTAAATTTTCCAGGAAAGTAATTTGCAACTGAGAGTAGAAGGTGAAAATATCGATGAAAAGGATGGCCATTGACAAGAAGAGGATGAAAATGAGCAAAATGTTTTTGGGAATTCTAAACATTATTCAATATGTACACGAATGGGATCGTAAAGTTTGATGGATTCCGAAATTAATTTCCCTTCTTCATTGATCAGGCTCAAGCGATCTCGCAGCCGGTCCACCACCACAACAGAATGATCATACGGATTAATTTTAATATCTGCAATAAAATTGAAATTATCCACTTCCAGAAGACGACTGCCGGAGAAAGAAAGTTTCACCAGCCGCTGATTTTCGTCGGGGCGGCGGATGTCGGTGATCTGCGCCAGATAAAACACCTGGTTGGAAACATCGACCGCCATTTCGAAGAAAATCCCGTTTAACGGCCTTTTAGCGGCTTCCCACAACGGTGGGGTCAGGGTGATGAGCTGGGTTTGCTGTTCCTGGACATCTGAAGCCAGCAGGTAAACGGCCTTGTCGGTGACCTCCAGATCCTGGTAGCGAAAGTTCGAGTCTGCATTCCGTTGATGCACAATCGCTCGGCTGTCCAGGGAAAACAGCAAGAATCGGGTTTCACTCAGTATTCCCAGCCTCCGGGTACCGGAATGAATCTGACATCGAAGATAAACCCCTTTGGGTAGTTGAACCCGGTGGATAACCTTCAGGTCGTCTATTACTATCAATTCATTGTTGCCGTCGTCCAGAACAAATAACCGTCGGGTTCGATCGTCAATTTCCACATCGACGGGATTGCGAAGGTCTTCTTCAAAAAAGTTGTCCTCGCGTCCCAGAACCAGGTTCAGGCGTCCCAGGTGTTGATAGGGACCATACGCCAGCCAGATCATATGGTCCTCGATGGCAGGGGCCCATTCCACCGGGGGAAACCGGGTGTCATAGCTGTCCAGCTCGTGCAACAGATCGTAACTCAATTGGCGGATCCAGAAACCGGAATTGGAAACCAGATAAATGGTTCCCGGGCCCAGGTACGTGCGTTCGGTGTTGGAAGGCAAACTCTCTGTGGCCGGCCCCAGTGCCGTTACCCGATAGTAATACCAGCGGAATCGCTCCACATCGGTGTCCAGAAAGACCCGATTGTCGGTGTTCAATTCCTGATACAACACAAAGTGACGCTCATCGTTGACCGATCGATAGATGCGATAGCCCACCACCTGGGAAATGGGGGCCACCGTCCATTCCAGGATCACCGCCGATGGAGTGGGTTTTAAAGAAAGGCTTACGGGACTTTCCTGGCTTGCTTCGGGATCGAAAGGGTTTTTCCGCTCTCGCTCGGCACAGCCGGACAAAATGATCGAACCCGTTCCGACAACCAAAAGCACCACCGTCATGGTCTGTTGGAGAAGGGCTTTCTGTACCTTTGGAACCATATTATCCATGGTTATATTGAACGACCTTACGGCCATTAAATTTAAGATGAAAATGAAGCAATGTTTACCTTTGATTTTTGTTTACGTCCGGCGCCGCAAACCCGCCGGTTCCCTCGGTGGCCGGGCGGTCGTATCGGAAGGGGCGTTCCGGGTATCCTTCCGGGAACGGATTCCCTTTCCCGAGTGAGGGAGCACCCCGGGGCGTGGAAAAAAATGCGATTGCATTCTTGGCATTTCACTCAAAGTAATGGCCGCCCACTGTGGCAGACACTTGGGTTTGGGCCGGTGAGGTTGGGATGACCCAGCGGCCCGGTAAACATATTTTCCCGGGACTTTTGTCCCGGGCAACCAGAAAAGTCATGGAAGACCAACGGTGTGTTGCGGCCGGCTTATCCCGGCGGTAAAAGAAATCCCAAAGGAAAACGGTGGCGGTTCCCGTATCCAGGGGCCATCACGGACCATTCCGTTCCAAAATGGTTTGAATGTCCCGGAACACCTGATCAATGCTCTGGAGTCCGTTTACCCGATAGAGTCGGTTCTTTTTTTCGTAATAGTCCACCAGGGCGGCCGTTTTATTGCGGTATTCCGCCAGGCGTTTACGGACGGTTTCTTCGGTATCGTCGCTGCGCTGGATAACATCGCCCCCACAGACCTCGCATCGGTTGTCCGGCGGGGGCGGATGAAACAGCCGATTATAGTCCTTGCCGCAAACCCGGCATACCCGCCGGTTGCTGATGCGTTTGATAATTTCTTCGTCCGGTACGCTGATTTCAATCACTTTTAATCGACCGGAATCCCGTTTTTGAATCAGTTCTTCTAAAGCTTGCGCCTGGGGAATGGTGCGGGGAAACCCATCCAGAATGAAACCCTTGCGGCAATCGGGTTGCTGAATGCGTTTTTCGATGATCTGGATCATGATATCGTCGGACACCAGTTGACCCTGTTCCATGATGCTCTTCACCAGTTTTCCCAGGTCCGATTGTGCTTCGACTTCGGCCCGCAGAATGTCTCCGGTAGAGATTTGCGGGATACGGTACTCTTGCATAATGCGTTTGGCCTGTGTCCCTTTGCCGGCGCCGGGTGCTCCAAGGAGAATGATGACCATGTCGACTCCTCGCTTCACTTGATGACCATGTATTTAACTGTCGTGTACCGATGCCCGGGGTCTATGGTGCCCTTGCCCCGGGTGCCCAAAATACGTTGCTTCGGTTCCAATATTGTGATAAAAATAACATAATGACTACCCATAAATCCATTCCATGACTTCTCGCGAGTTTTATTCCGGTGACAGGGGTTGCAGGCACAACCGTTGCCGTTTTCCCATTTTCACGTATAGCTGGCCGCAGGCGGCACTGATGTCGTTGCCGCGATTCCGTCGCACCGTTACGGTAAAAGGGGCCTGCAACAGCGCATCCAGGAACCGCTGGACTCGCGTTTCCGAAGGGGCCCGAAATCCCAGCCCCGCATCGTTATAGGGAATCAGGTTCAATTTGCAACGGATGGGAGAGAGAATACGCAGCAGCTGATGGGCATGAACCGGTTCATCGTTGATTCCCTCCAGCAACACGTATTCGAAGGTAATGCGCCGGCGCTTGTGTTGACCCACGTAATAAGCGGCACCGGCCATCAACTGATCCAGGGGAAATTTTTCGGCCAGCGGCATGATCCGCTCCCGGACCTCTTGGTTGGGGGCGTGCAGGGAAATGGCTAGACCGTAGGGATGGCGCTCATCGGCGTATTGATAAATTTTGGGGACGATTCCGCTGGTCGATATGGTAATGCGTTTGTTGGCGACGGCCAGTCCTTCGGGATCGCCCAGAATTTTAGCGGCTTGAATCACCCGGGAATAGTTCAAGAACGGCTCGCCCATGCCCATAAACACGATGTTGGTGATGCGCCGCCCGGACAATCGTTGCGCTTGCAGCACTTGCTCCACCATTTCTCCGGTGCTCAGGTTGCGACTGAATCCCATGCGGCCGGTGGCACAAAATCGGCAATTCAAGGCACATCCCACCTGGGTAGAAAGGCATAGGGTCACCCGCGGGGGATCCGGGATGAGCACACTTTCCAGGCGCAAGCCATCCACCAGTTCCCACAAATATTTTTCGGTGCCGTCCCGCGAAACTTCCCGGGATACTAAGTGCAATGTTTTAATCCGGAAGTGGTCTTCCAACTTCCGGCGGAGGGACAGGGGCAGGTCACTCATTTCCAGAAAAGAATCGGCATTTTTAAGATGCAGCCATTTGTAAATCTGTCTCCCCCGGTAGGGTGGCTGCCCAAAGGAAGCCAGCTGGGCTTGAATTTGTTCCGGTGTCTGCCCCAGCAGTGAGGGACGTGTATCGCAGATGGGCTTCATTGGTCTTCGTTAAAAATGTTGTTGTTAAATTTCACCATCCAATTTACATTAATCGCTTAAAAAAAACGCCAATAATTTAAAATTTTCCGGTGCCGGGGGAAACAAAGATTGTGAAAAAAATTATAAAAATGGAAAACATCAAAATGAGGAGGCGGATGAATGGAAAAGCTTTCTCACGAACAAAAGAATGAAATGCTGTTTTTTTCCCTGGTTGAGCAGTGGCGTTTTCAGGCCTGGGTCAGTTTAGGAAAAGTGAAGAATCCGGCCACGGATAAGATTGAACGCAATCTGGAACTGGCTAAGGTGGCCATCGATATGCTGGATATGTTGAAAGAAAAAACCAGTGGCAATTTAACCGAGAATGAGGAACGGTTGTTAACCCAGACGCTGGCGGATTTGAAGTTGAATTACGTGGACGAATACGAGCGGGAAAAGCGGGAAAAAACCCGGCAGGCGGAGTCTCCCGGAACCGCACCCTCCGCGGGGCAACAAGAGCAGGCAAAGGAGACGAGGCGTGGGGAAGCCAAGGCACCCCCCCGGCAATCGTCGAAGAACCCGGCCGCACCCACAAAAACAACGGAGGAACCCCAAAAGGGATAAGGGTTAAATCACAACCGTAGCCGGAGCCGCTTCTTTGACCCACCGTTCGGGTGGGTCGCTGTTTATCGGCGGGTGGAGCACCCGTTTTTTATTGCTTGCGTTGATTTTGTATTTTTCTTAAACTGAAATCCTTTAAAAAATTGGAAAATAACAAGCTATATGTACCCGAACGGCGAATATCCATTGGTTTCCATTGTCACCTTAAATTTTAATGGGATCAAGTTTCTTCCCGATTTGTTTACCTCGTTGCGCCAGGTGACCTATCCGAATCTGGAAATTATCATGGTGGACAATTTCTCCGATGACGAGAGTGTTCGCTATGTGGCTCGTCATTTCCCCGAAGTGAAAGTGGTTCGTAATCCGGAAAATTATATGTATGCCCGGGGCAACAATGTGGGCTTAAAAGTCGCCCGAGGAAAATACGTGTGTTTGTTGAACAACGATACCGAGGTGGAGCCGGGGTTTATCGAGCCCGTGGTGGCGGCTTTCGAGGGCAATCCCAACATTGCGGCCGTTCAGCCCAAGATTTTGGGGCTCCAGCAGCGGGATCAACTGGAGTATGCCGGGGCTTGCGGCGGTTTCATCGATTGGCTGGGGTATCCGTTTTTACGAGGGCGGATATTTTTTACCACCGAGAAAGATGAGGGCCAATATGATGATCCCATGGGATTGTTCTGGGCCTCGGGGGCCTGTTTATTTTTGCGTAAAAGCGCCCTGGACGCCGTGGGCGGGCTGGATGAGGATTTTGTTATTCACATGGAGGAAATCGATTTGTGCTGGCGCTTGCGTCTGGCCGGTTGGGAGGTCGTCTCCATTCCCCAGTCGCGCGTCTGGCATTTTGTGGGAGGTACGCTGGATCAGGCCAATCCCCGGAAAACCTACTGGAATTTCCGCAACAACATCTTTTTGTTGATCAAAAATCTTTCCAAGCGGCGTCTCCTGGTCCGGCTCCCGCTGCGCATCCTGATGGACAGCACCGCTTTCCTGAGCGAATTCGTCAAAGGCCACTGGCGCAACGCCGGCGCCATTCTGCGGGCATATTACTGGGTTTTCCGCCACATCCGTATCATCTTACGGAATCGAACGCGTACCCAGCGTCTTCGCAAGGTCAGCGATACGGAAGTGTTGAAACGAATGTATCCCGGAAGCGTCGTTCTGGAGTATTTTCTTTTCAAACGCAAACGGTTTCAGGACTTGTTGTTTATTCACACATTCTTGAAACGCATCGGCAGGGTCGACATCCCGGTTCATTGGAGGAAAAAAACAGGAGTGGAAAAGGTCTATGAAGAGCGATTGGGTTCATAAGCTGTTTGGCGGATTGGCGTTTGTTTTCAGTATGGTTGTATATTTGATGACTATGGCTCCCACGGTATCGTTCTGGGACTGTGGAGAATTCATTGCCTGTTCCTATACAATGGGCATACCGCATCCCCCCGGGGCTCCCCTTTATTTACTGGTGGGGCGGATTTTTACCCTGTTGCCCCTGTTCGAAGACATCGCCATGCGGGTGAATTTCATTTCGGTGCTTTCCTCGGCCGCTTCGGTATTCTTCCTGTATTTGATCATTGTTCAGGTGATGAAAGAGTTTTACAAACGAACCGATGGCTTTAACGCTTTCATTCCCTATCTCGGGGCATTGATAGGTGCCTTAACCTTCGCCTTTACCAACAGCTTCTGGTTTAATGCGGTGGAGGCCGAAGTCTATGCGCCCTCCATGTTTTTTACCAGTCTGGTGGTGTGGATGATTCTCCGCTGGGGTACCCGCCATCAAGAAATGGGTAACGAAAAGTATTTATTGCTGATTGCCTACATCATCGGTCTGGCTACCGGGGTGCATCTCCTGAACGTGTTGACCCTCCCCATGGTGGTGATGATTGTGTTCTATCGGCGCTACGAATTTAACTGGAAAAATTTTATCCTGATGGTGGCGGTGGGTGCGGCGCTTACCGGCCTGGTGTATCCGGTGACCATCATGGGCGTGCCCAAAATTGCCGAATGGGGTGGATTTGTGGCCCTGGTGTTTGCCATTTTGCTGCTCCTGGTGGTGTTGATTCTTTCCCTTCAGGGACGCCATGCGGTGAGCTCGCTGCTCATCTCTTCGTTGCTGTTGATCATCATTGGATACTCCAGCTATCTCACCATTTATATCCGTTCCGGGCTGGATCCCAATATCGATGAAAATGATCCCGAAACCATCGAACGGTTTATCAGCTATCTGAAACGGGAGCAGTACGGAGAGCACACCCTGGATCGGGAAAAAGTTTGGCGGGAATCGCCCAACGGAAAGCGCTATAGCAGCGCTTGGGACTTTTTCTGGCGGTATCAGATTAATAAAATGTATGTGCGCTACTTTCTGTGGAACTTTTTAGGGAAATCGGCTAACGAGCATGATGTGGACCCTTCTAAATTTCTGGGCTTACCGTTGCTGGTGGGATTGCTGGGGGCCTATTATCATTTTCGGCGGGATTGGAAGCACGGACTGGCGGTATTTGCCCTCTTTTTTATGACCGGTCTGGCCATTGTGTTATATTTAAATCAACCCGATCCCCAGCCGCGGGAACGCGACTACAGTTATGTGGGCTCCTTTTTTGCCTTCTCCATCTGGATCGGCGTGGGGGTCGCGGCCGTTCTGGAATGGTTGCATCAAAAACTCGGTCAAAGAAACGCCTTTGCTCCTGCATTGATCGCCCTCCTGCTGTTTGTCTTACTTCCGTTGCAGGTGCTGGCAAAGAATTTCCGAGAGCAAAATCGCACCGGCAATTACCTGCCGTGGGACTATTCCTATAATATGTTGATTAACGTCGAACAGAACGGCATTTTGTATACCAATGGGGACAACGATACCTTTCCGCTCTGGTATTTACAGGAGGTGGAAAAAATTCGTACCGATGTGCGGGTGGCCAACCTGAGTCTGTTGAATACCGACTGGTACATTCTGCAGTTGAAAAACAAAGAGCCCAAAGTGCCCATCAGTCTGCCGGATGATCAGATTCAAAATATCATGCCGGTGTATTGGCCCGAAAAGAAGACCATACGCATCGAGGTGCCGGAGAGCTATCGGAAAAAAGAGTTTGAAGAAGTGAAAAGAGTCTTTCCGGAATATCGGGGCCAACCCAAGGGTCCCCTGCGCTTCGATCTGGGCCCCAAGTTTGCGAATCAGTTCCTCCGCGTGCAGGACTTTATGGTGTTGAACATTCTCTTCAGTAATCGATTTCAGAAACCGTTGTATTTCGGTGTCACCGTCTCTCAGGACAACATGCTGGATGGTCTGCGCCGGTATTTGCGAATGGATGGGCTGGTCATGAAGATCACCTCCCTGCCCAACTGGTCGATTCATCCGGAAATTCTTTACGATATGCTAATGAATAAGTTCAAATATCGGAATCTGGATAATCCCAACGTGTATTACGATTACATTCATCGGGGATTGATCCAGAACTATCGGGCGGCCTTCTCTCAACTGGCGTCCTATTACATAACCCATAAGGACACGGTACGGTTTAAAGAGGTTGTCCGGAAAGTGTTTAAGGTGATGCCTCCGGAAGTTATCCCTTATAATACGCCGCTAATGAAGAAAATACTGGAAGGATATGGTTTTATTGCCGGGGTACGTCCTCTGGAGAGGTTGAATCTGGATAACTTTACCCACGAGGAGTTGCGGAGCATCGGGGAGATAGCCATGCAGTCGGAAAAGTGGTCGGTGGCCCGGCTGGCCTTTGAACGCATACTGGACGACAATCCGCGTTATCCCCGGATCCGTTCTTACCTGGATGGCATTGCCTATCTGAGTGGAGAGAAGCCTTTGGATTCATTGACGATAAAGAACTATTCTCCACCGGAGCTGCAGGCCATCGGAGAGCTGGCCGCACAGAATCGGCGCTGGCAGATTGCTCGGGTGGCCTTCGAGGCGGTTTTGAATCGGATGCCGGAAAATCCACGCATTAAGGGATATCTGGTCGATGTCTACAAAGAGTTGGGAGAAATCGATAAATCGATTCGGATTCTGGAAGAATGGTTGGAAAAGAATCCCAACGATAAAACAGCCAGAAAACGGTTGGAGAAATACCAGAAATTAAAGCGCGAGCAGAAGAAACGATCCTGAAGTTGATGCTGGATGAGAAAAATTATTGTGCAAATCGTCCGTTTTGCGGTCAGTATTGGCCTGCTGGGGTATCTCATTTATCTGGCCGATATTTCCACCATCTATTCAATCCTCCGTCGGGTGAACGGATTGTACTTCGGGTCGGCCCTATGTGCTTTTTTGGTGGGACTTCTATTGTTAACCTGGCGCTGGAAGTTGCTGCTGCAAACGCTCGATATCCGACCCGGTTATCCCAAATTGCTGGTGTTTTATTTCATCGGTTACTTTTTTAACAATTTTTTGCCGACCACCATTGGTGGGGACATCAGTCGGGCTTACAATGTGGCCCGTTTATGCGACCGCCGGGCCGAAAGTGTGGGCATTGTCTTGTTTGAGCGCATGTTGGGGTTAATCGCCACCCTCAGTCTGGCCGCTTTTTCTCTGTTCTGGGTATTGCAACATTTCCATACCCTGCGTATTGTTTATGTGACCGTCACGATGTTAATTTTAGTGGGCCTGGGTTTTGGGCTGGTGCTGAATCCCCGATTCTTTCGCAGGATTGTGCAGGTCTTTGAAAAAATTGAGTTTTTTGACCTGGGAAATCGGCTCAATCGGGTGCTCAACAGCATCCATGTGTTTCGGGCGCATAAGGCCCGCATCGGCATCACCTATCTGTTTTCCCTGTGTAGTCAGATTGTTTTTATTTTCATGAATTATCTGCTGGCACGATCCCTGAACCTGGAGCAGGTCAGTTTTCAATTCCTGTTTCTGGTCATTCCGGTGGCATTCCTGTTGGGACTTTTGCCTTCCATTAACGGATTGGGGGTGCGGGATTCGGGATATGTGTTTTTGTTGACCCGCGTGGGGTTAACACCGGCGGAGGCGCTCTCCCTTTCGTTCTTAAACACGCTGGTCCCCATGCTGATGAGTGGCCTCGGGGGAGTTTTCCTGGTTTTTTATCGGACTCCCAAAAATGAACCGTTGAAGGAAGATCGCTCATGAAATGGGTTCAAAGAATACTGCTTTTGGGGTTGGCCCTATGGTTCGGCCAGTGTGGTGTGAAACCCGATAGCCAGGGGGAATTTGATGAAATTTATGTCTTTGCAGATTCTCTGGATTGGTTGGTGTATGAAGAGGCCATCCGGGATATTTTTGCCAAAGAATATCGAACCCCGGTGCTGGAACCGGAATATCTGGTCAAATGGCGCCCTTTCGACCGTTTCGATACGTATAAAAAATTTCGTAACATTTTCTTTTTGGCCCGACTCAATAGCGAAGAACCCGTCTCGGCAAATGTGAAGGCCTTACTTTCCGAAGCAATTATCGAGGGAATTCAAAAAGGCGACTATTTTTACATTCCCAAAAAAGACGTGTGGGCCCTGGATCAGTACGTGCTCTTCCTGGTAGCCCCTACCCGAGAAGGCATGATTCAGCGCATCTACGATTATGGCGAAGCCATTTATCAGGATTTTGAACGGTCTTATTATCAGCGACTCAAGCGCTTTGTTTATGCCCGCTACGAGAATAAAGAACTGGAAGAATATCTTCGCACCCATTTCCCGTTTACCATAAGGGTGCAGCACGATTATTTCTTGGCGGACGAAAATCTGGAAGAGGGGTATGTCTGGCTCCGACGATTGAACCCCGACCGTTCCCTGTTCGTCCACTGGTTACCCTATACCGAGGGCCAGGAGATTACTCCTCGTTGGATCATCGACCAACGCAATCGGCTGGCCGCCAAGATTTACGAGGGTGATGTGATTGTGGAAGAGGAAACCTTCGGCCGCCGAATTACTTTTAAGGGATTTCCCGCCTATCGTCTGGAAGGTACCTGGAAAAATCCCAAATACGTCATCGGAGGGCCCTTCCGCAACATCACCTTTATCGATAAAGGCAACGGACTCGTTTTTATGATCGACTATTATGTTCAGGCCATTGGAAAACGCAAAAAAGTGTTTCTGGATCAACTGGAGATAATGGCCTACACGTTTCAGGAGAATCTGAGGAACAAACCAAACACCATGGAGGAGGCCGCTGAATGAAGCGAAAGGTCGCACTCATTATGGGCAGTGAATCGGATCGCCCGGTGGTGGAGGAGGCGCTGCCTTACCTGGAATATTTTGGGATTCCGGTGGACGTGCGGGTTTTGTCGGCCCATCGGACACCGGAAGCCGTGCACCAATTTGCCTGCCGGGCGGAGGCGGAGGGCTATGGCGTTATCATTGCCTGCGCGGGGATGGCCGCGCATTTACCCGGGGTGATTGCCGCCTATACATCGTTGCCGGTTATCGGGGTGCCGCTGGCGGGCAGCGATTTGAAGGGGGTGGATGCCCTATACGCCATCGTGCAGATGCCCGCGGGCGTGCCGGTGGCCACCATGGCCATTGGAAAGGCCGGGGTGCGCAATGCCGCCATTTTCGCCGCGCAGATCCTGGCACACACCGATGCCTCGGTGGCGGAAAAACTAACCGTGTTTAAAAACAATCAATGCAGGTTGCCTGAATGAAGGTCACCGTCATCGGCACCATCAACAAAGATCTGATTCTGCCTTTCAAAGGGGTGGCCATTGAAAGCCTGGGGGGGATTTTCTACAACATCATGATCCTGTCCGAATTATTGGGCCCCGGGGATTGCATTTATCCCGTCTCTTATGTGGGGCACGATATCCGCGAACAGGTACGGGCGATTCTGTCCAAACGGCACAACATTGCTCCGACAGGGTTGGTCGATATCGATCAGAAAAATCAAAAGGTCATCCTGGAATATATTTCTCCGGAAGAGCGGCGGGAAAAAGCGCTGTTCAACTTTCCCCCGCTGGAATGGGGTCACGTGGAACCGTTCCTGGATGCCGATATGGTTGTGGTCAATATGATTACCGGATGGGACCTGACCCTGGAAGTATTTCGGAGAATGGGTACGCGGGTGGCCGAGCGCCTTTATCTGGATATCCATTTTCTTTTGATGGGCATAGATAAGCTGGGGCGCCGTTTTCCCCGGCGTCCCGATAACGTGGAAGAATGGTTGCGTCTGCCCCGATTTCTACAGATGAATGAACGGGAATTCCGTATCATCTCGCCGGACACCTTAAGCGAGGTGGAATTCCATAAAACGTTTTTACGTCGGGATCAGATTCTGGTGGTGACTCGGGGTCGGGAAGGGGCCGTGGTGGTGTACGAAAGCCACGGCATTATCGGCAGCCGGGCCTTTCCTGCCTTTCGAGTGCCGCGGATAGTGGATACCACCGGATGCGGCGATGCCTTCGGGGCCGGATTTGTGGCGGCGTATCTGGAGCACGGAGATATTCCCCGGGCGATGGAATATGCCAATCTGGTAGCAGGAGCCAACGCCGCCCTGCCGGGTACGACCGAAGTGTACCGAATCAGGGAAGTGATGGAACAGTTGCGCCGTTCTCGGCCATGAGACGGGCAAGGATGGAAAGCGGTTCAATGAAGAAGAGCCTTCTATATCCAAAAATGGGTGAAACATTTGGTCACTACAAATCGGATACGGCGTATGAAACGGGTGCTGATAACCGGTGCTAATGGTTTGCTGGGACAGAAGTTGATTACCGAACTGATTGAGGATTATGAACTGCTGGCGACGGCCAGGGCGCCCCAACCGGTGCTTCAATCCCCCACGTTTCTCTATCGCCGGCTGGACATCGAAAATTATCGGGCCTGCAAGGCCGTCATCGAAGATTTCCGTCCGGAGGTCATTATCAATGCGGCGGCCTATACCAATGTCGACGGCTGCGAAGTGGAAAGGGAAGCCTGCTGGAGGGCCAATGTGAAAGGGGTGGAAAACCTGGTGCGCGCGGCCCGCAACCGGATGATTCAAATCATCCATATCTCCACCGATTATATTTTTGATGGCACAAACGGCCCCTATGCAGAAGAACAGCGTCCGAATCCCCTGTGTTATTACGGAAAGGCGAAACTGGCTTCAGAAAATGTCATCAAAGCCGCGGGCCTTCCCTACACCATAGTAAGAACTTCAGTGGTGTATGGGGTGGGGGTGGCAGTGAAGTCAAATTTCTTCCTCTGGGTATATCAACGTTTGCGGCAGGATAAACCGATCCGTGTGGTAACCGATCAATACAATACGCCAACCTGGGTCGATGATCTGGCGGGAGGGATTCACTTGATTCTAAACCGGCCTTTTTTAGGGGTTATTCACATCTCCGGCCCCGATTTCATCGATCGCTACCGCATGGCCGTCCAGATCGCCCAGACGTTTCATTTCGATCCTTCCCGGATTATCCCCATCACTACCGATCAATTGCAACAACGGGCCTCCCGTCCCCTGAAAGCGGGGTTAAAAATCGAAAAAGCGATTCAGGAATTGGGCTTTCGCCCGAAAACGTTAAAGGAAAGTTTCGAATTTCTCAAAGCATCGCTAAGCAAGTGAGGACGGTTCAACGCTAATGGAAAAAATACTGGTTATTGTTCCGACCTATAACGAGCGGGAAAACATTGGCAAAGTGCTGGACATTCTTTTTGATCTGAACATTCCGGGTCTGGATGTGCTGGTGATCGATGATAATTCCCCGGATCACACGGCCGACATTGTAAAGGCCTATCAGAAAAAAAATCCCCATGTATTTTTGATCGAGCGTGCGGGAAAATTGGGACTGGGAACGGCCTATATCCAGGGCTTCAAGTTTGCCCTGGAACGGGACTATGAATATATCTTTGAAATGGATGCCGATCTGTCCCACGATCCTCGGGAAATTCCCAATTTTTTGGAAGCCGTTAAGGATGCCGATCTGGTAATTGGTTCCCGCTATTTAAGGGGGGTCAACGTCATTAACTGGCCTTTACGGCGCCTGGCGCTCAGCGTTATGGCCAACAAGTACACCAAGTACATTACCGGCCTTCCTTTGGAGGACAGCACCAGCGGATTCAAATGCTTTCGCAGACGGGTGCTGGAGGCCGTTCCCCTGGACCAGGTGAAGTCCAATGGCTATTCTTTTCAGATTGAAATGAATTTCAAGGCCTGGAAGCGAGGGTTTCGCATCAAGGAAATACAGATTATTTTTTACGATCGCACCGTTGGGAAATCCAAAATGTCGAAAAAAATCATGTTTGAAGCGGCCTTGATGGTGTGGAAATTAAAAATTTTGAGTCTTTTCGGTAAGTATTGACAACGTGGGATTCTGGTTTTAGCTTTATCGGTTGAATGTGTGGGGGATAAAATACCGAGGGTGGGATGCTGAAGAAAAACTTTCGCATGATTCTCGATTTCGAGAAGCCGATTGTGGAACTGGAAAAGAAGATCGCCGAGATGGAAGAATATGCCCGGGAGACCGGGATGGATCTGACCGAGGATATCGCCCGCCTGACCAAAAAGGTGGAGACCTTGCGCAAGGATGTTTATTCGAAACTGACGCCCTGGCAGCGGGTGCAGCTGGCTCGCCATCCCGATCGGCCTTACACCCTGGATTATATTCAGCGAATGGCCGGCGATTTCATCGAATTGCATGGAGACCGGTATTTTGCCGACGATCCGGCCGTTGTGGCGGGTATCGCCCGGATTGAGGAATTTCGCGTGGTCATCATCGGCCAGCAAAAGGGACGGGATGTGAAAGAAAACCTGTACCGCAACTTTGGTATGTCCAATCCGGAAGGGTATCGCAAGGCCCTGCGGGTGATGAAGATGGGGGCCAAATTCCGTATGCCGGTGATCTCCTTGATCGATACCCCCGGCGCCTATCCCGGTGTCGGGGCGGAAGAACGAGGGCAGGCGGAAGCCATCGCCCGCAATCTGCTGGAAATGTCTCACCTTCCGGTTCCTATCGTGATCGCCATCATCGGAGAGGGAGCATCGGGTGGAGCATTGGGAATCGGTGTGGGAGACGTCATTCTGATGATGGAAAATTGCTGGTATTCGGTGATTTCTCCCGAGGGGTGTGCCGCTATTTTGTGGCGAGACAATGCCAAGGCCCCGCAGGCTGCCGAAGCCATGAAGCTGACGGCACCCGATTTATTGGAAATGGGCATTATTGATCGCATTGTTCCCGAACCACCCGGTGGCGCCCACTGGGATTACGACCAGGCCGCCGCCACGTTAAAAACCTTCATCCTGGAAGAACTCCGGCGTTTGGTGACCATTCCACCCCAGGAACTGATTGAAAAACGGGTGGAGAAATTTGCCCGGATGGGCTATTGGAAAGAATAACACCGGCGGCTGATGTGGGCATCCCTATGACCGCCCAGGGGCCGCCGGTGCGGTAGGTGGAAAGACAGGTGTTTGAGGATCGGTGCCCCCCTCGGGGGAACGATAACCGAGGCGTCATCGCCCGGGAAAACCACGTGAGGTGGCATTTAACGGGGAGGTGAATATGCTGGATTCCCGATTATTAGAAATCCTGGTGTGCCCTAAGTGTAAGGGGGAGCTGGATTATCGGCCCGACGCCCGGGACGATACCCGCGGGCAATTGATTTGCCGGAATTGTAAACTGGTGTATCTGGTGGAAGATGATATACCCAACATGATCATTGAAGAGGCATTGCCCCTGGAAGAACAGCAATAAAGGTAAGCGGCGGGAAAAGAGCGTTATCCCGGCGTCTTACGATCCGGAAAAGGCGTGGTCCTGGTGCCATAGGTTCTGGATGTTTTCCATTAGTTTTTGAATGTCGTAGGGCTTGGATAATACCAGGTCCACGTAATGATGGTGTTTGAGTTCCGCCTCGGCCTGCTGTCCCCATCCCGTCATCAAAATGGTGCGCACCGAAGGATTGTGCTTTTTGACTTCCCGTGCCACTTCCCACCCGGAAATGCGGGGCATTCCCAGGTCGGTAATCACCACATCGTAATTTTTTTGCTTGAATTTTTGGATGGCTTCTTCCCCGTTGCGGGCCATATCGACCTCCTTAAATTGGAGGCGCAGAATCTCCACCGTGGTTTCCAGAAGTTCTACCTCATCGTCCACCACCAGGATGCGAAGCCGGTCATTTTCTCCACACCGGCAGGGGGACGGTTCAGGCTTCTGTTCAACCACTTCTTTGGATAAGGGAAGCTCAATGAGAAATTCCGTCCCTTGTTGAATCCGGCTGTTCACATTGATTTTACCATGATGAGCCGTTACAATGTTGTAAACTAAACTCAAACCTAAACCGGTACCCTTTTCGCCTTTTGTGGTGAAGAAGGGGTCGAAAATGCGGTGAATGATTTCCTCGGGAATTCCCATACCGGTGTCTCGCACCTGAATTACCACGGTATCTTCATCCTTCAGGCGGGAGCGAATGTAGAGGTCTCCACCGCCAGGCATGGCATCAAAAGCATTGAAGATTAAATTGGTGAATAGCTCCTTTAACTCGATGGGGTTGCCAAATACCACCAGTTCATCGTTCAGCTGGGTGTGAATGCGAACATCCGTGCCTTTGATTTGAGCCGCCGGTTTTACTTTTTGAATCGAAAACATCAGACTTTCGCGAATGATTTCGCTGAGCGACACCGGCTGGAAGTGTCGTTCCCGTTTTTGCCGGGTGGTCTCATGCAGTTTCTGTACGATTTCACTCCCCTGCTGGGCCGCCTTCTCAATCACCTGAAGTTCCTGGGTCCATTCCGAATCCGCCGTCTTCATCTTTAGTAATTGTACTCGTCCCAAAATGATTGCCAATAGATTGTTAAAATCGTGGGCCACACCGGCGGCCATTTCACCCATGGCACGGATGCGTTCGGTCTGAATTAAACGATTCTGCAACTCCAGACGATCGGTTATGTCGATGCCGTAAAGAAAAACAAAATCCAGATCCTCTGGACGAAAAGCAATGTACTGAAAAACACGATTCCCAATCCGATGCAGGTACTCCCGGCTCTCCCCCGCGGGAAAGTCTCCCATCGCAATGTCATACATTAACGTTCCGGGCAACAATTTTTGAGGACAGGATTTTCCGCCGTTCAATTCCCGACAGGTGGTGTAGGCGGTAGGGTTGGAGTATACAATCTTCCCCTCCAAGTCGATCGAGAAGATCAAGATCGGGCTGTTTTCCGGGATCTTGGATAAAAATCGAATGTGCTGATCTTTCTTGAAAGCATCGGTGATGTCTTCCAGCACCCAAAGATACAGGTTTTCGGCACGGGTGGCGCTCACGAAGTGAGAAATGGATATCTGGAAATAGCGGTCTTCTTCGGAAAAAAGGTTTAAGGACAACCGTTCGTTGAACAGCAGAGCGGTTTTTTTGGACCGGCGGAAGATTTTATCCGGAATCTTGTCCAGGAGCTGAGGGAGCACTTCGTTTAAGGAACGGTCGATAACGCTGGTGCCTTGTCGGCCGGTTTTTTTTGCCAGAGATTCGTTCCAGAATTGAATGCGGAAATGCTCGTCGGTCACAATAATGAAGTGGTGAAGATTGTTAATAATTTGCTGAATGAAGCGTCCCAGATCCAAAATTTTTAAATGGGCGGCTTTAAAGTCGGTGATGTCCCGTTCTATGCCCACGATCGCTACAATATTGCCGTTTTCGTCTTTTACCGGTTTGGTATGAATCTCTACCACGTAAGGATGCCCATCCCGGTGGTGCTGAACCAGTTCCCCTTTCCAGCCCCGTTTCAGGGATGCTTCAAAAATTTCTTTTAGAATGCGTTTGCGTACTCGTTTTCCTAACAAGGTGGAAAAAGGCTTCCCGAACAGCTGATAACGTTCGTGGCCGCTCAATTTCTCCATGGCCGAGTTGAGGTACAGGATTTTACCATCGGGCTGGGGTTCCAGGACCACAATTCCATCCCCTACATTTTCCAGGGCCAAAGAGAGTAGAGAGACCAGCTCCCGGGTTTCTTTGCTCTCGCTGACGTCCTGGATCAAGCCGGTAAAGGCGATATCGGGGTCCTCGGTTTCGGCGCGCATGATTTGAACTATGGCCCGGAATTTTCGATGCCGGGAACTCCGGGCCTCCACCTCCAGCCGAATCATGTAGCGGAGTCCCCGTTGCAGTTGCTTCTGAGCAAATTGAAGCAACGTTTGGCTGGATTCGGAAAATAATATCCGAATGGGTTGTTGGAGCAACTCGTCTTTGGGATAACCAAACTTTTGCAAAAGGGCCTCGTTTATCCGACACAAACGAAAATTCGCATCCAGCTCGAATTGAGGCGTGGAGTTTTGAACCATGCGGATGAAAGATTTCGGATGAGCCGGCAGGTTCATGTCTATACGGGTAAAAGTAAAAAAGCTGCTTAATTTGATGATCAAGTTTTGTAAATTATATTCCATCTCCCGCACCTGGAGGCGGGGGTGAGGAAGTTCTATCTGATTGACCAGTCTCAGCAGAGCAAACAGGGAATCCATGAGATGGGCCGAACTCAGACGGGTGCTTTCGGCAAATTCGGTAATAAAGGGAACCACGCTGATGGTTTCGGACCAGTCTTTATTCAAGGCAATCAGCAGATTTTCGGCCAGTTCGGGTTTTTGGACGATGAAGTGGTCCTGGTAGTACGGCTGCTGAATAAGGTACTGATTCCAGGCCTGTAACAGTTGAGTAAACATGATTTCTTTCGTTTTATTAGTTTTGTATAATCGGAAATGCCCCCAAAGCCTTGATGGTGTATTTGCTTTTTCGGAAAAAATTGGATTAACGATGGGGGAAACGACGGCCACGGATGGAAGATACTGGAAATGAAGGGTGGAAAATTCACCGGATCCCGCCCGGGAATGAGGGGGAGGCTTCATTTTTGCGAACGATAGCAGGGTGGTTGAGCTATGCGGCCTGTTTTTCAACGCTATTATTGCTGGCCGGAAGCCCGGCGATATCTTCATCCGGCATCACTTCACGATCGAATTTACGCCCAACTTCTGGACGGAATCTTCCTGGCGCTGATCTGTGGACTGTGGTTGTATGAAGTAAGTGACGGGGAACTATTTTTCTTGTGGGTTTCCCCCATGATCCCCCAATTTATTCTCCAGGTTCCCGATTACTATCTCCCCAAGAGCCAGGATTTCTGGTGGGGTGGATGGTTTTTCACCCTTGACCTACCATATGGAAAGAGTATCTGTATCCAATATCCGGTGCCGGTATTCTGGCTGATATACATCCTGTACTACACCCTTTTTACGTTTTTCTGGGGTCAAACTCCGGGCAAGGTGCTGAAGAAAGTGGTGGTATTGACGGAACGGGGCGGTCCCGTTAACGGGAAGACGGCCCTGTATCGTTGGTTGGGATACCTCATTTCGCTGTTGCCCCTGGGTTTGGGTTTCTGGTGGGGGTTTTTCAAAGGCAAAGGGTACACCTGGTATGATCGATGGACGGGCACTCGAGTATACTCCTACGATCCTTTTGCAAGAGAGGGGCTCGACCGGGAGCCTTGAACAGCCTGCCGGACGGGTCTTCCCTTGTATTATGACTCCGGAAAGGTTTACCTACGATCAAAGGCATGCAAGTCGGGAGTCCCTGAAAACTTTATGCGGTTTTCATTCCACCGGTTTTCGTTGACAACGGGAGAGCTGAGAAAAAAGAGTCCCCGGAAGAGGGTTCCTCCGGGGACGAATAGTTTTCGGATCATTCGCTTTTCAGCTTTTTTATTTCCTCGGTCAGTTTGGGCAGTACTTCAAACACGTCCCCCACAATCCCATAATCGGCCACTTTGAAAATGGGGGCATCGGGGTCTTTATTTATGGCGACGATATATTTTGAGGAAAGCATACCGGCCAGGTGCTGAATGGCGCCCGAAATTCCGCACGCAATATAGAGGGTCGGGGAAACCGTTTTACCGGTTTGGCCCACCTGTTCGCCGTGGGGTCGCCAACCGGCATCCACCACGGCCCGAGAAGCGCCGACTGCGGCGCCCAGTACCTCCGCCAGTCCCTCGATTAGATGCCAGTTTTCGGGGGCTTTCATTCCCCGTCCCCCTGCCACGATAATGTCGGCTTCGGTTACATCCAGCTTGCCCCCTCCACTGGTGCGAACTTCTTCAACCACCGCCAGGGGTTTCGGAACGGAAATGGATAGGTTCTCCACCTTAGCCTGAACCGCTTTTTCTTCCGGTCTTACGGCTTTGGGACGAAGGGTCGCCATTTTGGGGGAAGACTGAATTTTAACATCGGCCCAGATTTTCCCTGCGAACATGGGGCGGGTGAAGACGATATCGCCGTTTTCCACCCGGAACCGGATGACATCCTGCGCCAAGGTGGAACCGACTTTTTGAGCCACACGGGGCATCACATCTTTTCCCATGGCGGTGGCTCCCATCAGGACCACAGAAGGGCTTTTTTGCTGGATAACCTCCGCAACAGTGGCGGCAAAGGCATCGGGACTGAATTTTTCGAATTGGGCATCTTCCACCAAATAAATCGCTTCGATCCCGAATTGAGCAGGTGCCTCGGCAAAGGAGTCCAGCCCGGATCCCACTAAAACAGTGGCAGCCGAAAGGTTTAGTGAATCCGCCAATTGTCTGGCCGCGGTATAGACTTCCTGATTAACTTTTTTCAATTGCCCTTCTCGAATTTCCGAGACAACCAGTACCATAGACATGGTGAATCCTCCATCGACTTACTGTTTTCGGTTGGCCTTTAGATGACTTTTGCTTCCTCGTGTAATAAACGTACCAGCTCCGGTACGGCCTTGGGTCCTTCTCCTACGATCCGGCCCGGTTTTTTGGGCGGAGGATAAGACAACTTTTCAATCACCAGGTGCTCCTTCTCCAGGTTCACGGTTTTGACCGCAATGGGTTTCTTTTTAGCGGCCATAATGCCCTTTAAAGAGCGGTATCGGGGTTCGTTCAGGCCTCTTTGTGCCGAAATAATCGCAGGCAGCGGAAAGGATACCGTTTCGTGCCCGCCTTCAACTTCGCGAACCGCTGTGCCCCGATTCCCATCGAGATGAAGCTCCACCACGACAGTGACCACCGGAAGATTGAGGAAGCCGCCGACAATGGAAGCGATCTGCGTATGATCATCATCGATGGCCTGCTTCCCGAAGAGAATGATGTCGTAATGGCCCTCCTGGAGCACTTCCGCCAGGGCCCGGCCGGTAACCATGGGATCGGAGGGAACCGCCGGGGCATCGATGCGAATGGCCTTGTGGGCTCCCATGGCCAACCCTTCCCGTATGGTTTTTTCCACACTGGGGGGGCCCAGAGAAATCAAGGTGACTTCACCCCCATGCTTTTCGGTGATCCGTAAGCCTTCTTCAATGGCAAACTCATCATAAGGGTTGACAATCCATTTAATTCCTTCCGGAACGATCGAGGTTCCCTCATCGCTGATCTTGATTTGCGCCTCCGTATCCGGAGTTTGTTTCATGCAAACTGCAACGTTCACCGTTCACCCTCCTTTTTTCGATTAAATTTTATTCAAGATTAATCCGGAACATCTCAAAAATATAAATAATCCCTGTAATTGCAATAATTTTTGTAAATTCCTGGCACCGGGGGCTGGCAACAAGGAATCCCTTCGCCGGGGAAGGGAATTCCGGATTATCTGTTAAACTTTGATTCCCCTTTTCCCGAAAATGTCTATTGAATTAAGAACATTAAGAAAGTAGAATGGTATAACCTTAAAAAAGGTTGGGTCAGGGATGTTGGAGTTTTTCAGCCTTAATCGTGTGCCCGATTTATTCTTCGGCATTCTGGTGTTGTTGCTTGGGGTTCAGATCTATATTCTCATCCGCATACGAGCCATTCTCCGTGTCATTGCCCGGAATTTAGAAACCATCTCCGGCCTGTTCCGCAAATCCCTCCAGGGAGAACGTAAAGAGTTCCGGCGAAAAGACATTCCTCCCATCTGTCAGTTTTGCAAACATCGATTGGCCTATATTTATTCTAATAAAAACGAAGCACAGGTGGAGGATATCTACTACAAATGTGGGCTGCGGAATATTCATGTGAGCCTAAGCGATAGTTGTGAACGGTTTGAAGTCGACGAGTTGTATCTGGATTGAAACCTGTCCGGTCTACCCTGCCATGCCTGCCGAGAAGTTTGGTCCAGCGTTTCAGCCCCCCGTGGCCCCGGGTATGGCAATCGGGTGTGGAGGGCGGTTGCCCACCTGGAACTGAATGAATTGGAATTCAGTATATAGAAAGTGAAAAAGGGGTGTTGCCTGCGAGATCAAAGGGAACGGAATGTTCCCAATGCAGTGCCTCCTCATTGATTCGCATGGCAACACCCCTGTGCATTTTTTCCCTTTCCTTTTCCTTGAAGGATGAGTTGCTTTACGGGGTTTTCTTTTCAATATTTTCAATGTGAAGTATGATCCTGAGGAAGGGACGGGCCGTATGTTTACGGGATTGCGAGGCGAAATATTTGACTTTTTGGAGGGGTTATACGAGCATAACGGCCGGGAATGGTTTGAGGCGCACAAGGCGGTTTACGAAAAACAGATTAAACCCACGGCTAAGGCGATCGTCCAGGGGTTGGCCCCGTTTGTGAAAATGCTGGATGAAAATCTGGAAACCCGACCGCAAATTCACAAAACCATTAGTCGAATTCATAACGATCGGCGCTTTCGGAAGGATCGTTTGCCCTTTAAACGATACGTGTTCATGACGTTTCCCAGAGAGGGGCGCCGGTGGGCCGATGGCCCTTTGCTTTATGTGGCTCTCGAGCGGCGTGGGGTCTGGGTGGGATTTTGGAGCGGTAAGCCATCTTCAGGCCGCCGGCAAGCCGGGTGGGGGCGCCGTATTGGACGGTACGCTCAATGGTTTCGAGAATTTCTGGAACGAAATCAAATCGTTACCCATTATTATCGGCTGGAAGGGGATGAGGAAGGCCCAACGTCCGAACGCTTGCTCCGGCCCGACTTGCCGTTCTGGCGACAGCAAACAGAGCTGAGCGTGGGGCTTTTCTATCCCAGAGAGAACGATTTGTTGTACAGCAGTAAGTTGTTAAACGCCGTGGTTCATCATTTTTGGGATCTTTACCCGTTTCTTATTTTTCAGGAAGGTAAAAATGTGGAAGCAGAGTTGATGGAATATTGGGAAAAGAAGGAGATGTTTCGGATTGTTGAGTAACCCGACCGGCCCAATGCCGGGCAAGCCTTCGACGTCCTTTCGTGCAGAGATGTTGTTTTTAAGCACCTTTCTTGTTGGTTGGGCGTTTTTTCTATTGCCCCTCCCGTTTCGAGGTCAACTTACCGTTCCGTTCGATGTGGTGATTTCTTCCCTCCGGCAAACCTTTCCGGAGGCCTCCCGTGGGTATACATTGATGGTGGCTCTGTTGGGTGGTCTGTTGACGCTGCTGGGCGGATATCGAGAAAGAAAAGGCCTGTATTTACCGCCCTGGCTCCGGGAGTTTCGCACTTCGGGCATGATCCTGGGATGGCGCATACTGGGAGGAGCGCTCGCATTATTGTATAGTTTCCGTTTGACACCGGTGGCCTGGACGGATGCGGGCATTCCCCAATTCATCTGGGCGACCTTGAGTGTATCGGTGGCGTTAATCATACCCATTGGGGCGGTAGTGGTGCAATGGTTTGTGGCTTATGGAGGGCTGGAGTTTGTTGGAGTGTTGGCCCAGCCCGTAATGCGACCCTTGTTTCGGTTACCCGGGAGGGCGGCATTGGATGCCCTGGCCTCCTGGGTGGGATCGTATTCGGTGGGACTCTACTTGACCCGATCGGTCTATCGGCAAGGTGGGTATACAAAAAGGGAAGTGGTTACGATAGCAACCTGTTTTTCAACCGTTTCCATGGGATTTGTCGGGGTGGTGGCGGCGACCCTCGACCTGTTGCCCATATTTCCATTAGTGGTATGCTTGTATTTCCTCTGTGTCGTGGTGTTGGCCGTCATGTTAGTGCGGATGCCCCCCATCAACCGGGTACCCGATGAATACTTTTCCGGGATTAAGACCACGAGTACAGAGGCTCCCGAAGCCTGCGAAAGGTTATGGAGACGCGCCTGGAGGGCCGCACTTGATACAGCAAAAACGGCTCCCCCCTTTTTCCAGAACAGCCTAAAGGCGTTTCGAGATGGGCTTGTGCTTGCATCCAGTATTTTGGGAACCGTGATTGCGGTGGGTACCGTTGCGTTGTTGATCGCCGAATTTACCCCGATGTTTCATTATCTGGGACAACCATTGGTGCCTTTGCTGAAGTTGCTGGGGTTTCAGGAAGCCACCGAGATGGCCCCGGCGCTGCTGATAGGGATTACCGAGATGTATATTCCGGCGTTATTGGTGGCGGATTCCGGAGAGGCGGCCCGTTTCTTTGTGGCGGTGTTATCGGTGTCTCAGCTCATTTTCTTCTCCAGTTTGGGCCCCATGATGATGGACATGTTCCGAGATGTTCCCATTCGTATGAAAGATTTGCTGATATTGTTTGGGATCCGGACTGCGGTGTTGATACCGTTTCTGGGGGGTGTGGTTCGGTTATTGGTGGCCCTGGGGATATTGAAGGGCGGCTGAGAGATTCGTTCTGGTTTATCTGAACGGATTCAGGGTGAGGGATGAATGTTTTGATTTAATAATTGATTCGGGAATCGATTTTCTGTAAAATCATTGTTTTAAAGAAAGAGGACAGCGAGTATGAGCGATCGGGTGGTTTCCAAAGAGGTGGAGATGCTGGAAAGGCTGGCGGAAGTCTATGAAAAAATACTTCGGGAAATCCATAAGGTGATCATCGGACAGGATGAGATCATTCATCAGTTATTAATCGCCTTATTTTCTAAGGGGCATTGTCTAATCATCGGAGTTCCGGGGCTGGCAAAAACCCTGTTGATCAATACCTTGGCTGAGGTTCTGGATTTAAAATTCAGTCGTATTCAGTTCACTCCGGATTTGATGCCTTCGGACATTACCGGTACCGAAATCATTGAGGAAGACCTCTCCACGGGGAGAAAGCAGTTCCGATTTATCAAAGGGCCTATTTTTGCTAACATTGTTTTAGCGGATGAGATCAATCGGACACCGCCGAAGACCCAGTCGGCACTCTTGGAAGCCATGCAGGAATACCGGGTGACGGCCGCAGGAGAGACCTTCCGGCTGGAAGAGCCCTTTTTTGTGCTGGCCACCCAAAATCCCATTGAGCAGGAAGGCACCTATCCGTTACCCGAGGCCCAATTGGATCGCTTCATGTTCAATTTATGGATCGATTATCCCTCTTTCGCCGATGAGGTGGCGATTGTTAAGGCCACGACCAGTCACATCCTGCCACAACTGGACAAGGTGTTGAATCGGGAAGAGATTTTGAGGTATCAGCAGCTTTTGCGAAAAATTCCCGTGGCGGACCATGTGGTGGAATATGCCGTGCGGTTGGTGAACCGAACCCGTCCCGCAAGCTCGGATGCGCCTCGATTCATAAAGGAATGGATCAACTGGGGGGCGGGCCCAAGGGCTTCTCAATATTTGATCTTAGGGGCCAAGACCCGTGCCGCCCTGGAAGGGCGTTTCACCCCACAAGAGGCGGACGTACGAGCCTGTGCCGTTGCCGTATTGCGCCATCGAATGATCCCCAACTTTAACGCCGAAGCGGAAGGCGTTTCGGTTCTGGACATCATCCGGCGCCTGCTGGATGAGATGGCTTAGCGCTTCACCTGGTGAACACCTCGATTTCACCCTATTGGATTCTTTGAAACCAAAGGGGAAAAAATTTTCCCCCTTCAATGGGAAAAAATTGACCTGAGTCACATCACGGCGGTCGGCTGCAGTCGCACACAAGCTATTGATATTTAAAGAGATATCTCTGGGGTGTAAGGGTGTTGGTACGATTGTTGTAAATGAACAGGTGATTGAAACAAAACGTAGGAGGCCACTTTATTTTTCGAATCCTGCCTTATCACACGTATGCCATCGTTTTCCAATTCGTTATACTCTAATTAAAAGGAGGAGGTCCAAATGAGGTCTTTTAGACGGTCGTTTTTCATTGTTTGGATGAGCATAGCCGTAGGCTTGCTATGCTTTGGCGCCGCTCTGGCCCAGGAAGGTGCTATCATCAAAGGGGTAGTGACCGACGACGCCGGTAACCCATTGCCGGGAGCGAATATTTATATTGAGGAATTGCAATTGGGCGCTTCCGCCGATGTGGATGGGTATTATATGTTTGAAATACCCGCGGAGCTGGTAAATGGACAGGAAGTGACGCTGGTGGCCAACTTTTTGGGTTACAAGATTAGCAAACAGAAAATTACCCTGGCTGCCGGAGAGTTTACCTACAATTTCGAACTGGTTCCGGACGTACTGGAATTGCAAGAAATTGTGGTCACCGGTATGGGTGTGGGCATCCCCAAGGAAAAGCTCGGTGTCGTCATTCCTAAGGTGCAGCCTCGGGAAGTGGTCGAAAGTGGAGAACAAAATATTGTGGCGGCGCTGCATGGTAAGGTGGCCAATGTAGAGATTATTGCCGCCAGCGGTGAACCCGGTGCAGAAGCTTACATCCGGATCCGGGGGGCCAATACCATTCAGGGGAACAATCAGCCGTTGATTGTGGTGGACGGTACGCCTATCAACAACCAGAGTATCGCCGGTGCCGTAGGCCGTCACGGTGGTGTCACCCAGACCAACCGGGCCTCGGATATCGATCCGGACGATATCGAATCCATTGAGATTCTGAAAGGGGCGGCCGCTTCTGCCATTTACGGAACCCGAGCCGCTTCCGGTGTTATCCTGATCACCACCAAGAGCGGTAAGCCGGGTAAACCCAAATTTACCTACAAGGTGTCTTATTCCTGGGACCAGGTTTATAACACGGTGCCACTGCAGAAAAAATACGGTCAGGGTTTTTTTGGCGTCCCCAGTACCATCATTTCTACCAGTTGGGGACCTTTACTGGATACCTTAACAGTGGACAAATTGAAAAATATGGTTGGCCTGTTTGGTGAACCGCTAGTCGATGAGAACGGAAATCCTCTTTATGGTCTGGACATTTATGACCATGAATGGGAAATGTTCGAAACCGGCCACAATGTAGATAATCAATTCATCGTATCGGGGGGCAATGCCTGGACGACCTATTATCTCTCCCTGGGACGCACCAGCATCGACGGGGCGATTAAGGGGAATTCGGACTACCTGCGCAACAGCGTGCACTTAAAGGCCACCCAGCGATTGTCCGAAAAATTAAGTGTGACGGGTAACTTCAACTACTCCGATGTCACGGTGAATCGTATTCAAAAAGGTTCCAATGTAAGTGGTCTTTTGTTAGGTACGTTCCGTACCCCACCGAACTTTAACAATCTGCCCTATCTGGATCCCGAAACCGGTTTGCACCGTTCCTACCGGTATCAACGGCCGACAGAACTGTATCGCTCTCGAGGATATGACAATCCCTTTTTCATTGTATATGAAAATGTGAACCTGAGCGACGTGGGTCGGACTTTCGGGAACGTTAAGTTGGAATATGATCCTCTGGATTGGTTGAATATCAGCTACACACTGGGTACCGATTATTCGACCGATGATCGTCGCACCGTGTATCCGCCCAGCAGTTCTTCTTATCCCGAAGGCCGGGTGATTCGTGAAAAATTCACCTATCGGGAAACCGATGGTTATTTGGCCATCACCGCCAGTCGGCGTTTTGAACCCGCCAATGCCAATGTGAATGTCTTGCTGGGGCATCAGGTCAATCAGCGGGAATACAATGCTTTTCAGACCATCGGCGACAAGATGGCTGCATATGGTTACAATCAACTGGACAACACGGCCTCTTATGATCCCAATGAATTTGAATATAAGATTCGCCAGGAGTCTTTCTTCGGTCAGGTGATGTTAGACCTCTGGGATCAATTGTATCTCTCTGCTTCGCTGCGTAACGACGGTTCGTCCACCTTTGGGCGGGCGAAAAAACGCCACTGGTTCCCCAAGTTCAGTAGTGCCTGGGAATTCAGCTCTTTTGAAATGCTGAAACCCGTACAGAACATTTTGAGCTATGGTAAGATTCGTGCTGCTTATGGTGAGACGGGTCGCGAACCGGGTGTGTATCAGACCATCACGGCATACGGTTCGGGTAACTTTGGCCAGGGTTGGGGGGTGTCTCACTCCACCACCGCCTTTGGCTTTGGAGGTTTCTTTACCAGTGGAACCAAGGGTAACAATGCCATCAAGCCCGAACGGAATAAAGAATGGGAATATGGCATTGACTTAGGATTCTTGAACAACCGTATTGGTCTGGAAATTACGCGTTACGAAAGTCGTACCGAAGACGTTATCCTCTCCTTGCCGGTGCCGCCATCTTCTGGTTTCACCAGTAAGCTGGAGAATGCTGCGGTGATTGAAAACAAGGGTTGGGAAATTTCTATTGATGCGCAGCCCATCAAGCTGAAAAACTTTAAATGGGATGTGCGTTTGCTTTATGGAGAAAATAACAGTCTGGTTACGGATCTGGCGGGTGCGGAATATGTTGGCTTAGGTGGTTTTGTC
>WFTQ01000026.1 GCA_015485355.1 bacterium | reverse complement strand
TCCCAAAGACTATTTCTTCCGTTCTCTGGAATCGTTCAAACAGGTAACGCCGGAATCGGTCAACGAAGCAAAAAACACATTCATTCAAACCCAAAATTACCGTATATATTGGGTAAGGTAAATTTCAGGGACGAACCAAGCACAGGGAGAGCGCATGCAGCGATTCCAGATTGTTTTTCAGAAAAGGGAAGGGGGGTCGGAAAAAGACAAGGCCCCGTTGCCCATTGATGCGCCCGGGGGACGAACCAGGGTTTACCTGAATCGTCAGGGATTGATTCCCGTGGTGGTTCAGAATAGCCGGACCCGAGAAGTACTGCGCCTGGGATACATGGATGCCTGGGCCCTGGAGCTGAGCGTGAAAAATCGGATTCTCTTTCTGTACAAACGTTCCCGACAACGGGTGGTGAAAGTGGGTGAAAAGGAAGACCGGGAATATCCCATTCGGGAAATGTGGCTGGATAGGAACAAACGTGCGATTTTGGTGCTGGTGGAAGTTGCCGAAATGGATACCAGCCAGTGCACTTTTAAGAAGCGGCTGCTTGCGGGCGAGGTAAACGCAACCAATCCCGGCGGAAAATAAAATTCGCGTTGTGCCATTACGGGTTTCCACTTTTATTGAAGCGAAAAGGGTTGAAAATTGATGCGGGAAAGGACGAACCATTGAAGCGTATCCGAAAAGTTTTGATCGCCAATCGGGGCGAAATCGCCGTTCGCATTATCCGGTCCTGCAAGGAATTGGATGTGAGCACTGTGGCCGTATTTTCAGAAGTGGATCGATTGTCGCCCCATGTGCTGATGGCCGACGAGGCCTATCCCATTGGTCCGGCCCCCTCGAGCCGGAGCTACTTGAATATGGAAAAAATAATCGCCGTGGCCCTGGAGAGCGGTGCCGATGCCGTCCATCCGGGTTATGGTTTTCTGGCGGAGAATCCCACCTTTGCCCGCAAGGTGAGCGAAGCCGGATTGATATTTATCGGTCCTTCGGCCGAAACCATCCGCATGATGGGGAGCAAGACGGAATCGCGAAAGATCATGCAGGAGGCCGGGGTGCCGGTGGTGCCCGGTACCACCCGGGCGATAAAGCGTGTGGCCGAAGCGCAAGCGATTATCGAATCGATTGGGGGATATCCGGTCATGTTAAAGGCCGCTGCCGGGGGTGGGGGCAAAGGCATGCGCATCGTGCGCAAAGCGGAAGAACTCCCGCGGGCCTTGGAAGCCGGCCGCAGCGAAGCCCTCAAGGCCTTCGGCGATGATACGATCTACATCGAAAAATTGGTGGAATCTCCCAAACACATCGAAATTCAAATCCTTGCGGACCATGAGGGCCATATTGTACACCTCTGGGAACGGGACTGTTCCATTCAGCGACGGCATCAGAAAGTGATTGAGGAATGTCCCTCCGCAATATTGCCCCCGGAGGTACGAGCCCGGATGGGGGCTACCGCCGTTCAGGCCGCTCGGGCCTGCGGTTACGTCAATGCCGGTACCGTCGAGTTTCTGGTCGATGAAAATCTGAATTTTTACTTTCTGGAAATGAACACCCGGCTCCAGGTGGAACATCCGGTAACGGAGATGGTTCTGGGGATCGATCTGGTGAAATTGCAGATTCAGGTGGCCGAGGGCTCCCCCTTACCCCTGCGGCAGGAAGCGATTCAAGCCAGGGGGCATGCCATCGAATGTCGCATTTATGCCGAAGATCCGTTTCACAACTTTGCTCCCTCCACCGGGCGCATCCAATATTTGAAGCATCCGGAAGGCCCGGGCGTCCGTTTAGATAGCGGTATTGCCTCACATTCCGAGATAACCATGTATTACGACCCCCTGATGGCGAAATTGATTACCTGGGGAAGCAATCGCCGGGAAGCCATTGCCCGCATGATCCGGGCCCTCAAGGAATATCAGGTCCATGGGGTGCGCACAACCATCCCTTTTTGTCTGGCGGTGCTGCAACATCCGGATTTTCAGGAAGGCCGCTTTAATACCGGTTTTGTCGATGCCTGCTGGCCCGATTGTTTGCCGGAAGTCTCGGGAGATGAAGCCGTTGACGCCGTCGCCGCCGCCTTGCGATACCTGCAGGAACAGCAAAAGGTTTACCAGGATGGGCATTTCGTATCCCGGGAAAGGCCCCCTCAACCCTCCGCCTGGAAAATCCGGGGCCTGAAAGAAATGATGAGGGAACGTTGATGGTTTATTACATCCGGAAAGGGGAAGCTTTTTTTCCCGTGGAAGTCGAAGATCGAAACGGTATCCTGTGGATTCGCGTGGGAGAGACCCTTTTTCAATTGGATCCCCGCCGAGTGGCAAACGAACAGTATTCCGTTCTGGTTAACGGAAAGTCCTTTTTCGTCGAATTGGTCCATCCGGCTCCGGAGATGGTGTTTAAAATCGATCAGCAGGAATATGCCCTGACGGTTCTGAATGAGCGGCAGAAGATTGAACGGGAAATTTTCGGCCGAACCGAACGCGTTCACGGGCATGGAGAGGTCCGGGCCCCTATGCCCGGATTGATTTTAAGGGTGGAAGTCCAGGTGGGGGAGGAAGTGACGATCGGCCAACCCCTGCTGATCATGGAAGCCATGAAAATGGAGAACGAGATTCGGGCGCCCATCGACGGGGTGGTTAAAGAAATCGTGGTCGAGCCCCATCAGGCGGTGGAAAAAGAAGACTTGCTGATCCGGTTGGAATAAGGCCCTTCCCGAGGAAGCCCCCGCTTTCCCACTAACGGCTTCCCATGACACCCCACAGTTGTTTTCATACGGTCGAAGAAGAATCGGCACCCTGCCCGGTTCGAATTCCCGCCATAGGTTGACGAATGTCCGCATTTGGATCATCCAATACCGATGCCGGCCCTCGGTTCCCCCCTTCCCGGAGATTGGACGCCGATGGAAGAGGGCGTCTCCCCCCGACCCCGGTTTTGGTGAACCACCTTGCGTACGGGTGCGGCGAAAGCAAACGGATTTTGCCTTTTCACGGGAATTTTTGTTAATATTTCTATGGCGGGGCAAAAGTTTTATTAAATTTGATGGAATGGTACGGCATGAGGTAAAATAACCACTGGGGGAAACCGAATGGATCGTCTGGAACGGGAAAAACGGCGCTGGGAACAGTCGACCCTGAGGAAAGTGCTGGAGCGCTTTCCCGAGCGTCGCCCAAAGTTTGAGACCGATGCGGGCATTCCTGTCGATCGGCTTTACCTGCCCGATCCGGAATTCGATTATGCGGAGAAACTGGGATTTCCTGGAGAATATCCCTTCACCCGGGGGGTTTATCCCACCATGTACCGGGGGCGGTTTTGGACCATGCGCCAATATGCCGGATTTGCCACTGCGGAGGAATCCAACCGCCGTTACCGCTATTTGCTTTCCCAGGGAGTGACGGGGCTATCGGTTGCTTTCGACTTGCCCACCCAGATGGGTTACGATTCCGATCATCCCATGGCCGAAGGCGAGGTGGGGAAGGTCGGGGTGGCCATCGATTCGCTGGAAGACATGGAAGTTCTTTTCGAAGGCATTCCTCTGGAGAAGGTCAGCACCTCGATGACCATCAATGCCACGGCGGCCATTCTACTGGCCATGTATGTTGTCGTGGCCAACAAGCAGGGGGCCGACTTGAAAAAGCTTTCCGGAACCATTCAAAACGACATTTTGAAAGAATACATCGCCCGGGGAACTTACATTTTTCCTCCCGAAGCGTCGATGCGGATCATTACAGACATCTTTCAATTTTGCCACCAGCATCTTCCGTCCTGGAATACGATTTCGATCAGCGGCTATCATATACGGGAAGCGGGCGCCACGGCGGTGCAGGAAATGGCCTTCACTTTTGCCAATGGGATGGCTTATGTGCAGGCTGCCATTGATGCCGGATTGCATGTGGACGACTTTGCCGGACGCCTCTCTTTTTTCTTCAATGCTCACAGCAACCTTTTTGAAGAAATTGCGAAATTTCGGGCGGCTCGGCGCATGTGGGCCCGGATCATGAAAGAGCGGTTCGGTGCCCAAAAGCCCCAATCCCTGATGCTGCGCTTTCATACCCAGACGGCCGGTAGTACCCTGACCGCCCAACAGCCGCTGAACAACATTGTCCGCACCACGCTGCAAGCGCTGGCGGCGGTATTGGGAGGAACCCAATCCCTGCACACCAATGCCTACGACGAGGCCCTGGGCCTGCCCACCGAAGAAAGCGCCCGCATCGCTTTACGCACCCAGCAGATCATTGCCCACGAAAGTGGCGTGACCGATACGGTGGATCCCCTGGCCGGTTCCTACTTTGTGGAGACAATGACCGATGCACTGGAGCGACGCGCCTGGGATTACCTGGAGACGATCGATCGCATGGGCGGGGCGGTCGAGGCGGTGAAGCGGCGTTTTTTTCAGGATGAAATTGCCCGTAGTGCCTACGAATATCAGAAAAAAGTGGAGAGTGGAGAAACCATTATTGTCGGAGTGAATGCATTGACGCTGGAAGAGGATGCGCGTCCCGGAATCCTTCGCATCGACGATGCCGTGGTCAAAAAACAAATCGAGCGATTGCGGCGACTCAGAAAACGTCGGGATGGAGCGAAAGTTGAGGCCGCTCTGGATCGGTTGAAACGGGCGGCCCGGACCCCCGAAAACCTCATGCCCCATATTATTTTCTGCGTGGAACAGTATGCCACCCTGGGCGAAATCTCCGATGCCCTGCGGGAGGTTTTCGGGGAATATCGGGATGGGTGAAAACGATGGGGATAGGTCCCGGGGACCCGGAGGCGATGGTGGAGAAAAATTCGGAAACCCGGTGCCGGCAACCTGTCGATGGACCTCGAACACCCGGAAACTGAACACCCGGCGAATTTTTATTTGTCTCTCAAAGCATTCTGCATTTAATTGGGTTAGAGGAGATGAAAGGAAGGTATGGGGCAGGGGGAAGTTTCGCGACACAATGTTAAACGAACAGCGCATATTACAGCATCTTCGGCCCCGGCGTTACGTGCGGCTGGATGTTTTTGAGGTACTGGATTCCACGAACCGGTATCTGATGGAACAGGTACACCGGGGGGCGCCGGATTGGACGGTGGCCATCGCCGATCGGCAAACCGCCGGACAGGGTCGTCAGGGGCGTTCCTGGGAAAGCCCGCCCAATGTGGGATTATGGTTTTCCGTTTTACGCCGCGGGGCATCCCTTTCCGGGAACGTTCACTTATGGAATGTGTGGGTGGCGGTAACCCTGGCCGAGGCTTTAGAACGGTGGATGTATCGGGAAATGGGGCGGGCGCTTCCCATTCGGTTGAAATGGCCCAACGACCTGTGGGTGCACGATCGAAAGCTGGGGGGGATGTTGTTACAGGGAAGCTTTACCGGCGGAGCACAGGATTATTTGGTCATAGGAATCGGTTTGAACGTGAATCAACAACGGGAAGATTTTTCCCCCGCAATTCGCCCCTTGGCCGTATCGTTACGCATGGCCACACAACGGCTGTGGGATCGGGAACGGCTGTTTGCCCATTTGTTGAACACCCTTTTCGAAGAATCCCGCACCTTTCCCGAAGCCGCCGGCGGCTCTCTAATTTCGGCCTATTGGGACCGGCTGATGTATAAAGAAGAGATGGTGCAGATCCGCATTCACAACAAAACCTGGCCGGCCAGGATTGTGGGACTGACCGACGAGGGGCTGTTGATGGTCGAACGGCCGGACGGGGAAAAGACCGTGATTGCTTCTGGAGAAGTGGCTCATTTACGGGGAGGTGCTCATGCTGCTGGCCATTGATGTTGGCAATACCCATATCGAAATCGGTTTGTTTGCCGGCAGGGAGTATCGCACCAGCTGGCGCATTACCACCGGAGTGCATCGCACTGAGGATGAATTCATGACTTTTATACAACATTTCTTATCTGCCGAAGGCCTGGCGCTGAAAGACATTGATCACCTGGTGGTTTCCTCGGTGGTGCCCGATATCACCCAGCAGTTTATTCGCCTGGGGAGCAAATATTTTCGGGAGCAACCCATGATCATCGACCATACCCTCGATCTGGGAATCCGGGTCGATTACCATCCTCCCTCCAGTGTGGGGGCCGATCGGCTGTGCAACGCGGTGGCGGCATACGAAAAATATGGAGGGCCGGCGATTGTTGTGGATTTTGGAACAGCCACCACCTTTGATGTGGTGAGTGCCGATGGGGTGTATATCGGGGGCGCCATTGCCCCGGGCGTGGAGACGACCGCGTGGGGGCTTCACGAAAGGGCCTCCAAACTACCGCGGATCGCCCTGGCGTTTCCGGAACAGGCTATCGGTAAAAGCACCGAGGAAAGTATGCAGTCGGGAATTGTCTTGGGCAGCGTGATGATGGTGGATGGATTGATTGACGAGATGCGCAAGGAACTGAATGCCCAACCGCAGGTGGTGGCGACCGGTGGATTGGCCCGTTTGGTGGCCTCGCGAAGTCGCTATATTCAACATGTGGAGGATAATCTGGTCCTGGAGGGCATGGTCACTATCTACTATCGCAATCGGCATCGATCGCCGTAGGGCCGAATAGCCGACCTCTCCCGGGATGATCCGGAAGGCGAGAGCCATTCCGGATGCTACCGGGTAGAAAAGGCAAGAAAGTATCGAAAAAACGAAGGTTATTCATTTTTGGGGTTGTTTCCGGAAAGCATTTTTCGTTAAATTTAAAAGAATTAATTTATTAGCGCATAACCATGCCCAATGCCGAGTATATCAAAGTCCTGGTACAGACCCCCACAAAGGAACTGTTTCATTTTTTACAGAAAAACTTCATCTATCAGAATCTGGAGATCTTTTACCTGCCCAACCTTTTTGAAATGGAGAATTTTGTCCAGAAGATCCGCCCCCAAATCCTTTTAATGTACATTGATGAAAATCCGGGCAAGTACAAGCTGGCGGTTCGGATATTGGAAAAGATTTACCAGTTGCACAAGAGCTGGTTTATCTTGCTATACCACGAAGGGGTGGATGTCGAAAAGTTGCGGTCGGTGCTGCCGGGCGGTCGATTTATACTGTTGCCCGAAAACAGTGATTTTTTTCAGATCTCTCATAATCTGGCCTTTGTGAAAGAGACTTTTCAAAACCTGGGGATTCTGAAAGCCAAGGTGGAAATTGCGGATAATTTTAATTATTGTCTAAAAATTATCCAGAAAGAGCGGGAGCTGCCCCGACTCTTCGAGCGACTGATCAATTATCTGCCCAAGACGGTGTTAATGGATTACTGGGCCCTGTTCACCGTAGATGCCTCCATGAGGGAGATTCAACACTTCGTTCAGTTTGTGCCGCCCACCCGTCGTAAATACGCCGTGTTAACCCATCAACTGGAGCGGCTGGCCCAATCGTGGTTGGCCCGGGGGCGTTCTCTTGCCCTGGCGCCGGCGGACGATCCTCAGCTGTTTCGCAAACTGGTACAATGGGGCTGGCCGGTGAAACGCCTTTATTTCGTTCCCATCAAGGTGCAGGGAATGGCCATCGGTGGTTTCATCATCGGCAGTGTGAATCATCGCACCCTGGCATCCCACGAAATTTTGCTGATCAACGACCTGGCGGAAGCCCTGGGAGAAAAAATCCTGGATACCCATCTGGCCGAACGTTCCGAGGCCACTTCCTCGGATTTCTCCGACCAGCTCATCATGAACCGGTTCTCCGAAGATGCTATTTTTTATCTGGCCTGTAAAATGATGAATCAGATGACCAGCGCCGATAGCACGGTCTTCTGGCAGTATAATCAGGGATTCGGGTTTCTCTTCCCGAAGCATTTTCATTTCCAGACCCATAGCAATAGCCTGGAATCCATCGAGAAAAATGTCATCTTTTTAAATAAAGAGCAATTTCTCTCTCGCCTGATCCATCAGGGGAAAATGCAGTACTTGCCGGATGTTGTGGACAATCGCCGATTAGGGGAATCCACCCGCACCATTTTCGCAAAATTAAATTATCGCAATTTGTTCCTCATTCCCATTAAAATCTACAACGAGGTGATCGGCGTCTTTATCATCAACAAACCGGCCCGCGATGCCAGGTTCAGCGTCTGGGAAATTCATCGGTTGAACGAGGTGATCCAGCGCGTTCAAAAGGTTCTGGAAGACACCCACATTGTCAAAGAGGCCCAGCTGAAACTGAAGCAACTGGCTCGGATTTTTGAGCTGGGCAATGAATTGAAACTCGATTTAAGCCTGGAAGAGGTTCTGGGACGGATTGCGGGGAATTTACGAAAATCGCTGGGGTGGAACGATATCGCCTTTTTACTGCTGGACGAAGTGCAACAGAGCCTGCGGTTGTCCACAAAACTGGGGTTCGATAATACCCTGAAGTTACCTTTGAAGATCGACCAACCCCTGGAGCTGGAGAAGTTTCAGCTGTTCATCAGTCGCTGCGAAAAAATCAACCATTCTTATTTTTACGACGCCATGCCGTTATTGCAGCATGGGAACGGCAAAAAGGTGGAAGTGGGTAAGGTTATTGAATGGAACGATCAGGATTTATTGGTGGTGCCGCTGGAAACGCGTAACAAAACCCTGGGCTATCTGCTGGTCCACGATCCGGTGGACCGTTTAAAACCGACCCAGGATAAAGTCGTACCGCTGGAGTACTATGCCAACCAGGCGGCCATTGCAGTGGAAAACGCCCAGTTATATGAACGATTACTGGCCAGCGAAGAACGCTATCGCACCTTAGCGGAGACCATGAGCCTGGGATTGGTCACCTGCGACTTGAGCGGAAAGATTATTTATACCAATCCCGCCTTTCAGCGGTTATTGGGGTACCGCCGGCAGCAACTGAACCATCGACGCTTGATCCAGTTCTTCGAACAGAAATCCCGGGAAAGGTTCAAAGCAATTGCCCTGGAATTGGTCTCTGGCAAAAGCGACGAAAAAACCCGCATCGAAAATGTGGAGCTGGAAATATTGAGCCATAGCGGCGCAAAAATCCCCGTCTCGGTGTTTGCTTTCCCTTTCTTTCAGCATCGGCAAAAAGTGGGCTTTTTTATGGTCTTGAACGATTTGCGGGTCATTAAACGATTGGAGCGCATGAAGGCGGATTTCAATTCCATGATTGTCCACGACCTGCGTTCCCCGATGAATGTCATTCAGGGGTTTCTGGAGCTCATCCGAAACCGGGTGGTGGGGGAGATCAACTCGGAACAGGAAGAATTGCTGGATATTGCCAAAGAAAACGTGAAAAAGGTATTGACCCTGATCGACAATTTCCTGGTGGCTTCCAAAATTGAGGTGGGGAAGTTCAGCATCGAGCCCAAGCTTAACGAAATCAACGGATTGATCGAACGGGTGGTCAACAACATGAAGGTGTTGACGCGCAATAAAAAAATCCATATCCACCTGGAACTGGATCGCAATCTTCCCCTGTTGTTTTTCGATAGTCTGCGGGTGGAGCAGGTGCTCAACAATTTATTGAGTAACGCCATGAAGTTCACTCCCGAGGGCGGGTCCATCTACATTCGTTCGGAATTAATGAAGAAAACCATTAAAGGTGAGGATAAGTTCTTTGCCCATATCGCCGTGCAAGATACGGGCGTGGGCATTCCCCCGGATAAATTGAACACCATTTTTGACAAGTATGAGCAGACCGGGGTGGAAAACCGGCTCAGTGTCGGGGGAACGGGACTGGGTTTGGCCATTTGCAAAGAGATCGTCAACTTGCATGGGGGAGAGATATGGGTGGAAAGTGAACTGGAGAAAGGCAGTACCTTCCATTTTACCTTTCCCATCGAACCCACCGTGGAAAAGGTGATGAAATAGTGGCGAAGGTTTGAGGGGTGATTTCCAACCGTGCGCTTGGGCCTCCTTCCCATGGGCAGAGCCGGCTGAACACAGGCCGCGGAATTCCGGGAAACCGCGGTGAAGGCGTCGTTATGGTTCTGGGGGTTCCGTCACCGACCCCGGAGTGTGCCGGCACAGTTTGAATGAGACCGCCACCGCCCTCTCCAGATCCAACCGCTTCGCTGCATCGTCGCTTCAGTTTGAATTCGTTGTTCGGGTGTTCCTGAGCAAGGGAAATCCAAAATTCTCTCTCAATTTCCAGAAAAAAATTATGTATATTTGCCTTTTAGGGGAACTATGGGGAAAGGAAGTGGCCAAAGCTTTAAGACTGGAACTGCTGATTTTCGACCTGGATGGCACCCTGGTGGACTCCATGGAGGACATTGTTCGCAGCGCCAATTTTACCTTGCGCCGGCTGGGATTGCGGGAATTGCCCCGGGATACCATCCGGTCGTTTGTGGGGGATGGCATCCGAAATCTGGTGAAACGATGTATGGCCCACCAGACCGAAGTGAGGGCGGATTTGCTGGAAGGGGCTATGGATATCTATTTTCGATTTTATGACGCCCACTGTACGGATCACACGCATGTGTATCCGGGCGTCCGGGAAACACTGGAGCAATTGCGAGGGAAGAAAAAAGTGGTATTGAGCAATAAGGGGGAGTATTACACTCGGAAAATATTGCATCGGCTGCAACTGGCGGAAGCATTTGACATGATTTTGGGAGGCGATTCCCTGACGGAAAAGAAACCCCACCCGCGGCCGGTACGGTACATTCTGAATGCACTGAACGTTGATCCCCAACGGGCCCTGATTATCGGGGATTCGCCCCAGGACATCCAGAGTGGAAAGGGGGCGGGTATCTATACCTGTGCGGTATTGTATGGGTATCGTCCGGAGAGTCGACTGAAAGGGGCCGATTTTAAAATACGGTCGATGCCCGAATTGCTTCGCATTGTTTCCCAATAGAGAACGCGTAACCGGAAGACGGTATATGAAAGGCAAAAAATCCACTCAATCCGCGGACACCACTCCCCTGATGGAACAGTACCTCTCCATCAAGGCAAAATATCAGGACATGATATTGTTGTATCGCATGGGGGATTTTTACGAGACTTTTTACGAAGATGCTCGAACCCTCTCGCGGGTTTTGGGGATCGCCCTGACCAAAAGGTCGCACGGTAAAGTGGCCGACGTCCCCCTGGCGGGATTCCCTCATCATGCTCTGGAGGCTTACCTACCCAAACTGATTAACGCCGGCTACAAGGTGGCCATATGCGAACAGGTGGAAGACCCTCGATTGGCCAAAACGGTGGTAAAGCGGGAGGTGGTGGAAATCATTACACCGGGTACCGCGCTGTCGGACAAACTGCTGGATCAGAAGACCAGCAACTATCTGGCGGCGGTGTATCCCGGAAAAGAAAAGGTGGGGGTAAGTTACGCCGATATCTCCACCGGAGCCTTCTATTTAAGTGAGGTTGATGCCGAAAATCTGGTTGCTTATTTACAGGAAATCGCCCCCAGGGAAGTGCTGGTCCCCGCAGGGGTGCAGGAACACCTGGACAAGTTGTTTCAGGGGCGGATTGAGGCCGTCAGCACCCAACTGGAGGATTGGATATTCCATCCCACTTTTGCTTACGAGACGCTGACCCATCATTTTCAGACTTCCAGCCTGAAGGGTTTTGGTGCAGAGGCGTTTCCTCTGGGGATTGTGGCGGCCGGGGCCATTTTGCATTATGCCAAGGAGAACTACCAGAATCGGTTGCAGCATATCCGGAAGCTGTCGGTCATTGCCTCCGATGAATACATGATACTGGATGAAACCACGCGACGGAATCTGGAGATCACCCAGCCGTTGAATCCCGGTGGTAAAGAGGCCACCCTGCTTTCGATACTGGATCAAACGCTGACGCCCATGGGTGGGCGATTGTTGAAACACTGGATGACCCATCCGTTGATCCGGCTGGAGAAGATTCGGCAACGGTTGGACCGGGTGGAGGCCTTTTACCGGAGGGAATCCCTGCGCCGGGAAATTCGGGAGGCCCTGCAGCAGATGACCGATCTGGAACGGCTGCTGGCACGCATCGGCACCGGCCGTGCCACCCCTCGCGAACTGGTGGCCCTGAAGAACGCCTTGAAATTGATCCCTCCCATCCGGGAGGTGTTGCAGCGCGAAGGAGGGGAGCCGCTGGCCGAATATGCCGAAAAACTGACCGATATGGATGAGGTGATCCACCTCATCGAAGCGGCCGTTGTCGAGAATCCCCCCGTCACCACAACAGAGGGGCACATTATCCGGGATGGTTACCATGAGGAATTGGATGCCCTGCGTCGGATCAGCCGGGAGGGGAAAAGCTGGATGGTGGAGCTTCAGGAAAAAGAGCGTCAGCGAACGGGCATTCCTTCCCTGAAGATCGGTTATAATAAAGTGTTCGGGTATTATTTCGAGGTTACCCGCGCCCATCTGGACAAGGTGCCGGACTATTTTCATCGCAAACAGACCCTGGTGAATGCGGAGCGGTTCATCACCGCGGAATTGAAGGCGTTTGAAGAAAAAGTTCTGGGAGCCGAGGAAAAGATAGCGACGCTGGAATATCAGTTGTTCCAACAGGTCAGGGAACAGGTGGCGGCCCATGGCGCCGGCATTCAAAACAATGCCCGTTTAATCGCCGAGCTGGATTGTCTGGCCAATTTCGCCCAGGTTGCCTGCCAAAATCGCTACGTTAAACCTCAAGTGAACGATTCCCTGGAAATTCACATTCGGGCCGGGCGCCATCCGGTGGTGGAAAAACGGTTGCCCCCCGATCAACCCTTCATCGAAAACGATACCCACATCAGCAATCAGGACCTACAGATCATGATCATTACCGGGCCGAACATGGCGGGTAAGTCCACGTATCTGCGGCAGGTGGGGTTGATTGTTTTGATGGCCCAGATCGGCTCCTTTGTCCCGGCGGCCGAGGCCCGCATCGGCCTGGTCGATCGCATTTTTACCCGTGTCGGCGCCTCCGATAATGTGGCCTTTGGCGAAAGCACGTTTATGGTGGAGATGCTGGAGACCGCCAACATCCTGCACAACGCCACGCCTCGAAGTCTGGTGCTGTTGGACGAAATCGGCCGCGGCACGAGCACCTTCGATGGACTTTCCATCGCCTGGGCCGTGACCGAGTATATTCACAACAATAAACACATTGCTGCGAAGACGCTGTTCGCCACCCATTATCACGAGCTGACCGAACTGGCCCGATT